>NZ_JAAORJ010000004.1:0-79026 GCF_017696315.1 Prochlorococcus marinus XMU1412 | reverse complement strand
AGGCGCAACATTACTTTCAATATCAGGTAATTATTAAACCTTCACCGGAAGGAATCCAGGAAAAATATTTGACCTCTCTAGAATCTCTTGGAATTAATCCTAGAAATCATGACATAAGATTTGTGGAAGATAATTGGGAGTCTCCAACACTTGGAGCTTGGGGTGTTGGCTGGGAAGTTTGGTTGGACGGAATGGAAGTTACTCAATTTACTTATTTTCAGCAATGTGGGGGGATAGATTGTAATCCAATCCCAATTGAAATTACTTATGGGCTAGAGAGGATTGCAATGTTTTTGCAGGATAAGGAAAGTATATGGGACTTAAATTGGAACAAAGATTTGAAATATAGTGATATTTGGCTTCAATTTGAAAAAAGTCAATGTTCTTATAATTTTACTGAATCTAGTGCTGACAATCTCAGAAAATTATTTGAAATTTACCAAGATGAGGCAATTTCTTTAATAGAAAAGAAATTAACTTACCCTGCACTTGATTTTGTTCTGAAATGTAGTCATACTTTTAATCTTCTTGATGCCAGAGGAGTTATTTCAGTTACTGATCGTGCTCAATACATTGAAAAGATTCGAAAATTAGCAAGAGAAGTTGCATCATCTTGGATGGAAGAGAGAAATACTTTAAATTTTCCCTTATTAAAAAAAAATTAAAACTTTTGGGATGAGTAATAAAAATAAAAACTTTGTAAAATTTGTTACTCGTAAGTGAATCTTAAGGTCCTACCCAAAAAGGTTACCTTGGATACAATTTAGGTACCCATTTCTATGGGTAATTTTAGTGTGAGGTAAAATGAAACTCTTCCAACAAATGTTGGTCGCAGGAGCATCTTTGAGCTTATTAGCTCCAATTGCTGCTCAAGCTTCCGATGTTGTCAACTTAGAAGAAATGAAAAGCTACTCGCGTAGCACAATAAAAAAATCTTCAAGACTTGACAGTAAAACATTCATTAACGAAGTTAGTGAAGACATTGCAAAACTCAAAGGTCGTGTTGATGGCCTTGAAGTTAAACAAGCAGAATTTGAAGCTGGTGGGTTCTCAGATACAACAACAATGGATGGCAAGGTAATCTTTGACATTGGTGCTGTTGATTATTCTTTGAGTTCTGAAACCAAAACTGAAGCAACTAACTTTGGGTATTCTTATACTGCAAATTTAAATACTAGTTTTACAGGCGACGATAATCTTTACATTAGAATCAAAACTGGTAACCATGGCAGCTGGATGGCTGACAAAACTTACGGTGGTTATCTAGGTTCTTTAGGTAAAAATGCCGGAGCTTTAGGAGTTGATAAGATTTGGTACGAATTCCCTGTTGGTGATAACAATACTGTATGGATAGGTCCAAAGATTGAAAACTATTACATGCATGGTACTGCCCCTTCAATTTACAAGCCAATAACTAAACAATTTAGTCTTGGGGGTAATGGTGAAGCTTATGGCGCAAGTACAGACACTGGTGCTGGATGGGCTTATAAAGCAGATAATGGATTTGCTCTTAGTTCAAATATAGGAACAAAATCTAAAACTACTTCTTCTGGAACGGATACAGGTCTTTTGACAGATGATACAAAAACCAGTTGGGCAACTCAGATTGGTATAACAAAACCTCAGTGGTCAGCTTCTGTGCTCGTAAACCAGAAATATAATGGTTGGAGCGATACGTACTACCATTCATTACAACATGGTCCAAGTTCATCGACAGGTAATTTCTCCTCTGTAGGTCTAAGAGGTTGGTGGCGTCCACTTGAAACAGGCTCAGCCACTCCTTCTATATCTTTGGGATATGACTCAACAGTATATGATGGAGCCCCAGCTGCGTCAGATTCTTCTGATGCTTGGTTCGCAGGACTAACTTGGCAGGATATTTTTCAACCTGACGACAGAATTGGGATAGCTTTTGGCCAACCTACAACTAATGAGGATGAGACTACTGACCCATTTGCCTATGAATTGTATTATTCTTATATGCTCAATGATTCTGTAAGTGTTACTCCTACCATTTTTGGAGGAACTGATAGAAACGGTACTGCAGGAGGTGACGTTTTTGGAGGGATTGTTCAAACTACATTTAAATTCTAAATATAGTGAACAAATAAAAAACACCCGTAAGGGTGTTTTTTTTTGCACTTTTTTATATTTTAAAAACTTTATGTTTTTACCAACAATTTTCTCCTTCTCCAATAGGAACACAAGTACTTGATTTTGCAGCTTCATCTGCTATTTTTTGAGCTTCCGCATCTAATTTGAAATCTGCATCTAAAGCCATATCAGTATTCCATTCCTTTAGTCCACCTAAATCATTTTCACCTGATTTAACTGAATTACTATCCGCCGTTGAAATAGCTAATGCGCTTGTGGCTGCGATAAAAATTGCAATTGAACTTCTTTTTGGCATTCGATAAATATGTTTTCTAATATATTAATCAATTTCAAATTTATATTCTTTTTGTTGTATAAAATGATTCTTTTTAATCTCCCATAGCTCTTAAAAGATTTGAATAAGATTTGAAAATAAGATCTAGTTCATCAGATCTGCCATTCTTTGCTAGTAAACTTCTTGCACCTGCGTCTAGATCAAATAAATATTCTCTTTTTTCAGTAGATTTAACATAACTTTCTATCCAACCCACGCATACTATCCTTTCACCATTATTTACTTCGCTTACTGAATGTAAGTAAGAACTTGGATATAAAATTATCTCTCCAGCATTTAATTTGAATTTCTCTTCTGAATTCATTGTTTCAATAATTAATTCCCCACCTTCATAAAAATCTTTATTTGTTAATGAGAGAGTAAATGACAAATCTGATCTACCAGAAGACATGTATGGGTTGTCAATATGTCTCCCATAATGCATATTTTTTGATGATTTTGTAAACATTATTCCATGTATTCTTTTTGGTAAAGAAAAACTTTTTATTAATTGGTTGGAAAGGATCTTTTTATTAACAAATTGTGAGTACTTTTTTGATAATTCAGAATTTCTATTTAATTGCAAATTATTTTTTACGATTGAGGCGTGACTGCCAGCAGTTTTCCCTCCATCTTCCCAATTTTGAGTTTCATCCTCTAAATCTTTTTTTAATAGGTTGATTTCTTCAGCATTTAATAACTGTTGAGTTAAATAATTCATATGCACTATAAAAAATGATACATCTTGGTGTATAGAAGATCTCTTTTAGAGTTTTAACAGTTTTGATAGTTATAAAGTAACCATAGATACTAATTTCAAAAAGTGCAAAAACTCAAAAAATTATTTTATACAGCACTAACATGTACATTTTTGCTAAACGTTAATATACCCGCTAATTCCACAGAAAAAGAAGTTAAGGTTTATTCAGGTAGACATTACAACACTGATAGGAGCGTCTATAAAAAATTTGCAGAAGAAACAGGGATTAAAGTAAGGCTTATAGAGGCAGCAGGAATTTCTTTAATCGAAAGATTGAAACGAGAAGGGGAGAATTCTCAAGCAGATTTAATCTTGCTAGTAGATGCCGCAAGAATTACTAATGCAGCCAAAGCTGGATTACTGCAACCAATAAAATCTTCTAATTTAGAAAATGATGTTCCTGTTGGATTAAAAGATCCTAATAAGGAATGGTATGCATTAACAAGAAGAGTAAGAGTCATGATAGCCAATCCAAAAGTAGTAGATGTTAGCAAGATTAATGATTACACTGATTTGGCTGATCCTTCTTTAAAAGGGAAAGTATGTTTAAGAAATAGAAAAAGTCCATATAATCAATCTTTAGTTGCCAATCAAATAATTAACAAAGGTGAATCAGAGACTAGAGCTTGGTTAAGCGGAATGATTTCAAACGTTTCAAAACCCTTTTTCCCAGGGGATATTTCAATAATTAGAGCAGTCTCTAAGAAAAAATGTGGAGTAGGAATTGTTAATCATTATTATGTCGCGAGAATGTTAGCTGGCGTCAATGGGAGGAGAGATGCTTTGTATGCAAAAAAAACAAAGGTCCTTACACCTAATCCTGCTCACGTAAATATTAGTGCCGGTGGTGTTGCAAAATATGCAACAAATAAAAATGAAGCTATTCAGTTGCTTGAATTCTTAGCATCTCCGGAAGGAAGTAAAGGTTTAGCTGCACCAACTTTTGAACATCCATTGAAGGAAGTTAATCAGAATGAAATAGTAAAGAATTTTGGAGAATTTATACCTGATAGTGTCACTGTAGAAGACCTTGGAGAAAAAAATTCTCTAGCTATTAAATTGATGAAAGAAGCAGGGTGGAACTAAAAATTAAGATAATTATATAGTTCATAATTTCCTGTTAATTATGTGCATACTTATAAACAGGCGGAGAGGTGGCTGAGTGGTCGAAAGCGAACGACTCGAAATCGTTTAATAGGAAACTATTCGTGGGTTCGAATCCCACCCTCTCCGTTAATAATTTATAGTTTCTGGAATTCCTAAAAATAAGAGGGCATTTATTTGCCCTCTTCGAGTCATAATATGCACCTCTCTGTCCAGAAAGTCGATGAAGTGCTTTTAACTCCTAAATTATTTATATTCCTAATATATAGAGAAAGATAGTTGTGACTACAACAAAGCACTAATACTCGGGTATTAATACTCTATTAATTTCAATTGAATAGCAGGATAATTAAATAGTAGAGATAAAGGAGGTTTTATGAGACTCACCACTCCATTCACTGCCTTGAAAAATGCAACTTCAGATATTTGGAGAATGCATGATTTTAATTATCAACTACCAAAAGATCCAAGAAAAGATTATTGGGAAAAAGAATGCATAGAGCACCCAACAAGTTCTCATTGCAAAGTTTACTAAAGGTAATATAAATTCAAGACATTAAAAAGATCCTAATGCGGGTCTTTTCTTCTAAGTAAGTAGATATTCTTTTAGTATAAAAATAAAGAAAATATGGCTATTAATAATTCAATATCTAAATATGATTGGCAGTATCTTGCAACAGGATTTTTTCTAATTTTAGTTTTTATTTTTACAGATTTAATTGACGTTATTGATAAAGAATATTTTTACTTTGTACCAAGATTAATTAGTGATCAACCCCATAGGATTTTCACATCAATTCTAATCCACGCAGATTTAAATCATTTATTAAGTAATCTTGGAGGAATAATAATCACTAGATATTTTTTGATGAGACTTGGAATCGAAAGCAGATTTTTTTATTTGAAATTTATTTTTATTTGTTCTTTTATTAATTTCTTTATTATTTGGGTTTACGAAAAGATCTTATCCTATTTTAATATCTATCCTAATTATGCCGCTTTAGGATTTAGTGGAATAATTTATGCTTTATTTGGATTCTTACTATTAACTTCTTTTTATGGAAAGAAATATTTTTTTGGTAAAGAAATCGGTTTTAAGCCCAATTATGAAGTTCAAAAAATGTCAAAGACAATATGTCTCATAGGTTTGATTTTCTCTTTTTTGCCAGGGGTAAGTTTATTAGGTCATTTAAGTGGATTTATTTCAGGGTGTTTTTTATTCTTAATTTAATTTAGATTAATTATTACTTGATCAAATTAATATTGTTATTTTTCTGTACCCCAATTTCTTCTACTCTTTTTTTTTAATAAATCAATTTTGATATCAAAAGTAACTAATATGTCAATACTTATAAGCACTAATCCAATAGCAATTTGGTGTGAAGGTAATACCATATAAGTCTTATTTTCAACCACCCTATCGAAGCTTTCCCATTAACGATGAAAGATTGATTAATATTAACTCTGAATAACGTATCAACTTAAAAAATGGCAAAAGTAGAAAATGATCTTGATATATATTACGCAGTTGGTAATGCAAATACTCAAAGACAAGAAAACGAACTTGCAGCAATTATGAAAAAACGTAATTCTGCAGGATGGAAGTTGATCTCAACAAGTACTGCAATAGTAGATACTAAAAACCAGTTTTCAAATCTTTATCTATTTTGGGAAAAGAATTAGTAATTAATATTGTAGAAATTTGATAACTTTTGCCATTAGTTTGTATTAATCATAAACTCAGCACAAACTAATTTCTGATAAGTAAAAATCCTTCTCTCTAAATTAGGGTGTTTTTTTACAACAAATTCACTGAAATAAACAATTGGCACATGTGACAGTTAATTAACATCCCATTCGCCCCTTCCACGGAAAAGAAATAAATTACATAATTTATAGTTGTGTGAAGGAGTGGTTTACTAAACAGTGGAAACAAGGAAACACTTGATTTAGTTAACCCATAGAAAAACCTCTAGAAATAGGGGTTTTTTTATGTAAACTTACGACTTTTTTTTGACTTTCCTATATCGTCCAATATCTGCAAGTGTTCGGTTTTGGCTGATCTGTTGGAGGATATGCCATTTGTCACTTGAAAATATGTCCCACGTAGTTCCATTTTTTGCCCATTTTGAGGGTGATGTAATTTTCACCTGTAAGTTTATTAAAAATAGTTCTAATTAAGAAATATACAACTAATTATAGAATTCTTAGATTTATATAAAGAACAAATAAAAAGAAGTTTTATTTTTACTTTTTATTTTCACGGATGTTACCTTTAAAAGGGGTTTTTTGAAATCACATTTTTTTAATGATCATTTGCAATAGTTGATTTTTCTATGAATAGAAAAAATATAAATTATAAACCTTTAATTTTTAAAATATTTTTTTTCTATTTGATGGTTTATTTTATAGCTCTAATTTTTAAATATATCTATGATATTGAAGCCCAACTTAATAATATTCAATACAAATATTTGATGGCTCTGAATATTATTTCTATATTCTTAGGTCTTCCTTTTTCAATTGTTTTTGACTTTATTTTAATAAAAATTTTTGGGTTATATTATGTTTTTCTTTTTTCTCCCGCTCTAACAATTTTAAGTGTATTCCAAGTTTTTATTTTGAGAAAAATAAAATTAAAAGTTTCAGGGAATATATTGTTTTTGAAAAAACCAGAAAAAAATAAATTTTATAAATTTTTTAAAAATGTTAACTTTAGATCTTTTTACATTTTAATCATAAGATCTTTCCCAATAATACCTCATGTTTTAGGAAGTTATATTATTGCCTCTACAAAAATCAAATACAAAGTAATCCTATTAAATACATTTTTAGGCTCAATTTTTTATTATCTGTTTCTCTTATTTATAATCGGGAATGTTTAGTAAAAATTTTTTGTATTTCTTTATTTACAGTAGTTTTCAACTATAGTTTTATCCTCCCCCTTTTTTTTGCAGATAAATTTAAATCTAAAAAATCTATTTTAAATATTAGTTTTATCTCTTAGATAATTATTTTCTTAGGAAACTTCAGATTGATTTATGTAGTTTTTTTAGGGTATTATTAAAAATTCACCCAAGAAATCTAAGAAGTTTTTATATGAGGTTGATTATTTATATATTTTTAATTAGTCAATTGCTAAATTTTATAGGAGTCTTTGCAGAAAAAGTAAATAAAAATATCACTAGATTTAATAAGGTTAATTGGGAAAAGGTAGAGGAAAATAAATCCAATCCATTGAAAAAGATTATCTGGAAATACTACGAAAGTGATGAAAATTATTTTGAAAAAAAAAATAAACAAAGCTCAACAACTGATAAGAAAAATTCTCATAGTGAAAAAAGAAACTTTAAATCATCAAAAATATCAGTTTTTTCTATTACTGAAATTGAACCCTTTTTACCACTCAATAATTTCCTTGAATATGACACTATTCAAGCCTCAGTTAGGTGGAAATCATCTTTTGACGGAGGTGTAGGGGGTGGGACTGGTCAGCAAAATCCTTCATTTGTTTTTGATTACGGAATTTCAGATTCTTCTCTTATTTCTATCTATATAACAGGAGCCGATGATGACTTATATAACTTAGTAGACGGACAGAAAATTAACTATTATTGGCAAAGTTATGCACTTTCTCTTAAGAAAAAATTAATAGATGAGGAAGATTTTGATTTTGGGTTGTCATTAGTATCTACTCTTGAATATTGGAGGCATGCTAGTGGATCTGAAACCGCAAAAAGCATATATAATCAAAAAGATAGTACTCTTGGTAAAGACAAATTTGAAAATTTAGTTGGGGCTTTATCTTTTCCTATATCAAAAAATTTAAATGAAAACATCAGTGCTTTAATTGTCCCGGGGATCACATTTTTGCCTGAGAAATTAGGTCCTAAAGGAATTGGTAAAAACTCGTATGGTAATAATTTCTATATAGGAAGTGGCCTTGTTTTTGATATTGCAGAAGATTTTAATCTTCTTCTCTCATATACAACCCCTCTGGGTCCGGGTAATAATTATTTTGACAGTAATTTAAATTATTCTAGAAAGCCTATATATAGTTTTGGTTTGGGATGGAATGTTAATCCTAAAATTGGAATTGAAGGTAAAATAACCAACTCATATGGGGCTTCTCCTTCTACTGGAATACTTACTATTCCATCAGATGACCTTCCGCTGTATTCTGCCACTTTAACTTACAGACCCTATGGAGAGGATACATACCTTAATACTCTCAATGAAAGAGATAAATTGATTAGTAAAGGCGGAATTACTGTAAATAATGCCTTACTACCAAAAGCTGGAAATTCACAAATTAATATTAGCTCTGATAGTAGAGGAAATTTGTTTGGTTCTTATTATTATTCTTTATCAAATTTATTCCAACTAGAACTTCTAAATATTGGTAGGTTTAATAATTTAAACTTTAAAGGAAGTAAAAAGTCACATTTATATTCAAACTATTTAGATGAAAATAATTTTAATTTTAGGTTAGGCGGGAAGCTTCTAATATTTAGTCCTCAAAAAAACGACCTCTATTGGCTTGCATCAAGATTATCCGTTGGTAGAAATGATGATACCAATCAAGGGTATTTATTCACAGAATTTATGAATACTTTTAGATTAAACAATTGGTTAGCATTTAATGTTAGTCCCAAATACTTTTTTAGTGGTGTCGAAAGTTTTGGTGGGATCGGTTTCTCAAGTTATATAAATTTATCAGATAATTTGATGCTTATCCCAGAAATAAATACTTCAATTAAAAACGATTCAGAATTAAACTCTACTCTTGCTGTAAGATATTCTTTTTCATCTGAAAAGTCATTAGATTTGTATTATTCAAATGCTGCCGGAGTTCAAGATATTGGACATCTTCTGAAAGATAATGAAAATAGATTTGGAATTAAGTTGAATTTTTTATATTAATAAAAAACTTTTAGTTTTCCCAAAAGGGGTCTGTAGTTAAAGAAACCCTTAATGTACATTCTTTATTGTTTTTAATTTCACTGATACAAGCCCTTACTGTTTCACCATTAACGTCTATTTCACAGGCTCCACAACTTCCTGTAAGACATCCAGTCGGTATTTTTAAACCTGCTTTTTCAGCAGAAGAGAACCAATCATCTCCCTCTGAAACAAATGTTTCATTATTATTTGACCATAAAATTTTGATGTTTCTTTCTTTCAACTTAAAAATGATTTGAGATTTAAATGTTTATCGAATTCATTCGCAAGATTTTCTATAATTGAATCTCTTTTCTTTTTATAAGATATTGATTTTTGATTTAATTTTGGTAAATTTTTGCTCTTCCTTATTAAATTAATATATTGATCTCTCCAGTTGTCATTTTCAAAGATCCCGTGAATGTATGTGCCTGCTATTATCCCGCCATCATTACTTTCTTTATACCAACCAAGATCTAAATCTTTAAAAATAGGGTTTATCTTCAATGAGCCTTGCATGTTGTCCAATTCAGTTTGACCATTATGAATTTCAAATCCATTAATTTTTGATTGGCATGGCCATAAAGATTCAGAGTTTATTTGACGTGTTAATTTCTTTTTAAAGAAAATCGTTTTTAATGGTAGTAACCCTACCCCTTTGATTTTTTGTTCAGAATAATTTTTAGAACCCTCTCTAAAAAAAGGATCTTCAAGAGTTGTGCCTAACATTTGTAATCCTCCACAAATCCCAATAATATTTCCCTTATTATTTGAATATTCTCTTATATCTTGAGATAAACCTGAATTTTCAAGAAATATTTGATCTTTAATAGTTTGTTTACTGCCCGGCAGAATAATAAAGTCATACTTACTTAGGTTTTGTGATTTTCTAATCCATTCAATTAATATTGTTTCTTCATTTTCTAGTGGATCAAAATCCGAGAAGTTACTAATAGATGGTAATTTTATAATTCCAACTTTGATTTCAGGATTTTTAGAAAGTGATTTTTTTTCTATTAAATCTAAAGAATCCTCTGGAGGAAATGAATCATTTAACCATGGAATGATTCCAATAACAGGGATTTGAGTCTTATTCTCTATCCATTTTTTCCCATCTTCAAATAATGAAAGGTCTCCTCTGAATCTATTTATAATAATTCCCTGAATAAGCTTCTTTTCTTCAGGCTTCATTAATTCAAGAGTCCCAATTATTTGTGCAAATACACCTCCCCTTTCAATATCAGTAACCAAAATGCAATTTGCATTTAAATATTTAGCAACTCTTAAATTAGTCAGATCTCTATGAATCAAATTCATCTCTACCGGACTCCCAGCCCCTTCGATAATTAAACGGCAATTCGGATTCCGTTCGTAAATAGACTTTAAACTTTTTTGAATTATTTCCCAGCCTGGAATAAACCAATCTTTATAGTAATTTTGTGCGGTTGTGGTCCCTATGCTTTTGCCAAGGTGAATCACCTCGCTTATTGAGTTTCCTTGTGGTTTTAATAAAATGGGATTCATATCTGCAGAGGGATTAATACCACAAGCAAAAGCTTGAAGTGCTTGTGAATATGCCATCTCTCCACCTTCCCAATCAACCCAAGCGTTGTTACTCATATTTTGTCCTTTAAAAGGTATTGGTTCTTCTCCTAAATTTTTAAGAATCCTGCAAATTGCAGTAACCGTTAAAGATTTCCCTGCTCCACTGGAAGTGCCTAGGACCATTATTGGTTTCTTTATTTCATGTAATTTTGTTTCTAACTCCATTAGTAATTTATATTAGTTTTAAAATTTATTAATCATTAAATTGAATTATAATTTGGAAAAAAATTTGTGTTAATTCTAGCCTCTGCCTCTCAATCTAGAAAGAAATTACTAGAAAATTGTCAAATCGAATTTATCCAAATATCAAGTAACTTTGATGAAACTACTATTCAAGAAAAGAATATATTTAATTTAGCTTTGGAATTATCTTTTCAAAAGGCTAATAGTTTATCTGAAAATATTCAAAACATATCATTGCCCGAAGAATTTAAATATGGGCCTTTGAAAATACTTGGGTGCGATTCAATTTTTGAATTTAAAGGAGAAGCTTATGGAAAACCATCTAATAAAGAGGAGGCATTTTTTAGATGGAAGAAAATGTCTGGAGAATTTGGATTTTTACATACTGGTCATACTCTAATAATTGGGAATTTTGATTCAACTTCTAAAAATTTTAAAATCACTGAAATAATAAAAAAAATAGTAAGTTCAAGAGTTTATTTTTCTAATTTGGAAGATTGGGAAATCAAGAGTTATGTAGATACAAATGAACCTTTATATTGCGCAGGAGGATTTGCCTTGGAAGGTATAGGCAGTAAATATATAGAAAAAATAGAGGGTTGTTTCAGTAATGTAATGGGTTTAAGTTTGCCATGGCTCAGGGAAAATTTATATAGATAATAAAATTGAGCAAAAAAAAACCCTATCTATAGATAGGGCTTTTTTTGATGAGATAGAAATTAATCTAAATCAGGCATTTCTAGAGCCGGTTCACTCTTTCTGTCGATTCCTTTTTCGAAACCAGCAGCGGCTGCTCTAGCACGTCCAGCATGCCAAAGGTGACCAATGAATGTAAACCATCCTAGGAAGAATTGGGCTGCAGCTAACCATTGTCTTAAGTTAACGAAGTTAACAGCATTAGGCTCTGTAATGATTCCACCAACAGAGTTGATAGAAGCATTTGGAGCATGAGTCATGTATTCAGCAGCTCTTCTTACCTGCCAAGGCTGAATATCGTTTTGGATTTTCTCAAGGCTCAATCCATTAGGTCCTCTTAAAGGCTCTAACCATGGGCCTCTGAAATCCCAAAATCTCATTGTTTCACCACCAAATATAATTTCACCAGTAGGAGATCTCATGAGATACTTACCTAGACCAGTTGGTCCCATAGTTGAACCTACGTTAGCTCCAATTCTTTGATCTCTCACGAGGAAAGTAAAGCTTTGAGCCTGTGAAGCTTCAGCATTTGTTGGGCCATAAAACTCTGAAGGATAAGCAGTGTTGTTAAACCAAATGAAAGTTGAAGCAATAAAACTTGCAACACAAATTCCACCAAGTGCGTAACTTAATAATCCTTCACCATTCCAGATAAATGCTCTTCTAGCCCATCCAAAAGGTTTGGTAAAGATATGGAATATTCCTCCAATAATTGCAGTAATACCCACATAAACATGTCCACCAACAATATCTTCTATGGAGTTAACACCGATTATTGAACCAGCTCCACCCCATGGAGATCTGAATAGATAACCAAGGATAACTCTTGGGTCTAAGGTTGGATTTACAAGTCTGACTTCACCACCACCCGGTGCCCATGTGTCATATGCACCGCCAATAAAACACCAGTTTACTGACCATGCTAGTGCACCTACACCTAGAACAATCAAATGATATCCAAGGATATTAGTCATTTGATTTTTATCTCTCCAGTCTGTGGAGAAAAATGGAAAATCTTCTTCAAGTTTTTCTGGGCCTGCTAATGAATGGTAAATACCTCCAAAACCAAGAACAGCGGAAGCTATCAAGTGAACCACGCCTGCTTGGAAGAAAGGCATGATATCAGTAACTTCACCACCTGGGCCTATGCCGTAGCCAAACATTGCGACGTGTGGCATACAGATTAGACCTTGCTCCCACATTGGTTTATCAAAAGTAAAATGATTAACCTCAAAGAGCATCATTGCACCTGCCCAAAAGACTATTAGTCCAGAGTGAGCAATGTGAGCTCCTAATAAACGTCCAGATAAATTGATTAATCTAGCGTTACCTACATACCAGGCATAACCAGTTTCCTCAATACTTTGGTTTGGAGCTCTTAATAAGTTATTAAAGGGCGTTTCCACGTGGAAGAACCTCCTCAGGGAATACAAAGTTTTCGTGTGGTTGATCCACAGAAGACATCCATGCTCGCATACCTTCGTTCAAAAGTATATTTTTTGTATAGAAAGTTTCAAATTCTGGATCTTCTGCTGCACGGATTTCTTGACTTACAAAATCGTAAGCTCTTAAGTTTAGTGCTAAGCCAACAATACCAATTGAAGATGTCCACATACCCATGACAGGTACAAACAACATCAAGAAATGTAAGAAACGCTTGTTTGAGAAAGCAATACCAAAGATTTGACTCCAGAATCTATTAGCTGTAATCATTGAATAAGTTTCTTCTTCTTGAGTTGGGTCAAAAGCTCTAAATGTTGAACTTTGAACCTTACCATCTGTATAAATACTTGTATCTTCATACAAAGTATTTTGTACTGTAGCTCCGTGGATAGCACAAAGTAGAGCACCACCAAGAATTCCAGCAACTCCCATCATGTGAAATGGGTTTAAAGTAATATTGTGAAAACCTTGAATGAACAGAATATAACGGAAGATTGCTGCAACACCAAATGAAGGTGCGAAGAACCAACTATGCTGTCCTAAAGGATAGATAAGGAAAATACTTGTGAAAACTGCAATTACTGCTGAGAAAGCTAATGCGTTGTATGGTCTAATTCCAACAAGGCCAGCAATTTCAAACTGACGAAGCATAAAACCAATAAGGCCAAATACTCCATGTAATGCAACGAAGTTCCAAAGACCACCAAGTTGTAGCCATCTTACGAAACTACCTTGGGCTTCAGGACCCCATAAAAATAGAAGACTGTGTCCCATGGCATCACCAGGGGTACTTACAGCTGCTGTTAAAAAGTTACAACCTTCGAGGTATGAGCTTGCAACTCCGTGTGTGTACCAAGAGGTAACAAATGTTGTTCCGACAAACCAACCACCTATAGCAAGATATGCACAAGGAAGTAGAAGTAGTCCGGACCAACCAATAAATACAAAGCGGTCACGCTTCAACCAATCATCGAGGACATCAAACCATCCTCTTTGTGGGGCGCTACCAACTGCGATCGTCATGAGAAATCGTTTTTAGCTTCGGGATACGCAGTGACTGTAACAAAGATTGAGAGTAATGTGGGGAAATATTTGTATATCTGAAATGCCTTGTAAAGCTTTCCTGACTTTTTTATTAAAAATTAGGTAAGAATACTCCCTTAGTTTGTTAAATTATCTGAATTAGGCTCTAAAAAAAGATAAAAATGAATTCAGACCTCACGTCTTTCGATAAAATCGAACAAAAAATCGGTGGATCAAGAAAAATTTCAAATTATATTATTGGAGGAATGCTAACTATAGGAGGTATTGGTTTTCTTTTGGCCTCTATATCTAGCTACACAGGAAGGGATTTATTACCTTTAGGAAATCCTTCAACTTTATTGTTTATCCCTCAAGGAATAATAATGGGAGCATACGGAGTAATAGCTAATTTATTAAATTTTTACTTATGGTATTTGGTTTACATAAACTTTGGCTCAGGAAGTAATTATTTTGATAAATCCTCAAAATCTGTAGAAATAAAAAGAAAAGGATTATTTAAAGATGTTGAAGTTAAATTAAATTTCGATGAAATTAAATCTGTTAAGTTGGATATAAGTGAGGGATTTAATCCTAGAAGAAGAATTGCCTTAGTATTAAAAGGCAGAAAAAAACCTCTCCCTTTAAGCGGAGCAGGCGAACTTAAACCACTACTTCAAGTTGAAGAAGAAGGCGCGCGTCTAGCTAAATTTTTAAATGTTAATTTGGAGGGCCTAAAATAAAAAAAAAATATTTTTTAAAAACATTATTTTTTATACAGGTGTTGTTTTTGTTTCAAGCTTGTAGTTATAAAAATGAGATTGATTCAAATTATTACTGCCAAAAACTTAAATTCAATTGTTCACAAAGTAATAAAATAGTTAACTTTAAAACTACAAAAGGTGATTTTGAGGTTAAATTATTTGGTAAAGATAACCCATTAACAGTATCAAACTTTCTGGAAAACATAGACAATAATATTTATGTAAATCAAAAATTTTATAAAATAATAGATTATCCCCAAATAAGGTTTATACATGGTGGTGTTAATCCGGAAAATAAATTTTATATTCAACGAAAACAAAACCTGAATAAGACAAGTCCATCAATACCTTTAGAAATAAAGTTCAAAGAAGAAATAAAACCAAGATATAACTATCAAATAAAAAATCCTAATGAAACTGAAAATTTAGTTAATACTTTTGAGAGTGGATCAATCGCTATGGTTAAGAGAGGTAAGAATAAGTCTTCATCTACTGAATTTTTTTTTGTAACTAGTAAGATCCCAGAATTAGATGGAAGATATTCTATTTTTGGAAAGATTATTAAAGGATTAGACGTACTCGAAAAAATCAATAAAGAAGACTATATCAAAGCAGTACAGATATCTAATTAAATTTCTAGAGAATATTTATTTATTTTCAACATCTCTGTATTAACTCCTGAAGAGCGTTTAAGAGCTACCTTTCCAGTCCTCGCAATTTCAAGGATACCGTATGGCTCGAGTAATTTCTCTAGAGCAACCAACTTCCCAGGATCTCCAACTACCTCGAGAGTTAAGGCCATATCTGATACATCAACAACTTTTGCACGGAATATCTGTACTATATCAAGGATATTACTCCTAGTATCTTCTTTCGATGAAACTTTTAGTAACATCAATTCCCTCTCAACAGCTGCGAGATTAGTAAAATCTACAACTCCCAGAACATTAAATAACTTATTAAGTTGCTTAGTCATTTGTTGAAGAGTTTCATCATCACCCTCTACTACCATTGTTAACCTTGATATCCCTTTAGCTTCTGCAGGTCCTACTGCAAGGCTATCTATGTTGAATCCCCTTCTAGCAAAGAGACCAGAGATTCTACTCAAGGCTCCAGATTCATCTTCTACAAGAACTGATAATGTATGTTTCATTTTTTAAAAGGTTTTTAAATCGCTAATCCATTCATAAGAAATTCTATTGAAAACTGAAGGGTCTTCATCATGGATACAATGCCCTGAATTGGATACTATTTTTAATTTTACCCATCTATGAAAATTTGCAATCTTTTTACCAATAAACAAAGGTATGAAATTATCTTTTTCTCCCCAAATCAATAAGAAAGGAACTTTTTTTGAGGCGCTCAGTTTTCTCAAAAGGTAAGAAGCTTGAAATTTTTCATCTCTTGAAGACATTCCAATACACATTGCTCTTAATGATCTAGCTGAAGTGCTCCTTAGAACTGGTTTTGTTACCAAATCTATTAATTCGCGATCAATATTATCTTTTTTGAAATAGGCAGAATTTAGTCCCAGTTTTATAACACCTAATTTGGTTATTAAAAATAAAATAATTTCCAAAGGAAAAAATATAAAAAATATTTTTATGAATTTATCTTGAAATTTTTTAAATGATGATTTTTTTTTCGACTTTTTATTTTCTTGAATTTGATCTGGCAGCGGGGATGCAATAACTTTTGCAATCTGATCCTCTAATGAAACAGCACATGTTAAAGCAACTAGTGATCCAAGGGAATTGCCAATAAGAATTACTTTCCCAGAATTCTTCGGTCTTATCACCTGTGCAATAAAGTCTTTCACTTGATTAGACCAAATCTCATTATCTAGTTTTCCAATTTGTGTAATACCAGGTTGATCTGAATCTCCAAATCCTATTAAATCTAATGAATATGAGGCGCAATTCCTTTTCGCGAAATATTCTAAATTGTTTCTCCAATGTTTTCGACTAGCGCCGAATCCATGGAGAAAGATAATTGGAACTTTATTATCTTCGCCTGTAACACTCCAACAAATTTTAAAACCATTCCAATTCCAGTAATTGGGAAAGTTTATATTTTCTTTGAAATTATTATTCATGTATTCAAAAATTTTCAAGATATTTGCATTATCTACTTTTTTAACAAATAAATGTATATTGAATGTAAATTATAGTAATCATTAAATTTTACTATGGCTAAAGAAATTTTTAGTATTGCAGCAGTTTTTTGGATACTGATACCAATAGGATTAGTTGGTGGCGCTTTGTTATTAAAGTTTCAGGGAGATTGATTCTCACGAATACATCACAAATTGAGTTATGGTCTACAAGTTAAGTAAATCTTAAATATGAAGATTCTTTTAGTGGGAGCAACAGGGACACTTGGTAGACAAATAGCAAAGCAAGCTATAGAAGATGGACATGAAGTTAGATGCTTTGTCAGAAACCCAAGAAAAGCCTCCTTTCTACAAGAGTGGGGTTGTGAACTAACAAAAGGTAATTTATTAAATTCTTCTGATATTGAATATGCATTGCAAGATATTGAAGCAGTTATTGATGCGGCGACTAGCAGGCCAGATGATCCTAAAAGTATCTATGAAATAGATTGGGATGGGAAGCTTAACTTATTCAATGCATGTGAATCTTTAAATGTAAAAAGGGTAATATTCCTTTCTATCCTTTTAACAGAAAAGTTTAGAAATGTCCCTTTGATGGATATTAAATTTTGCACTGAAAAACTTCTTGAGAAATCTTCCCTTGACTATACAATCTTCAAATGCGCAGCTTTTATGCAAGGAGTTATTGGTCAATTCGCCATCCCAATCTTGGATAGTCAAGCAGTTTGGATGAGTGGTACTCCAACTAAAATTGCTTATATGAATACTCAAGATATGGCGAAAGTTGTTGTGGCAGCAGTAAATAATCCAAAAACTCACAGAACATCATTGCCATTAGTAGGTCCCAAAGCATGGGATTCAAATGAAGTTATATCTTTATGTGAAAAATTTAGTGAAAAAAAGGCGAAAATCTTTAGAGTTTCCCCCTTCCTTATAAATGTCACTCAAAAAGTGGTTTCCTTTTTCCAAGATTCTCTTAATGTTGCTGAGCGATTGGCTTTTGCTGAAGTAACTAGTAGTGGTGAATCATTAGATGCTGATATGAGCAAAACTTACGAAATATTGGAACTTAAAAAAGAAGATATGACCTCACTAGAGAGTTATATAAAAGAGTACTACCAACAAATACTTAAAAGATTAAGGGAAATGGAAGCAGATCTTAATATTGAAGAAAAAAAGAGATTACCTTTTTAATATTGCAATTTTAGACTTAGATAGTATATTTGTACTATGTATATTATTTATTATGTCTGTTTCTAAATCTAAAAGTCTTGAACGAAAACTAGATAATTTTGCAAAAGAAGCAAAAAATGAATTGAACAACGTTTGCGGATCGTCATTATGGGAAAGCCTTGGGTTTGTTTTTTTTGATCAATTAGAGGATTCTGAAAAAATTGCAAAAGCAAATTTTTACTATGGTCAACTTCAAATAATCAATGAAATTAAATTTTCAATTTGAATTGAATTTTATATTTTTACGTATGTAATTTTTCTTAAATCAATTTTGGCCAATCTTTTTCTGATAATATGAAATTAGTAAAAGATTAATTAATGATTGAAACTTCAGGTGTAATAGAAAAAGAGCAGGGGAATGGATTTTATTTGGTTACCTTGGAACAACCTGAAGGACATCAATGTTTATGCAGAGCCGCAGGTAAATTGACTAAATTTAGAATTAAATTATTAGCTGGAGATAAAGTTTTAGTTGAGATAAGCCCTTATGACCTTTCTAGGGGCAGGATAACTTATAGAGAAAGAAACGCAGGGAATGCTAGACCTACAACTAATAAAAATAATCCAAAGAGGAATAATAAGTAAAAAGTTTCTTTAGAGAATATTTTTTATAGCTTCTTTAAACTCACTTCTTTGTTTGACGCCTTGCCATTGTTTTTTTAATTGCTTTTCTTTAAAGAGTTGAACTGTTGGGGTGCCATTTATACCAGCTTGTTTTGCAATATCTTGATCTTTATCAATATCTATTTCAACTCCGAGCACTGCACCATCAAGTTCTTTAATTACCCTTTTTAATTGAGGTTTCAGGACATGACATGGGCCGCAGCTTGGGGAGCTAAAAATAACTAAGAGAGGTTTTTTACTCTCGTGATAAAGCTTTCTTAATGCATAACTGCCTTTTTGCCATTCAGAGTTTGAATCGAAGGTATCTTCATTAACCTCGTCTTCATTGAAATCTGATGAATTAAGTTTTTTTTCTGGTTCGGGTGTTTCTCTGACTATGGTTTTTGCTAAGTTCTTCTCGGCTAGCCACCTTTCAGTGGCTAATGCTGCCATGCAGCCTGTTCCTGCAGCAGTAACTCCTTGTCTCCACTCTGAATCTACAACGTCACCTGCAGCGAAAATTCCTTCAATAGATGTCTCTGGTCTTCCTGATTTGCAAGCAATATATCCTTTATTATCTAAATCAATTTTGTTTTCTAAGAACTTCGTATTTGGCGTGTGTCCTATGGCGTAAAAAAGACCCTTTATATTAATTTCCCCTTTACCTTCTTGAGAGTGAATAGTTTCTATTCTATCAAGCCATTCAGAGCCATCAGCTTTATCAACTTTTGTGTTCCAATGGATTTCTATCTTTGGATTAGCTTTTACTCTATCAACCATTGCTGCGCTGGCCCTTAATTTTTCTGATCTAACAATCAAATGCACTTTGCTGCCATACTTTGTGAGGTATGCCGCTTCTTCACATGCAGAGTCTCCTCCTCCAATAACAGCTAATTCTTCATCTCTAAATTGTGGGGTGGCTCCATCACATATTGCACAAGCACTTATTCCTTTACTCCAAAATTTATCTTCATTTATAACGCCTAATCTGTTTGCACTTGCTCCAGTTGCAATAATAATTGCGTTTGCTTTTATAGTTCCTTCTAAAGTTTTTAATTCAAAGGGATGTGAATCAGTATTTATTGAGACTACATCGCTTTCGTATAAATTAGTGCCCCATCTTTCTGCTTGAGCCTTCATTAGATCCATCAATTCAGGACCCAGTACTCCATCTGGGAAGCCTGGATAATTTTCAACAAATGTTGTAGTCATTAATTGCCCACCTGGAATTCCACCAGAATTAAATCCTGTTACAAGTAATGGTTGAAGATTTGCTCTTGCAGCATATATTGCTGCAGTGTACCCCGCAGGTCCCGAGCCTATAATTACAACATTTTCTACGTTTGAACCATTCTCTTTATTTTCCATTTATTTGCTAATTTCACTTCTTATAATAATAAACAAACCCAAATAATGTAGGGCGGATTTCACTCGATAGATTTATTACTCAATCGTTGACTTTTTGGTCTAATAACTTTTTCAATTCCTTTGGGAAGTTTAAAACAGAATCTTTTAAGTTTTCGTTCTTTTCTCCAATATGTAGTATCCACTCCCTAAATTCTTCTGCGATTGCATAACTGTCTTCATACCTTTCTAAAGTGTCCATTGCAGAAATTCTGTTGGTAGCCCAACAGGTCGCAATATCGATCCTTTTTCTAATGAAATTGTCCATTGAAAGTTCTAAGTTGTATATACATAAACACATCAGACAACCTATCTATTGTCTAATAAGTTACAACTTTGTACTTCCAAACAATAATTTAATCTTTAGTTTATATTTGAGCCAATTTTTGGGTTAATTATAAAGAAAATATAAAGAAATAGAGTTAGACTGCCTCGCTATGATTTGCAAGTAGCCTTTCAACTTCCTCAAAACCCTCTTTAGCTGAATTTATTGCAAGTTCCTCGCTAACTTTTTCTTCTGATATTAATTTTGCGGATATTTTCTTTAAAAGAGTTTCTTTCTTTTCTCTTAGTGAACTAACAATTTCCTCTTCGATGATAGATTTTATTGCTTTAGAAATTATTTTTTTATCATTTGCTTCCTCGAATGTGCCCTGAACTAATTCCTGGATAAATAATCGATGTACCTCACTACTCCTTAGAAAGCTTTCTGTGGCATTAATAATTCCTTCAACAAGAGCTTCATCAGGTTCAGAATCATTTTCTGCCAGCTTAAACTCCCAATCTAAATGTCTTCTTTGCCAACCTGCCGAGTGGAGACTGGGCATGACTGTCTGTGAATAAGTATCAACTGACATTTCATAAATTCTCTCTGCTAATTTCTCACACCAGTCTTTACCATGCTTTTCTAGATTTTTCTGCATGGCTTGCCTTGGAACAGCATGACCACCATGATGACTGTGGCAAACTCCATCAGGACATTCGATTGCTTTTATACTCATTGGATAATTTGGTACTTATATATTCTAGATAGCTATTTTTTATAGAAAAGAAAATATATTTTTAACAAAAATCCAAGACTTTTGACTTTCTTCAATTTATATTTAGTATGTTAAAAAAATAAATAAATTGACAAAGATACTTATTCCTTCCGAAACAAGCTCTGGTGAAAGGAGAGTTTCAGCTACACCAGAAGCAGTAAAGAAATTAAAAAGCCTTGGATGTGATGTTTATATTGAAAGTTCAGCAGGAAAATTATCAGGATTTAGTGACTTATCATATGAAGAATCGGGTGGAACAATAATAAACAACTTAGATCAAGAAATTTGGGGTGAAGCGGACTTAGTATTTTGTGTTCAAACTCCATCAGAGGATAATTTAACTAGGTTAAAGAAAGGCGCTGTTCTTCTTGGTCTTCTTAACCCATATGGTAATAAGGACCTTCTTAGGATTATAAATAGTAATAAGATTTCAGCTTTATCACTAGAGTTGCTTCCGAGGATTAGTAGAGCTCAATCTTCTGATGTTCTTTCGTCACAGGCCAATATTGCTGGATATAAAGCAGTTCTTTTGGCTGCAAGTGAGTTAGATAGATATTTCCCAATGCTTATGACTGCAGCAGGGACAGTCCAACCTGCCAAAGTAGTGGTTCTTGGTGGAGGCGTTGCAGGATTACAGGCAGTTGCGACAGCAAAAAGACTTGGAGCAATAGTATTTGTATCTGATATTAGACCTGCTGTTAAAGAACAAGTAGAGTCCCTCGGAGCAAGATTTATAGAACTTCCTGAAGTTGAGGAAAAGCCAGGAGAGGCAGGAGGTTATGCAAAAGCTGTCACACCCGAATTCCTCTCAAAACAGAAGGCAACTTTAACTAAATATTTATCTGAAGCTGATGTTGCTATATGTACTGCACAAGTTCTAGGTAAAAAGGCCCCTGTGTTAATAGACTCGCCCATGATTGAAAAAATGAGGTCTGGAGCAGTTGTTATTGATTTAGCTGTCTCTCAAGGAGGGAACTGCGAAGGAACAAAATCAAATGAAACTATTATCAAAGATGGCGTAAAACTTATAGGAGCTGGCGAATTACCCTCTTCAGTTCCTTATGATGCAAGTTCACTTTATGCTAAGAACTTAACATCTTTGATTACACCATTTATAAAAGATGGTCTAATTAAATTAGATAAAGAGGATGAACTCATTTCTGGATGTTTATTAAGCGATGAAGGAGTTGTTCTTCAAAATAAAGTTTTTGAAAATTGAGGTTTTAAATTTATGTCTTTTATAAGTCTTCTTTGGGTTCTTTTACTTGGTAGTTTATTAGGCCTCGAGTTAATTGGAAAAGTTCCTCCCACTCTTCACACACCTCTAATGAGTGGAGCAAATGCAATTTCAGGAATAACAATGCTGGCAGCCTTGACTTTAATTGTAAAAGCAGAAGGTAACGTACCACTTTTAATCATTGGTTCAGTTTCTCTTGGATTTGCTCTTTTCAACGTTGTAGGTGGTTTCTTTGTAACTGATCGAATGCTCGCAATGTTTAGTCGTAAACCATCAAATAAAAAGTAATTTTTAACATGAATCTACCTGTAATCATTAAATTCGTAATTGACCTTCTAGCAGTACTTTTACTGGCGTTGGGAATAAAAGGGTTGTCAAAAGTAAAGTCAGCAAGGGATGCCAATAGATTAGCTGCATTTGCAATGTCGTTATCAGTAGTAGGATTACTTTCTTATTATTTAGGCACTTCTGGAATTGCTATTCAGTCTTGGATTTGGATAATAATTGGATCAATCATAGGTAGTTTATTCGGAGCAATTCTTGCAAAAAAAGTACCTATGACCTCCATGCCTGAAACAGTGGCATTGTTCAACGGTTGTGGAGGAATGTCATCGCTTTTAGTGGCCTTAGGAGTAGCTATTTTTCCTATATCTGGTGGCCATGAAAATTTTGATTTCTTTAAGTCACTGATTAACGAAGTTTCAATATCTATTTCTATATTTGTTGGCGCCATAACTTTCACAGGTTCAATTGTGGCGATGGCAAAGTTACAGGGTTGGTTGTCAACTCCAGGATGGACGCAGAGCAAAGTTAGACATTTTGTAAATATTGTTTTTGCAGTTGCTTCATTGATAGCCTTTTTTGATTTGATAAACGGCAATGCAAGCTCTATTTGGCTTTTAGTTATAGTTTCTTCTTTATTAGGTATTGGAGTTACTTTACCAATTGGTGGAGCTGATATGCCAGTCGTTATATCTTTATTAAATAGCTATTCTGGGATTGCAGCAGCAGCAGCAGGTTTCGTTGTAGATAGTCAGCTTTTGATAGTAGCAGGCGCAATGGTTGGAGCAGCAGGCCTAATACTTACTCAAGTAATGTGCAAGGGTATGAATAGATCATTGGTCTCAGTTCTTTTTGGAGGATCTTTATCTGCACAAAGTACATCCTCTTCTGGTTCAGGAGAATATACAAATATAACTTCTTGCAGTGTTGAAGAATGTGCATTAACTTTAGAGGCAGCCAACAAGGTAATTATTGTTCCTGGTTATGGTCTGGCGGTAGCTCAAGCTCAACATACCTTAAGGGAAGTTACAAAAAAACTAGAGCAAAATGGTATTGAAGTTGTTTACGCAATTCATCCTGTAGCGGGGAGAATGCCTGGACATATGAATGTACTTTTAGCAGAAGCAGATGTTCCTTACGAACAACTTAAAGAGATGGACGTTGTAAATCCTGATTTTCCAGCAACGGATGTTGTTTTAGTTTTAGGAGCAAATGATGTGGTTAATCCTCAAGCTAAAAATGATAGCTCTTCTCCTTTATATGGCATGCCAGTTCTTGATGTGCAGGAAGCAAGAACGGTATTTGTAATTAAACGTGGTATGAGTGCAGGTTACTCTGGAATAAAAAATGATTTATTTGATCTGCCAAATACCTCAATGGTCTTTGGTGATGCAAAAAAAGTACTGAATGATTTGATTGGAGAATTAAAGGATCTTGGAGTTGGGGAGAAATAATAGTATATCTTTTAGTTTTTCAGATTACCTAAAAAATAAGCCATTTCGAGAAGCCTTACCTTGGATAGGTGGCGACTTACAAACTTTGAGAGATACTTTTATTATTGATCTTGGTAAATCAAAAAAAAATAAAAAAATATTCTTTCCGATTAATAAAATTCTTTCTAAAAAATTTGAATGTGATTATCTTCTAGGGTTTTTAGAATTACCTGAAAACTTAGACTCACTTAGGGGTTTTGTAATCGTTACACATGGTTTAGGGGGCTCAACTAAACGGTTTGGTTTAAGAAGAATCTCTAGGAAATTAGCAAATAATGGTTTTGGAGTTCTTAAATTAAATCTGAGAGGATCTGGATCTGCAAGATATTTAGCTAAAGGAAATTATTGTGCTAGATGCTCCAGTGATGTTATTTCAGCAATTAATTATTTTAAAAAATTCATTAATTTAGAGTTTAAAGATCTGATTAAGATGAATAATCTTCCAATTTACGGAGTTGGATTATCTTTAGGCGGAACAATTCTTTTAAATGCCTGCTTAGATTACGATGAAAACAAAGGAGAAAAACTTTTAGATGGCCTAGCCTGTGTGAGTAGCCCTTTAGATTTATCATCATGCAGTCTCTGTATTGAAAAATCTAGAAATTATATCTACCAAAAATGGTTACTTCATCGCTTAAAAAATCAGTTATGGGACGGATTTAATGATGAAGGCAAAATTCTAAATAATGAAAAATTAAGAAAAAAAATTAGATCTTTAAAAAGCATTAGGGAATTTGATCAGAAATTTACAGCTCCAAGTTGGGGATTTGATTCTTTAGAAGATTATTATGTTAAAGCTTCTCCAATATTTAGAATCCAAAACTCAATAAAAAAATTACCTCAAATGCTTTTTATTCATGCCAAGGATGATCCTTGGGTTCCATATAATGCAACTTTGGATTTAAGAGGGAAATTTATTGATAAATTTACTATTTTTATAACTGAAAAAGGAGGTCATAATGGTTTTCACTCTATTAATGGCTGCTGGTCAGACGAAGTAGTAAAGAACTGGTTTATTAGTATCTAGGACTATTTAAAAATGGTGTTTTTTTAAAAATCCATTTTTCTATTGGCTTACCGTTAATAATATGTGAGGTAAAAATTTCTGAAATTTTTTCTGGAGAAACTTTCTCGTACCAAATACCATCAGGCCACACAAGAAGAATCGGGCCGTTCTTACATATCCTTAAACAGTCAGCTTTTGACCTTAATATATGAACGTTTTTTGTACAGGGATCATTCTCAAATTTTTTTAAAGTCTTTTTCAGACATTCCCATGTTTTTTGACCTTCATTGCCTTTAAAGCATTTCTGTTTTGTGGGTGTTGCGCATAGTAGAAGGTGTTTATTTACCCATTTTGTCATTTTTAAATCCCTTTGTATTACTGCCTTTAAGTCAATTCTAAGGCATAAGATAAATACCCGTAAAAATTTCTATTTCAAAGAATAAAGCAAATTCCTAAGATCTTGGGTTAATTTAAAATAAGGTGTAATTAGTTCTTTATTTATGGAAGAAAATAAAAAGAAGCCTTTATCAGAAAAAAAGAGAGGTTATTTAATAGCATTTTTATTTGGGACGCTAGGTCTTCCTCTTGGATGGATTACATCTCCGTTAGTTTTATATGTTTTAAACAAAAAACTTAAAGAGAAAGATGGCAAATTACCAAATAAGTTTTTGAGATGGGCATTAATTGGAATTGTTGGAGCTCCATTAAGTATTGCTCCTATATTTTTAATACCAACAGAGACTGAAGTAGAAAAAACTGCAAGAATAACAGATGAATTAGCCGTAGCTGAAGAGAAAGCATTAAAGAAAGAACTTCTTGAAGAAGCTTTGAATTTTGTAAAAACAGGAAAATGTCCTGATTTAAAGAATGATATAAATAGGCAACTATTTTTTATTAATGAATTTTCAGATTATGCGATGGAGAAATCTGAATCTGATCAATGGCCTTCATTTCCAAAAGACCCAGTTCCTTACAATAAAAAAGTATGGAAAAAATGTTTTGGAAAACCAAAACTTATAGATACTAAACAGTTAGGAGATGGTAGAAGATTTAAGTCAAAAACTTTTAGATATGAATCTATAAAAACTAATGTGGAGGTTAATACAATTAAAAATTATATTGAATACCTTGTTTTTAGCCTTTAATAAAATTGCAAAGTTTAGTCAATTCAACTTGGGTATAACATTAAAATTTTGTTCTCTCAGGGAGTAGCTACTCGGTTAAATATCTGTTCATTTAAACAGATGCTTTTTAATATTCACTTTTATCCAATACTTACGTATTTTTTCCCTTTTTTAATTTCTTGCTCAACAAAAAGTCTGGCCCAATTGTCTACTTCAAGAATATCCTCCAATTCGGGACTCAAATTCAAATTCTCCATATGTGATTCACAAGCTTTACTTATAAATGTTGGAATTTCTTGAAAAGAAATTTTTTCTTTAAGGAATTGTTCAACAGACATTTCATTAGCAGCATTTAAGACTGCAGGCATAGTCCCAGAAGATTTTCCTGCTGCATAGGCAAGTCCCATGCATGGATATTTAAACTCGTCTGGCTCTTTAAAAGTTAATTTTCCAATTTCACTTAGGTTTAATCTTTTCCAATTTGTTTTAAATCGTTCAGGCCAACTCATCGCATATAAAATGGGTAGTTTCATATCTGGCCAACCTAATTGAGCTAATACTGAAGAATCTTCCATCTCAATCATTGAATGAATAATGCTTTGAGGGTGGATAACTATTTCGATATTTTCGTAAGAGGTTCCAAATAAATAATGAGCTTCTATAACTTCTAATCCTTTATTCATAAGAGTTGCAGAATCTACAGTTATTTTTTTTCCCATATCCCAATTAGGATGTGAAGTTGCATCTTCCACTGTGACATGCTTTAAATCCTCAACAGCCCAATCTCTGAAAGCACCACCAGAAGCTGTTAAATGTATGGCTTTTAAACCTTTAGGTATCTCTCCTGTTGAAAAATCTGCATTTTCATAATTGGGTAATCCTTGTAAACATTGAAAGATGGCAGAGTGTTCTGAATCAGCAGGTAAAAGCCTACTATTATTTTTCTTTAATGCAGGAATAACAATTGGCCCTGCCGCAATTAAAGTTTCTTTGTTAGCAAGTGCGATATTTTTCCCCGCATTAATTGCTGACATTGTTGGAATTAAGCCTGCACATCCTACTATCCCTGTAACCACAGTATCTGCCTTATCCCATGCTGCAACTGCGTTAATCCCCTCCTTTCCACTCAAAACCAAGGGAGCACTATCCAAATCTAAGTTATTAATATTATCTTTTAAATCTTCTATAAGATTTTCATCCTCAATCGCAACTACTTCTGGTTTATGTGTTTTAACTTGTTCTGTTAATAAATTAATATTTCTTCCTGCGGAAAGAGCTACGGCTTTAAACTTATCAGGCTGCTCACTAGCTATTTCGAGAGTTTGAGTCCCAATTGAACCAGTAGAACCGAGCACGGTAATGTATTTCAATTTTATCTGATATTTCTAATATCTTCCCATTTAAAGGTGTATTTAAAAAACAAAAATTTCAAATTGGTTTTTTTCTTAAAATTTAGATCCTTATCCATGTTGTTATTTCCTTTGATTGATCAATAAGTTCAATACCTTTTTCGTTTAACAAATTCCTTATTTCATCAGCCTTTGTATAATTCTTTTCTTTTTTTGCTTTCAATCTTTCATTGATAAGGGTTGAGATCTCTTCTTCTGTTATTTTACTTTCTTTTACTAAAACCTCTTTTTTAAGACCAAGTACCTCAGTCAACTTTTCAAGAGTTTTAAAATTCTCAAATAGAAAGAATTTCTCATTTTGGTCTATTTTAAACCCTTCGACCCTTTGAAATTGGTTTAAAAAGTTTTTTAATGGTTTTGCTAAATCGTAAATAATTGCAATAGCACCTGCTGTATTAAGGTCATTTCCTAGAGCCTCAGTAAATTTAAGCTTTTTTTGAGATAATTCAAAGCTTATTTTCTCTTTATATTCTTCTTCGATATATTCATTTTTATCAATAGATCTAAAAGCGTCTTTTGTAAGGTCCATAAAAGAAAGGGCTACATTAATGTTTTTCCAAGCTTCTGATGCACTCCTTAAAGCTTCTTCAGTAAAATCAAGTGGTTTTCTATAATTCACAGTCATAACAAAATATCGCAAGGTCATAGGGCTTATACCTGACTTAATTAGCTCTCTGATAGTTTTAAAATTTTTAAGGGATTTACTCATCTTTTGTCCATTTACATTGACCATCCCATTGTGTAACCAATAGTTCGCTAGCTTTTTACCATTGGCTGCTTCTGATTGGGCGATTTCATTCTCATGGTGTGGAAAAATCAAATCAGAACCACCTAAATGGATATCAATAGTATCTCCTAATTCATCTTTAACCATCGCCGAACATTCAATATGCCATCCTGGCCTACCTTTACCCCATGGCGAATCAAAAAATGGCTCATCATCTTTGGCTTTTTTCCATAGTGCAAAATCTTGCGGATTAAGTTTTTTACTATTTTCATCATTAGCCATTCTTCCTTGCTGATTGATATTTTGTTCTTGTATATTTTGATTACTTAGCTTTCCATAATTTTTATTTTTAAAAACAGAATAATAAACATCTCCATCCCTAGAGTATGCATAACCTTTGTCCTCAAGGATGGTTATAAAGGAGCAGATATTGCATATATGATTCGTTGCTCTTGGCATACTATCCGGACGCATTATTCCTAAAGAATCCATATCTTTATGAAATTCAATAATATTTTTTTCAGATACTTCCTTCATTGAACTGCTTTCTTCTTTAGCTCTTTTTAAGATCTTGTCGTCAATATCTGTAAAATTTTGAACATACTTCACTTTGAAATCACTGTAAATTAAAAATCTTCTCAATACATCCCAAGCTATATAACTTCTGGCATGACCAAGATGGCATAAATCATAAACAGTTACACCACAACAATAAATTTTTACTACATCATCAATAGGCTCAAAAACCTCAACTCTTTTGCTTAAAGTATTAAAAAGTTTGATCATTTTAAATTTAGTATTTCATAAGGTTTATTTTGTCTCCATCCAATTGTCTCCAATACCAATATCAACTAAAAGAGGCACATTTAATTTTACACAATCTTCCATAGTCTTCTTTACTAATTTCGTCGTAATTTCCAAAGAATCTGGTTCAACTTCAAACAATAATTCATCATGTACTTGCAAAAGCATTTTTGCGGGAACATTCATTTCTATGAATTTCTTATTTAGTTGAACCATTGCAATTTTAATAATGTCTGCACTTGAACCCTGAATTGGTGCATTAGCTGCGGCTCTTAATGACTGTGCTTCCATGCCAGCCCTTCTTGCAGATTGCAGGTCAATTTCGTAAGGATCTTTCCCTATTAATCTTCCAAGTCCATTTTTATCAAACTTAAATTCTCTTTTTCGACCAAAAATTGTTTTTACATAACCTTTTGATAAGGCTAGCCTTTCTTGGAGTTCAAGAAATTTGAAAATTTTTGAATATCTTTCTTTGTATTTTATTAGGAATTCTTTTGCCTCTGGAGTACTCACTCCTGTTGAACGGGCAAACTTTTTTATACCCATACCATAGATAACTCCGAAATTTATTGTTTTCCCAACTCTCCTTTCTTCGGATGATATTTCTTCTTTCTCGAAAATTAATCTTGCAGTCAAAGAATGAATGTCATCATTTTTATGAAACGCATTAATTAGTATTTCTTCATCCGCTAAGTGAGCAAGTATTCTTAATTCGATCTGAGAATAATCAGCTGATAAAAGTTTCCAATTTTTTTCAGGCAAGAATGCTTTTCTGATTCTCCTGCTGAATTCAGTCCTAACCGGGATATTTTGAAGATTAGGATTGCTACTACTTAGTCTCCCAGTTGCTGTAGCAGCTTGATTAAAGTTTGTATGAACTCTTCCTGTCTTTTCGTTTATAAGATTTGGAAGAGCATCAATATAGGTGCTAAGTAATTTGCTAAAAGTTCTGTGTTTTATTAAATGTTGAATTATTTCATGTTCGTCGACTAATCTTTCAAGAACTACTGCATCTGTACTCCATCCTGTTTTTGTTTTCCGTGATTTTTTCTTATCCAAATTTAATTTTTCAAACAAGATCTCACCTAGTTGTTTTGGTGAAGATAGATTAAAAGTCTCCTCTGCTAATTCATAAACTTTACTTTCAATATCTTCTAAAGTACTTTTTAGTTCTTTTGAGAGTTTATCTAAATAAGGTATGTCAATGGTTATTCCATTCATTTCCATTTGAGACAATACCGGCTCTAAGGGCAGCTCGATTTCTTCGAATAATTTGATTAATTCATCTTTTTCCTTTGAAAATCTTTCTTTAAAAATTTTGACAATCTTAAAAGTTAGAAATACATCGTAACCGCAGTAAATACTAGCTTCATCAATATCAACAAATGAAAAGTCTTTATTTTTTCCAACTGTTTCCTTAAATGAAGGAGGTTTAAATTCAAATAATCTAAAACTAATTTCACTTAAACCATGCTTCTCCTGATTATTTAGAAGATAGTCTGCTAACAAGGTGTCAAAGGTTACCCCTTTAAGATCAAGTCCATGATTAAAAAATATTTGCCTGTCAAATTTAGAATTTTGAAGTGCCTTTTCTTTTTTTGGATCTTCTATCCAAGTTCTTAGTTTTGAGAAAACATCTTCAATCGATAATTGATTTGGGGTCTCTTTTTTTGTTTGATGACCAAGGGGGATATAAAATAAATCATCAGTTTCTTCTCCAAGACATAGCCCTATCCCAACCAGTTCCGCATCGATTGGATTTAAACTATTAGTCTCTGTATCTAAAGAAACTATCTCATTGGTCTTTTCTAATCTTTGAATTAATTTATCAAGTAACTTAAAATCATTTACAACAGTTACTTTGATTTTAGGGATTTTATTTTCACTATTTTCTAATTCACTTTTACTAGAGACCTTTGGATCTTTCTCCTCATTTTTAGCCATATTATTCTTGTCAAAACCACCTTTGCTGAAAGTTGAATTGAAAATATCAATTTGCCGGAGTAGTGTTGATAATTCAAGTTTTTGCAGTGACTTTGAAAGTAGTTCTTGATTTATATTTTTTAATTCATAACCATCACTTAATATCAAAGGCACTTCAGTATTTATTTTTGCTAAATCCCTTGAAAGAAAAGCATTATGCTTATCGTTTCTGAGCTTTTCAATAACCGAACCTTTTATGAATCCCTTATATTTTTTATCATTATTCTGCTGAATCTTGCCCAAAGCCTGATAAATCCCATCAAGGGTATCGTTTTCTTTTAGTAGATTAATTGCAGTTTTTGGACCTACCCCTTTAATACCAGGAATATTATCAGAACTATCACCAGTTAGAGCTTTAAGATCAACTACTCTTTCTGGCGCTACACCTAATTTTTCTTTTACTCCATTTTCATTTATAAGAATTGGATTACCACTTTTTGCATATGGACCACCACCCATATAAAGAACATAAATATCTTTTTGATCATCTACTAATTGAAATAAGTCCCTATCCCCAGAAAGAATATTCACGCACCATCCTTTAGAAGAAGCATCATTTGCAATTGTGCCTAAGAGATCATCTGCTTCGTATCCTGGAGATTTAAAAATTGGTAAATTAAGGCTTTCTTCTAAAATGATTTCTAGTTGTTCAATATCCTGAAAAAAAACATCTGGTGCTACATCTCTATTGGCCTTGTAATTTGGATCTAATTCATGTCGGAAAGTTGGTTTTTCGGTATCAAAAGTAATACAAACACCCTCAGGACTAATATTTTTGCAATTATCCAGAAGACTTTTTAGAAATCCATAAGTAACACTTGTTGGGAATCCCTCTTTAGTGGTTAAACCTCCATCAATCCCTTTGCTAAATGCATAGAAGCTTCTAAAAGCAAGTGAGTGACCATCGACTAAAAGTAAAATTGGTTTTTTAGAGTTTTCAGATTTTAAACTCATTTTCTCTTCTTAGCCCAAGGTGGAATATCAATAAAGATTTGCTCTCCAGGTTCTAATCCATCAATGACTGAAGTTTTATTCCCACTACTAATACCAATTTCGATTTTTTCAAATTTGGGAGAATTGTTTTTATCAACTTTCAAAATTCCTTTTTCACCTTTTTCTGTGACAATAGAAACTGTTGGCACTAGGATTTTTTCTTCAATACCTTCGACTCTAAATTCAAGATCTGCAGTCATTCCAATTTTAATTTCTTCAAAAATATCTTTAAAATTTAAAGTTACTTCGAATGAGGTTACATTATTATCTTTAACAGCTCTTGTAGCTATTTTTTTAACTATGGCACTATATTTTTTTGAGGGATAAGCTTCAATTCTTACTGAGGCTTCTTGACCTATTTTTATTCTGCCAATGTCACTCTCAGGAACTTTGGCAACAATTTCAAGACCCTCTGATAGTTCAAAAATAAAGTTTTTGGTTTTAGGGTCTGAACTTAAGTTTGTACTTGGTGTGACATAAGATCCTATCTCCGCATATTTTGCAGTAATCTTTCCTCCATAAGGAGCTTTAATTAGATAGAAACTTTTTTCAGCTTTTGCATCATTAAGTTTGGCGCTACTAATGTTGTAGTTATTTTTATAACTTTCGTAATCTTCTTTGCTTACCGCACCTTCTTGATATAAATATTCTCTTCTTAAAAATTCAGATTTTTGTTTTTCTACATTTAATTCAAGTTCTTCAATTTTATAGATAAAGTCTTCATCATCAAGTGAAGCTAAAACCTGATCTTTTTTTACAAGATCGCCCTCATCTACTTTGATTTCTTTTATTACACCTTGCTTCCGAGGTCCAATATTGCTTGTCCTGATTGCTTTTACTTCACCACTTGTATTAATTGAATCTGAGAGGATTCCTTTTTTAACTTGAACTACAAAATCAGAAATGTCTTTTGATTTATTTTTCTTGAAGGAATTGGTTATGAAAACAAAAAATATAGTTAAAGAAAGTAATATAATTCCACTTCTTAGATTTATATTTTTTTTTATTAAATCAAGCATTTCTTTTGAAAAACAGTAATTGAGAATATTTGGGAACTAAATAAATAATCAAGTCGATTATAATTAACTTATCCAAGATTGGTTAAGTAAATACTATATTACTAGAAGATGTTTTCTGAATAATTTTTCCATAAATTTTTTCAAATGTTAAAAGCCGGTATTATTGGATTACCAAATGTTGGAAAATCAACTTTATTTAATGCACTTGTAGAAAATGCTAAAGCTCAAGCAGCTAATTTCCCCTTTTGTACGATAGAACCTAATAAAGGTATAGTTTCAGTCCCAGATCAAAGGTTACAGGAGTTAGGTGATTTAAGTTCTAGCCAAAATATTATCCCAACAAAAATTGAATTTGTAGATATCGCAGGACTAGTAAAAGGAGCCAGTAAAGGTGAGGGTTTGGGAAATAAATTTTTATCTAATATTAGGGAGGTTGATGCAATAGTTCATGTTGTGAGGTGCTTTGAAGATAGTGATGTAATTCATGTATCCGGTAAAGTAGATCCCTTGGACGACATTGAGATAATTAATCTGGAATTGAATTTAGCTGATTTATCCCAACTCCAAAAAAGAAGAGAAAGAATTAAAAAACAGGTTAGAACTAGTAAAGAGGCAGCAAAAGAAGATGATTTACTAGAAAAAATTGAAGAAGAGCTACAGAAAGGACTTTCAGTTAGATCAATATCTTTGAGTGAAGAAGAAAATTTAATAATTAAGCAACTAGGCTTCCTTACTTCTAAACCAATTATTTACGCGACAAATTTGAATGAAAATGATTTAGCTGAAGGTAATGATTTCTCATCAAAAGTTCAGAGTTTTGCAATCAATGAAAATGCAGAATGTATAAAAATATCAGCGCAAGTAGAATCTGAATTAATAGAGTTAGAACCAGAAGATAAAAAAGACTACCTTATTGGTTTAGGAGTAGAAGAAGGGGGATTAAGTTCTTTAATTAGATCAACATATAAATTATTGGGATTAAAAACTTATTTCACCACTGGAGAAAAGGAGACAAAAGCATGGACTATAAAAGATGGGATGACTGCGCCGCAGGCAGCAGGAGTAATTCATACTGATTTTGAAAAAGGATTTATAAGAGCTCAGACTATTTCGTATCAAAATTTAATTGATTCGGGTTCAATTGCCAATGCAAAAACTAAAGGTCTTTTAAGAAGTGAAGGTAAGGAATATATTGTTAACGAAGGTGATGTAATGGAGTTCTTATTTAATGTTTAGAAAGTCTCTTAAGGCTTACTATTTTGCTTTTTGAATTTAAATTCAAAAAATGAAATTAATAAAATTAAAATACATCCTAAGCAACTTCCTATTAACCCAAAAACAATGGTTGTAAAGCCATCATCGTAGCCATATTGTAGTTGTGGTAAGTGAGGGGGTATTGGCATTATTTTTCAACAGAATTTTCAATATCTTCCAGTAAATGTTTAGTTGATCTACTAAAACCATTAGTTTTTAAATAGTTTTGAGCCTCTCTAAATTTTTCGGCTACTCTTTTTGCATAAGGAGTATTCATGGAATTTTGAGTCATGTTGAAAATGCGACTCATTTTATAATCTTATTTAGGTAAACCCTTGATAAGTATTCAAAAATACAAGAATATAAAAATAGGATTTTTTACTTACTAAGAAATTTATTGTGAAAAGTTCTTGATTCTCCAAATTAAAGTTTTTTCAAATTAGAAAAATTGACAATGATAAATATATTATTAATTCTTTTTTTTATACTTTTATTATTATTATTTTTTTATTCAAAAAGAAATAGAGGGTTAGCCCAAAAAACAAAAATTATTCCAACTTATATCCCTCTCTTTAAAGAACAAGAATTTAATCCTGACATAAGTACTGATAATTGGGATTTACACAAACTTAGATTAGATAAATTTAAAAGATCACAATATAAGGGATTAACTTTCTTCGTAAGTACAGAAAATAAAATTTACTATCTTTCTGAAGAAGGGGACAAGGTTTATTGCTAACAAATGAAATTAATTTTATAAATAAGAAAAGCCGATAGAAATTAATAATATCAATGAAGTATTTTTTTTTATTATCGGAAAAGTTCTATAGGTTTATCGAATGGGAGTGGAATACTTTAAAAAATCTAAGAAGAACAAAAAGAAAGAATTTTTTTCTAAGAGGATCATTTGCTTTATTTAGTTTATTCTCTATTCTTTTTTTAATATTTTCTCCTCCTATCGCTTTTGGATTGTTATTTGGAGAGGGATTGAAATTTAGTACTTTTTTTATTTGGATATGGATTTTAAATTTGAAGTTTTTTTGAAAATGTATAATTTATTTCCCGAGATTATTTAAAATTAAGAATATAAAAAAATTACCCTATGCCAAAAATATTCAAACAAAATAAGTTCGCTTTGTTGGGAGCAAATATGTTAATAATTTTACTTTGGGTAACTATATCTTCCTTTTTGATGAATTTATTTCAAAGTGAAAATGCCCCATTTTATATATACAAAATTTCTTTTTTATTCAGATTCCTTCCTCCTATTTGGGTTACATGGTTCCTTTGGATAAAAAAAGGTGGTTTAAAAAGATAAATTACAAAAGCATTTTTACGGATTTACTATAAAAACAAATCAGTTAAGATCTGAAAGCTTACTTGAAATTCTCATGTAAGAATTAGGTAATTGAGAGATTGTTTTTAGCTAAGAAACAATCTCTTTTTTTACAAATATTTTTTCTCATAAAAAAAGTGCTTGTCAGTATCCCTATTGACAAACACTCATGACGATCAATTTTTAAAAATTAAATAGGTAATCTATTATCAATTTCCACCACTCCAGAATCCATAAGACGGCCGATTTTAATAACTAAAGCCATATCTAGCCTTGAAAATTCAGATTGATGGTTAGTTATCCAATCAAGTTCAGAAAGAGTTATTACTCCCAAAGTATTTACTTTAAGAAAAAGTAAGCCTAAATTCATTTTAAAAAATTCCTGGGATTATCCAGCCGAATAAGCCATAATTTACAACTAATGCAAATAAGCCCATCATTGCCATTCTTCCATTAGTTCTCTCGGCGTTTTGCCAATAAGTTGGTTTTGAATTTTCCATTTTTCTGATTTGTAGAATTGTTAAATTGTAGGTTTTTAAACGAAACCAGGAATTATTTGACCTGTTGTTAGATATGCTCCAACAGCAGCAATTAGTCCAAGCATTGCGAATCTTCCGTTGAGAGTTTCAGCAACAACTTTCTCTTTTTCGATTGTTTTGACTTTTGTGTTTGTGTTTTTCATTTGTTTAGATGATGAATAGTTTAAATTTTCGTTTTGAAATTGCTTGGTTAGGTAAGCAACAAGGGTGGCCGTAAAGAATACAATTACGGCTAAAAAACCTGAAAGTGGACTCATTAAAAAATGCCAGGAATGATCTGTCCAGTTGAAACGTAAGCACCAACTAATGCAACAAGGCCAATCATCGCCCAACGACCATTAACTTTTTCTGCATTTTGTGGGTAGCTGTCGTATGAAACAGACTCATCTATGTAAGGACGTGTTTCAGTTGGAAACATGTTCTGCCTGCCGCCTGATTCAGTAGTTACGTTTGAATTAGCCATTGAAGTTGTGTAATTGTTAACTAATGTAACACTACTATTAACAAATGTAAAGCATTAAGCCTAAATTAAGTTATTTTCAAGATATTTGCTACATAAATGTAACATATATGCGATATAAGCTTTTAAATAGTTGTTTTTTAGGCTTGCTACGCTTTACAGATTGCCTCGAAAACTATTAGGAGTTCAATTTGTTGTTTAAGTATTTATTTTTAAATTCTTAGAAAGATATCAATTTGGTAGAAAAAACTACATCATTCTGAAATTTGAATAATTAGTTTTTAGATATAATTTATTTCACTTTATTATGGAATTCGCAAAAAAAATCATGACCGAAAAAGCTGAAAAGCTTAATGGTAAAGCAGCAATGCTTGGAATGTTTGCTCTTGTTGGAGCCTACTATTTTACTGGTCAAATTCTTCCAGGTATTTTCTAATAAAAATCCTTTTTAAATTTTTTCAGGGCTTTATCAAGCCCTTTTTTACTGGATTATGCCCTTTTTAATTATCTAATAATTCAAATAATTTACTTATTAGAAGCTTTCTTTTTGAAAAAGTTTTATCAATATATTTTTTATTCTCTTCTTTTAAAATTTCCTGACCATTTAAGCCTAATCCTTTAAGGACAAACTCTTTATCTTCTTTAATCCAGTTATTTATCATTCCCCCCGTCGTCTCTATATGGAATTGTAATCCGTAAGCAAAATTACCAATCCTAAAAAACTGTTCCTTACAACGTGCACTACTAGCAATGAGTACTGCTTTATTAGGTAATAAAATCCTATCTCCATGCCAATGTAGTACATGAAAAGGGTCTTCAAACAGTGCTTTAAAGTCTTTATTCGATTTGTCTATAAAAATTTGAGACCATCCAATTTCTGGGAATGCTTTTGGAGGTGATCCATATTTGAGAATTTCTACATCTCCCCCAGCAGCACTCGCAAGCAACTGAGCACCTAAGCAAACACCGACTATAGGTCTCTCATTTTCTAATTCTTTTTTTATAAAATCTCTTTCTAACTTAAGCCATGGATATTTTTCGCTCCCAATATCTTTAACTCCCATTGGTCCACCCATAATTAAAATTAAGTCACCTTTTTTTGTTTGCGGCAGAGCATTTTTATTATCTAAACGAATAATTTCTATTTTTAAATCTCTTTCTTTAGCAAATTGTTCAAAAAGACCAGGCCCCTCTATTTCTAAATGCTGCAAAACTAATAGGCGTTTTATTTCCTTCATTCACTTTCCATTATTTCAGCTGATTCAGAACAGACATTAACGCTAAACCACTTCATTGCCGACCAAGTATCTTCATGGTATGTACCTGCTGCAATACTTACAAAACAATCATTTTCATACCAACTTCGATAACTGGGAGTTACTCCCGTTCCTTTTAATCTATTTTCTAAGCCTTTTCCATATTTCTTAATAACAAGATTTATAGCTTCATTCTCAATTTCTCTTTGCTTTTCATCAGCAAAACCTCCTAGTGGAGTAAAAAAAAGAATTGATGCAATAAGTAAACGTATCATTGAGTCTTTAGTTTATATATAGCTAATTTCATATCGATTAATTAATTTTTTAAAATCATCTACTCTATTTTGTCCATTTTTTAATGGTCTTGAGGAGTCAAGAACGGCTGCACAACATAGTTGCCAGCAAGATTTTTCATCTAGTCCCAATTTCTTGCATATATTTTTTGGGGCTTTGATAACTGTATTTATTTCTGCAATATGTTGAGTTGTTTCCCATAATTCTCCTTCAAGAAAATCAATTTCAATACTTGATAATAATTCTGTAGCAACGTAATCCCTAATTAGCTCAGTTAATTCCACGATATTTTATTAAAGCAGAGAAGTTAAATAATCTCTTAGTATTTTTTATAGTAGGATAAAAAAAAAAGGAACTAGTGTCTACCTCATCTTGAATATCCTCTAGATTTTAAGAGACTACATCATTTCGTATTGATCAAGTTTGGTTTTTAATTTTGTTGCTTGTTTAATCAATGACAAAGCTTCTTTTCTGCCAGTTGAATTATTAGCCTGAACTATAAGATCGGCGTATTTCTTTGCGATTTTTTTTTCCATAATTTAAGATATATGAATACCGTTTTTGAATCTTGAAACTAGCGAGTCACAACTAGAAGTAGATAAGGAGTCAACGGTTAAACCTCAGAGTCAACAAATTGGAACGGGTTAACTCGTGTTTTTAATTTATAATCAATTAATAAAAAAGCTGTTGGTATCTACGATTACATTGTTTTCAAACCCTGATTTAATTTATAGTTATCCATGAATTGGATTGAAAATTTTCAATCATCTTTTTAATGCAATTAATAAAAAAAAGGGGGTTAAAAACCCCCTCCGGTTTATTAAAAAACCTAATTTACTAATTACCTAAACCTAGAGGAGCCCAAAGAGTTGCTTCAGAACCTATAACAGGGATAACTCCTGTAGTTTTTGCATTAGAAACTTTATTTTTAACAATAAGAGTATCTTGTTCTCCTAAAGCTGCCCATAAAGTTGATTGATGAGCGATAACTGGTTGAACTTTTAATGGTTGAGATTGAAAAGAAGGCTTTTGGGTTCTTACAAGTTGGACTCCAAGAGAACCAACAATAAATGCTCCAAGAAAACCTGCAAATACAGCAGTAATATTGTTACTACTTACTGAGGTAGATACGTTATTAGACATAATAGTTATGTGACTAAATTTCATTTTTGACTGAAGTCCCCGTTCCTTGGCTTCAATCTTAATGCGGCTCGTTAAACGAGATGAACGTTTATGTAGTCTACGCTACATTTTAACTATAAGTATAATTTAATTTACAAGATGTTAATGGCAATACAAAAACTTATTAAAAAATAAGAAATTAAATTTTAAAGTGATGAAAATATATTTGAATTTTTTTGAGTAAAAAATAATTGATTATTTTCATAATTGTTTGCAGAATAACTTTCGGAAACAACAGTTCCGTGAGTTACCCCAAAAATAAAACCAAGTAAGATCGCTAAACGCATCCAAGAATATAAATTTGAAGATAATTTCCCTCGAATTAAGAATATATGATGTTGTTATTTATACTAAATAATTTTTTATCCCCCAAGATATGACATTGATGGATGAATTTTTTGATTTTTGTCAGTTGTTTTCTCTAATACTTTAAATCGATCTTCACTATAGTTATCTTCTCTAGCTTCCCAAATGCTCTTGATTTTATTTTCCAATTCATGGAGATTAATTGGTAGAGACAACCATGGGTTTAGATTTATACCTTCATTAGAAAAAAGACATGTATAAGCATAACCATCGCTAGTTATCCTCAATCTATTACAGTCTGAACAAAAAGGATTACTGATTGAAGAAATTGTACTAACAAAACTATTTGAATCACTCATGTACCATCTATTGGCAGTTTGTCCCTCCTTTCTTCCGTAGTCTTTTAATCGATGTTTCTTCTTTAATAACCTAATAATTCTTTCAGAGAAAAAAACATCTGATGGCTGCCAATTATTAGATATCCCTACGTCCATATACTCAATGAAACGAATTTCTATAGACCTTTTTTTTGCAAAATCAACTAATTCAAAAATTTGATTATCATTAATCTCTTTTTTTATAACTGCATTTATTTTTAATTTCCCCGCCTTTGGATTAAATCCAGCATTAATTGCGTGATCTATTCCTTCAAGGACAGTAAATAATTTTTCTTTGCCAATAATTTTATTTTCCTCTCCAATCATGTTTGAAAAAATATCAGGATCAATCGCATCTAAACTTACTGTTATGCGGTCTAAACCATTTTTAAAAAGCTCATTAGCTTTTTTCTTAGAGAGCAAATATCCATTTGTGGTTAGAGAAATATCCTGTAAATTAGCTACTGGATTTGATTCTTCTAATCTTTGCGATTTAATTTCATAAAGAAGTTCATCTAATTGAGAACTCAATAAAGGTTCTCCTCCAGTGATTCTTAAAGAATTTACCCCTAATCGACAACTGACTAAAATTAACTTTTTAAATTGTTCAATATTTAAAACATCCAAACTATAGTTCTCAGGCTTACAGTAAATACACGAAAAATTGCAATTTTGTTTAAGAGATAACCTTAAAACTTTTAACTTTCTTTTTCTATTATCCTCCAATTGCTTAAATCCCATTATTCATATTTAAGAATTCTCTCTTGGAATTTATATTAATTAAATCTCCATTTTTTGCATAGAAATATCTATGGGGAATTTGATCAACCCATCCGAGAAAATTTTTCTTCCCAGAGGATAACTTTTTTTTTAATTTAAAATGATTTTCTTCATTGATGGGATAAATTCCGAATAATGGTTGTGCAAAAATTCCATCATGGGATATTAACGCAAAATTTTGATTTTCTTCCCATGATTTAAAAAGTGAATAAATTAATTTTGTATTCAAATTAGGCATATCGACTGGGACAATTAGGATATTTTTAGTAGTTTTTTTAAAAGATGAAAAAATTTGTTCTAAACAAGTTAATGGTCCATCAAAGGGTTGGGCATCTGAAATAAACTCAACATTATTGCTTTTATCAACTTCCTTTAGATGAGAAGTATAATTTGTTATTACAAAAGTCTCTAAATTAAGGTTATTTAATATTTTTATTTTGTGAGTCAGCCAATTTCCTCCTTCATGATGTTTAATTAGTGCTTTATCAGATCCCATCCTTGAACTCTTGCCACCAGCCAAAATGAATGCTTTAAATTTTTTAAGTTTTATTTCCATAACTTAGGCAATATTTTTCCACGAGTACTTTATGTATCGGATAATACCAATAATCAGATTACTAATTTTCCCCAATTTTGATTTTATTAGTGCTGACTATTAATTCTAGCCTTTTAAAAAAGTTGCATTTCTTAAAAACTAAATTTCGTATTAAATAATACAAATGAATGCATTGATCGAAATATAAATTGCTTAAAAATTAATCTCGAAAAATTTTCATGTTAAGTGACGTTTGGTCTTTAAATGGCAGATATAGAACTCTTCACCTCACCTGGTTTGCCTTTTTCCTTACTTTTGTTGTTTGGTTTAACCTCGCACCTCTTGCAACTACTGTTAAAGCCGATTTAGGTTTATCTGTTGCTCAAATTAGAACAGTAGCAATATGTAATGTCGCTTTGACTATCCCTGCAAGAGTTTTGATTGGAATGTTATTGGATAAATTTGGCCCAAGAAAAACTTACTCAACAATTTTGATATTTTCTGTCGTGCCATGTTTATTATTTGCTAGTGCTCAAGACTTCAATCAACTTGTTATTGCGAGATTGCTTTTATCAATAGTAGGAGCAGGTTTTGTTATCGGAATAAGAATGGTCTCTGAGTGGTTCCCTCCGAAAGAAATTGGTTTGGCTGAGGGAATATATGGAGGATGGGGAAATTTTGGATCTGCTTTTTCCGCTCTTTCTCTTGTTGCCGTAGCTGGATTCTTGTCTTTTTCAGGAGGGTTTGAGTTACCTACTGGAGCTGTACTTAATTGGAGGGGGGCTATAGCTCTTACAGGAATTATTTCTTTCGTTTATGGAATTATTTATTTCTTTAGTGTGACTGATACACCTCCAGGAAAACCTTATCAAAGGCCTGCAAAAACAGCTGGTTTAGAAGTGACGAGTATAAGAGATTTCTGGGGTTTAATTGGAATGAATGTCCCATTCGCAGCAATTCTTTCAGTCCTATGTTGGAGACTTCAAAAAGTAGGTTTCCTTACTTCATCTACTTATCCAATAGCCTTAATCGCAGTTTTAGCTTGGTTTATTTTCCAAACTTGGGGAATTATAAGAACGAATATTGAATTATTAAATGGAACTAAAATTTACCCTAAAGAAGATAGATATGAATTCAAACAAGTAGCGATCTTGGAATTAACTTACATCGTAAATTTTGGATCAGAATTGGCAGTAGTTTCAATGCTTCCTAGTTTCTTTGAATTTACATTTGATTTACCTAAAGCTGTAGCCGGAATTCTTGCATCATGTTATGCATTTGTGAATTTAATAGCTAGACCTGCCGGAGGATTGATATCTGACAGAACAGGCAATAGAAAAAATACAATGGGATTCCTAACTATGGGATTAGGGTTTGGATATCTATTGATGTCTTTAATAAAACCTGGAACTTTTACAGGATCAGCAGGAATTCTTATGGCTGTATTTTTAACGATGCTTTGTTCATTTTTTGTACAATCTGGAGAAGGTTCAACTTTTGCTTTAGTACCCTTAGTTAAAAAAAGAGTTACAGGACAAATAGCTGGATTGGTTGGGGCTTATGGAAATGTTGGTGCGGTAACTTATTTAAATATTTATAGCCTTTTACCTTTATGGATGGGTGGAGGTAAAGATCCTTCTCCAGAAATAATTGCTGCTTCAAATAGTGCCTTCTTCCAAGTTTTAGGTATAGCAGGATTAATAGTTGGATTCTTCTGTTATTTCTTTTTAAAGGAACCTCAAGGATCATTCGCGGATGCTTATGAAGGCGAAAAAGCTGAAAATTATGTTTAACCAATAACTATTTAGATATTTATAAAAGAAATTTTATGAATTTTACTAAAAGTCAATGCCCATATTGCGGTGTTGGCTGTGGTTTAAAAATGAAGCCTAAAAGTTCGGTTTCTGATGATAAATGGTTAGTAAGTGGAGATAGGGATAGTCCTTCAACTCAAGGTAAATTGTGCGTAAAAGGAGCAACAGTATGTGAGACTTTAAAAGACGGGAGATTAAAAGAACCACTTTATAGGGAAAATTTAAATGAAGAATTTAAAGAAATTTCCTGGGACGAATCATACGAAATTCTGAAAGAGAATATTTTGAGTTCTATAAAAAATTATGGACCTGATTCAATAGCTATGTATGGCTCAGGTCAATTTCATACTGAAGATTATTACGTAGCCCAAAAGCTTCTCAAGGGAGCAATAGGCACAAATAATTTTGATGCTAATTCAAGACTATGTATGAGCTCAGCAGTAGCTGGATATAACAGAAGTTTCGGCTCTGATGGCCCACCTTGTTGTTATGAAGATATTGATCATTGCTCTTTAATTTTATTAATAGGGACAAATACTGCAGAATGTCATCCCGTTCTTTTTGATCGAATTAAAAAACGTAAAAGAAATGTAAATGATAATTTAAAAGTAATAGTAATTGATCCAAGAGAAACTGAAACTTCATCCATAGCAGATTTTTACTTACAAATTTCTTCTGGAACAGATCTATTTTTATTTATTGGGATTGCGAATTATCTTTATAAGAATCAATTAACTGATCAAAATTTCATTGATAAGTCGACCGAAAGCTATTTTGATTTTGTAAAACATATACAAAAATGGGATTTAAAAAAAATAAGTGAAATTTGCAATATATCCGAGAAAACAATTATTGATATTGCAAAATTATGGGGAGAAAGCAAAAATGTTCTAAGTCTTTGGTCGATGGGTTTGAATCAAAGGCAAGAGGGTACAGCAGCAGTAAATGGGCTAATAAATATTCATTTAATGACCGGCCAAATAGGCAAAGAAGGTTCTGGCCCTTTTTCCTTAACTGGCCAACCAAACGCTATGGGTGGAAGAGAAGCAGGAGGACTATCGCACCTTCTTCCAGGATATAGGTTCGTAAAAAATAAAATAGATAGGAATGAAATTGAAAAAATATGGGGGTTCCCTGAGGGAAAGATATCTGCAAAACAGGGTCTATCTGCATTTGAACAAATAGAAGCTATAAAAAAAGGATCTGTGAAAATTTGGTGGATTGCAGCTACGAACCCTTTGGTTAGCATGCCTAATTTAAACTTTGTAAAAAAAGCACTTTTAAAATGTCCTTTAATTATCCTCAACGAATCTTATGAACAAAGTGAATCAATTAAATATGCTCATCTAGTATTGCCTGCAGCTCAATGGAGCGAAAAAGATGGTGTTATGACAAATTCAGAAAGAAGAGTAACCCTTTGCCCATCTTTCAGAGAATCGAATAAAAATTCAAAACCAGATTGGCAAATATTTGCTGAATTAGGACAGAAGATAGGCTATTTCAAACAATTTGAATATGAATCTTCATCGGAAGTTTATGATGAATTTTTAAAAACTACTACAAAAAGATTATGCGATATGAGCGGATTATCATATCAATTATTAAAAAATCATGGTCCTCAACAATGGCCTTATCCTAAAGGCAGCGTACCTAGTACATCTTCAAAAAGATTATATGAAGATGGTTATTTCCCAACTGTGACTGGAAAAGCAAATTTTTGTATTGATGATCCTATTGGGTTGGCTGAACCCCCTTCAGATGAGTACCCACTAATTTTGACAATTGGAAGATATCTAAGTCAATGGCATACAATGACAAGAACTTCTAAAGTTCAAAAACTTACAAAAAATAATCCAGAACCGTTATTGGAAATTAATTCTAAAGATGCTTTATCTTTAAAAATCAAAAATGATGAAATAGTAAAAATTAAATCCAAAAGAGGGGAAGTTCAAGCAAAAGTTCAGATTACTGACAAAATTAAAGTAGGTACAGTTTTTTTACCAATGCATTGGGGTTTTAGTCAAAAAAATATGTGTGAAGTAAACTCCTTGATGCATGAAAAGTCATGCCCGATATCAAAACAACCAGAATTAAAAGCATGCTCAGTAATAATTGTTCCAAACTAGGCAATAATCTTATTTCAGAATCTCATCAAATGCTCTATCCAAATTGTTGTGTTCATGACTTGGTCTAACTAATTTGCAAAAAGCAAATCTATCTAATTCGCTTAAATTTCTCCATTTTTCAACTGAAATATTAATTCCCCTTGCTAGTGCAGATTTTAAAACTTGGTCAGGAACTTTATTTTTATTTTGCCAAGGTTGATTAATTGAAATTTCTATTTCTTTTGCTTCTCCATATTTTGAATTAGATGTAATTTCTTTTAAAAAAGTTTTTAAATCAATGAGATCGTTTTTTGAATCTGGCCAATCTACTATCTTATTTTTTTCAATTAAATTAAAATCTTGCCAATGAGTAAGTTTTAATTTTATTCCAATCAAATCAAGTTTCCTTCTTACACATAAAGGAATGCATCTTAAGTCTTTAATAAAATCATCCTCGAAATTAAAATAATGATTTGATTGTTTGTTAACCAAAACTAAATTGATATTTTATTAATAAATTAATGCTAAGTATAAAAAATTGATATTAGCTTTATTAAAAATTTTATTTTTTGTATTATTGAATAAATTGCTAAATGGAAATGGATAAATCTTTAACTCATATTAATGAAAGGGGAGAAATGAACATAGTTGATATTTCAGATAAAGTAGAAACTAAAAGAGAGGCTTTAGCAGAAGGATATATTAATTTAAACAAAGAAATATTAGAAAAAATAAAAAATGAAAAAATTAAAAAAGGTGATATTTTTGCAGCGGCTAGATTTTCTGCAATAAATGGTGCAAAAAAAACCTCAGAACTTATTCCTCTCTGTCATAATTTATCATTGAATAAAATCACAATTGATTTTGAAATTTGTGAATCAATGAAAGCAATTAAAATTATTGCTTTTTGCAAATCTCATTCTAAAACAGGCGTTGAGATGGAGGCTCTTACATCAGTTTCAATTGGACTTCTCACTCTATATGACATGCTCAAAGCTTTAGATCCTTTTATGACTATTGATAATATTCGCCTTTTAGAAAAAAAAGGTGGTAAAAATGGAATATTAAAAAGAAGTTAAGTACTCACAATAATGGGAATTGATATCAATAATCAGGGTCTTTATTTAAACGATGCTATTAAAAAAATCTTGGATGAGATAGATACTTTAATAGCGAATAATGAAATTTTACATAAGGAAGAGATCAATTTAGACGAAGCACTTGGAAAAGTTTCTATGGAGGAAATCTTATCTGAGGAAGACATGCCAGGTTATAGATCATCAGTTATGGATGGATATGCGTTAGGAGAATCAACTAAAGGGAATAAATGGAAAATTGTAGGAGAGTCTTTTCCCGGAAAGCCATTTAATGATCTTCTTAAAAAAGGTGAAGCTGTAACTATTAGCACAGGTTCATTTGTTCCAGATAATTGTTTTTCTGTGATAGCTCAAGAACAAGTTTCTTTAGAATTTTTAAACGGAAATGAGTATATTTTTAAAAAAGAAACATCATCTAATAACTCTTGGATTAGAGAAAAAAATGATCAAGTATTTAAAGGTGAAATATTAATCAAGAAGGGGGTAAAGATTACACCTGGGATTTTAAGTAAATTAGCAAGTTGTGGGATAAAAACTATAAAAGTTAGTAAAGTTTCTAAATTAGGTTTACTAATTACTGGAGATGAACTTATCAAATCAGGAACTGCAAGAAAGACTGGTGAAATATGGGAAAGTAATAGTATCTTGATAAAATCAATCGCAAAAAATCTTGGATTTGAAATTAATGAAATGCATTTAGAAAAAGATAATTATCAAAATATTAAAAATTCTCTTAGTAATATTTCTGAATTTAATGATGTGGTTATTTCAGTTGGTGGGATATCAGTGGGTAAAAAAGATTTTTTAAAAGATATTATTAACGAGATAGGAGAGATTAAATTTTGGAAACTATTTTTAAAGCCAGGAAAACCCTTTGCTTTTGGATTGATAAACAAAAAAATTCCCTATTTTGGATTACCTGGGAATCCCGTTTCAGCAGCTATTACTTTTATCCAACTTGTTTGGCCCGCACTTCAGAAACTTGAAGGAATTACTAATATTGAATTCCCTCTTAGGATTAAGGTTAAGCTGAATTCTGATTTGAAAAGAAGAAAAGGGAGACCCGAATTGCTTAGAGGAAAACTTATCGTTAATGAAGAAGGTGAATTAATTGCAGATATTTCTGAAGAACAATCCTCATCAAAGATTAGTTCAATATCTAATTCAGATTTATTAATAGAAATACCTTCTGAAATTGAGTTTTGTCAAAAAGGAAATTTATTATGGGCACAACTTTTAAAAAATAATTTTTTATAATTCAAAGCCTAAGTCAGTATTCTTTTTTACCCATGAGGATCCTTTGAAAGTCCATTCTTTTTTCCAAAAAGGAACTTTGTATTTTGTAAATTCAAGTATTTCTTGGAGATATTTATTTGCAATGCCTCTATGATTAGCACTTACTGCTATTAAAATAATAGGCTCGTTAGGGTAAATGAAACCTATCCTGTGCAAGAGAAAAATACATAAATCATCCTGTTTTTCAGAAATCTTCATTAAATATCTTTTAATATAATTTTCGGTCATTCCTTTATAATGAACGATTTCTAGTTTCTTTAAATCATTTCCAAATTGATCAAAGGGCCTTACTCTCCCAATAAAAAATGAGTTTGCTGAATTTTTATTTACCTTTTCCCAAAGTTCGAATTCTTTATAAGGATTAAAAGTCTCTTCTAGGATTTTAAATTTTATTCTTAAATTATCCACCGGTAAACATTGGCATAAATGCCACCTCATCATCGGGATTAATCATCGCATCCATATCTGTAATTTCTTGATTAATAGAAACGATAATATTATCTTGCGGTAAATTAGAATTAATTAAATTCCATACAGAAAAAACCTTCATTTGAGACCCTTCAATTATAAGAAATTTTTCATTCCATCCTAGATCTTCAGCGATACTAGATAATAAAACCACCTTAATTTTGTTAGATTTTTCACTTTCCATCTATAGTGATCTAGTAACTAATGGTTTAATTTTAAGTGGTTTCTATAGCTTTGCTTACTGTTTCTGATACTCGTAACACAAAAAATGATGAGAGTGGAAATTATCTCCTTCAAGAGGCTGAGAGATCAGGACATAATGTCGTTGATAAGATAATTTGCAAAGATGATATTTATCTAATTAGAAAATATACAAGCGATTGGATCTCAGATCCAAATATTGATGTGATTATTACTACAGGTGGTACAGGAATTACAGCTAGGGACGTTACTCCTGAGGCTATTAGACCTTTATTAGATAAAGAGATTGATGGTTTTGGGGAGACTTTTAGATTTTTATCATTTAAAAAGATAGGAACTAGTACTTTACAAAGTAGGTGTATTGCGGGGTCTGCAAATGGTAAGTTTTTATTCGTTTTGCCGGGATCTAAGGATGCTGTGATGACAGGTTGGCACGATATAATTTCTTATCAACTTAATCAAAATACAAAACCTTGTAATTTAATAAATCTCATTGATAAGTTAAAAAAATAATTCTCTAGTTTATTTATTGATTAGAAATTGATTTGAGATCAATTTTTGATTTTTTATGCATTTAAGTAGAGAAGGATCTTTTATCTCATGTTCTAATTTTGATAATTTTTCAAAACTATTATCATTCCAAATGCTCCCTAAAGAAAAAATTGCGTATTTAGCGATTTCTAATTCTTTATTTAAAGAATATTTATAGAGCAATTTACAAACTATTTCGCTTTCTCTTCTTTTTAAAATAGAGATTATCTTGTAGTTGATTTTGAAATCATCGTAAATTTTTATTTGATCAATAAAAGATAATAATATTTCATCAGTTAATTGATGAGCTTTGAAATGAAGAATATTAAGACCTGCAATCCAAAAATCTATTTCGCAAATATCGAATATTTCTCTGATTAATTTAAGTTCAATTTCTCCTCCCCATGGCTCTAAAGCATTAATTATATGAATATTTAACTTATTATTTTGATAAAGATTTTTTAGTAAAAGATCTTTTGCATCTTTTTCATTTGTTAATTTAAGGGCCTCAATAAATTCAACTTTAAGGCCAAATTTTTTTATCATCTTTTCAAGTAAAAAATAGCCTTTCCTTTCTTGCATACCTATCTTTTCCGCAATAACTTTACGAATCTCAAAAGATAATTTCAATGAATAGTAGGAAAAAAGAATATCAAGATCTAATTTTTTTGAACCTAATCCATTTAAAACTTCTAATATTTCAGATTCATTTTTGCTCATTAATATATTTTAGGTTTTTAACTTTGCATTAAACTTGTTGATTAAAATTTCTTTGATTAAATTATAAATTTCATGTTTACTAACTTTTTTAAATTCGGTTTCACCTAAAGTTTGCAGGTGATCTTGTCTTCCTCCAATACTTACATTATATCCATCCTCAGTTCCACCGCCCTCTTTTTTTACCTTTGTACCAGTCATGCCTATACCACCCATATGAGCTTGTCCACAATTATTTGGACATCCTGTCCAATGGATTTTAACTTCCTCTGATAATTCAAGTTCTCGATCTAATTTTTCAGAAATATTCCTTGCGACATCTTTGGTATTTGCAAGAGCAAAGCTACAATAACTACTCCCTGTACATGAAACAGTACTTGCTGAAAAATGGGAGGGATTTAATTTGAATTTATTCATAATTTCTTCATTACCAAATTCTTCTAAAATATTATCTTTCAGGCCAACAATAATTAGATTTTGATCTTCGGTTAGTCTTACTTCACTCTGTCCATATTTTTCACTTAATCTTGCAATTTCTTGTATGTCTTCTACACATAATCTTCCTACCGGAATGTGTAATCCAGCAAAGTAAAGATTATTCTGTTTTTGTTTATTAATCCCAAATAAACTTCTTTGTTTTTCGTTGAAAATTGAGCCTGGATCGTTGGGTAAAGTTCCAAATTTTTCTTCTACAAGTTCTCTAAATTTTTCGATACCTATAGAGTTCAAATAATATCTAAATCTTCCTTTATTTCTTAGAAATCTATCTCCATTATCTCGCCAAAGGGAACAAATAATTCCAGTTATTTTGCATATATCTTTTTCTTCTACCCAGACATCTAGAGGTATAGCATAAGCATTCAAAGTTGCTGATAAAATTCCTCCTACCCAGACACCAAAGCCTAAAATTCCATTTTTAAAAACAGGATGAAAGATAAGATCATTATGTAGAAGAAAATTATCTTTTGCTCCTGCTACTGCAGTATTCCACTTCCTTGGTAAATTCGAGAATTCGGGGTTGCCATTACCAGAATTTGTTAAGTAATTTTCTAATTCAGAAGTATATTTTCTTGTATCTATAATTTCTTCAGGATCAATTCCCGCTAGTGGATTTCCAGTAACATTCCTTGGATTATCCATTCCAGACTGAACGGATGTAATATCAACCTCTTTAAGTCTTTTAATAATATCTGGTAGATCATTTATCAAAACCCCCCTTAATTGAATATTTTGCCTAGTTGTTATATCTGCAGAACCGTCTTCTCCATATCTAGCGACTATTGACGCGATTACTTTCAACTGATTAGAGTTCAGAATTCCATTGGGAACTCTAAGCCTCATCATAAATCTTCCAGGAGTTTTTGGTCTCCAAAAAAGGCCATACCACTTTAAGCGCATTTGCAAATCTACTTCATCCATCTCTTCCCACCCTTTAAGAGCGTAATCATCTAACTCTTCAAAAATTTTCAGACCATCTTTCTCCGCCTTTTGCTTTTCAATCTTATTTAATTTTTTATCATTTAAATAATATTGCATATTAATTTTTATTCTTTTATTCTTATGAGATTTTAGACAATTTAATGTTTCTTCATATACAAATGTCAATAAATATTGATTATTTATTTTTAACATCGAATTCCATATTTTAGGAAACTCTTAAGCTCATAAAAACATAAAGGCTTTTTCTTGGCCGGATCATTTATCCGTAATTATGAGATACTTCTGTCCACCCTTTTTGGTGCAGTTCGTGCCACTTTTCCCAGGCTGAATCTATGTTGAGTTTTTCAGAGGATTTGTACCCTCCAGGTTCTCCAAGGTGATTTGTGTAGAAAAGATGAGTATGAATTTTTAAATTAGGTTTAGGAGAATTTTTGCATTCTTCGAAAAAGATAATTCTGCTGCCTTCGGGATTTAGTAGGCATCCTTTAGGTTTGCTAGTGCTACAACCAAATGAGTACTTAGGATCCATACTTTACCTTTAATCGGCTGGCTAATTATTGATACGTTTGTACTATAAATTATATCCTTCTTGTTTTGCTGTCAATCCTTTTAAGGTTAAGTACTTATTTACTAATAATTATTTTGTTTTTTAATAAATAAGATAATTTCTTTAAGTTTATGAATTACAGGGAAGATCTAGAAATCAAACTACAAAAAGTAACACTTGCAATGCAGGAAGTTGTAGATGATATCCATAAAACTGAACCTGAGAAGCAAAGAATAATTTCCAAACTTATTGAATTTAAAGAAGCAATCATTTCAAAGGGAATTGAACTTAACATTGAATTAGAGGCAGCCTAGAAATATTTAATATCTCATGAATGTTTAATAACTTTTAGAATAATGTTATTAACAAAGAAGGGTTATTTATCAAATGCAGCCTGGTACTTTTGAATTATTGATCCTAGTATTTATCTTTTTAGGTCTTCAAGCCTGGTGGATTATCCCAATAGTTATTAAGAATAATAAATTAAATAATAGAGGTAAGGATTTAAGAGAGGAAATTAAGCAATTAGAAAAGTTATATAAAAAATAAATTAGTTTATTATTTTTGCAAACTACCTATTATTAGTGAAACTCAAATATCTAATGAAATTAAAAAAATTTATTCCAGTTTGCTTCCTTTTTATTGGGACTTTAGCTTTACCAAAACCTTCTCTTGCAGAAGAAAAGATTGAAGTTATACCTATTATTCAAAGTTCAAAAGGACTAAGTGGTAAAAATTTTAATTATCTCGAGGGTAAGCCTGAATTAAGACTCTTAAAAGTAAAAATTCCAGTTGGCTTGAAAACTCCAATTCATACTCATCCTTCCCCAATGTTGATTCATGTCACCAGAGGAAGATTAAAGCATGTGAGGGGTGAAGAAATTAATTTCTTTAAAGCAGGTGATGCATTTATAGAGAGTAATAATGGGGGCCCCCACTATGTGAAAAGTGTTGGGAAGAAGCCGGCCATACTTCACGTGGGAGTTGTATCAGTTGTTGGAATGCCTACGGCCATAAATAAATAAGATTTTTCTCAAAGTTGTTCTATCAGTATGAGGATTAAACTTTTATGAAGAACAGCTGTAGTGAGATACTCCTCCATAGTTAAAATACTGGCTTGGCTTTAGTCGATTATATTTTTGATCTATTTCTGAGGATTGTTCTATATATGGATTGCTAAAGACATCCTGTAACTCTTTTATTTTTTTGTAATTTCCTTTTTCAGCTTCTTCATATGCGGGAACGACCATCCATTCGCGCCAAGTATAGACTGGATTAAGGGATTTCATTGATGCTGATTTCGCTTTAATATTCCCCTCTTTCTTCAAGATTGATTGCCAGTTTTGAAGCCATACTTCCCACCTATTATTGAGCTCGTCATTAATTGGTAGATAGAAACAGTCTTTTAAAGAATCTAAGTTATCAGGGATTTTAGAGAGTTTGCGGAACAAAATTGTATAGTCTGCTTTTGAAATGACCATGAGATTAAAAAAATCATTTATTAGAGCTTCGTTGTAATGTTCTAAACCAAGCTTGTTTGCCCACATTTTCATCAATTCCTTATTCATTAATTCAGAAAAATCCTTTTCGATTTGATCTAACTTTTCTTGATCTTGTTTGCTTCGTGAAAGTAACGGACTAAGAGATGAACAGAATGTTTTAAAGTTGATTGCCGCTGCAGAAGGCTGGTTAAAAAATGAGAAATGTTCACCTCCACCTGTCCATGGTTGAAATCTTGGATCAAATAATTCACAGAATCCAAAGGGGCCATAATCCAAGGTATATCCACCAGCAGCACAATTATCACTATTGAAATTACCCTGGCAATAACCAACTCTCATCCAGTTGGCTATAAGTGATATGAGTCTTGATCTGTATAAAGAAGCCAGTTTTATTACTTTACTTTCAATTGAAATCTCATATTCAATTTCATCTTTATAATTTCTATCAATTAGATGTTGAACTATCATCTTTAGTTCATTGAGCGCCTCATCATGCGCATTATTACGAACTCGTCTTGCAAAAAGTTCAATCTGGCCTACACGTAAAAAAGATGGAGCGACTCTCGTAGTAATTGCCGCTTGATTATCAATCATGATATCAGGTTCAAAATATCTGGACCCTTTGGAATACCACGGTCTTCTGACTATTTCTGAACGTGAGACATAAAGTGTTAAAGATCTTGAGGTAGGGATTCCCAATGCATCCATTAATTCCTGTGCGAGAAATTCTCGTACGCTAGACCTTAAGACAGCTCTGCCATCTGCTCCACGACAGTAGGGAGTTGGACCTCCTCCTTTAAGTTGCATTTCCATTCTTTTCCCATTGAATAAACCTTCAAAAACAGAAATTGCTCTGCCATCGCCATAACCATTGCCGGTGCCAAAGGGACATTGTTGGGTATATTCAGTTCCGTAAATTGATAATGCATAACCTGTTGCCCAACCAACAGGACTCATTGGATAATTAGCAACAGAAATATCACCTGAGAAAAAACGACAAAAATTCTCGTCTTTAGTAAGATCTGAGCTTAGCCTTAGTTCTTTAAAAAGTTTGTTGCTATGGGAAATATATTCTGGTTCTGGAATAGCAGTTGGCACAACTGGTACATAATGACCTGAATATATTGAACGCGGCTTGTGATCATTTCCATCTTTTGTTGATTGAGGATCTGCTTTAAGAGAATTCATAAAAGAATAGTCAGATAGTTGAGAAAATTCAGAAAAATTTTCTGTAAGCTTTCCTTTTAATGAATCAGATTTTGTTGACATCAAATTTGTTATCTATTCTTTTAGGCGCTCTAATTTCTTTAAATTAAACACCTAAATGTATCTTATATAGATTCTATTAGGGATGGTTTTTGGCGATACGTTTAAAATTAAATTTAAGTTAAAAGTTAATACTTAATTAAAAAAAGGATCCGCGGTAAGACATTTTTTTGGAAAAATTTTTTTGGATTTTAAAAAATAAAAAAGAACTTCTCCAACACATCAACTTTTTAAACAAGAACGACTGCAAATACTAATATATTGACAAGTTTTTTAGGCTTGCTTTCAAATAATGCGCAAAAAGTTTCACGATTTAATTTGTTGATCGACTTATCCCACCCCCCTCATTTCCGCACTATATTACTTGTGAAATTTTTCTAACTTACCCAGCCTTTGAGCAAATCAAACACACTAATAAATAGTCCAAAACCAATAATTGGGGGCGCAACCCATCTTGTCATGAATTTCAAATAACGTGTCGTTTTGATTCCTACTTTTGAATCACTAAGTTCTTCATTAAACTTTCCAGGTACTACCCATCCCATAAAGAAAGTAACCAAGAATCCACCAAAGATAAGTAATACCCCTCCAAAAATCGAGTCAATGGTTCCTAGAATGTTTAAATTCAATGCAGAAGGAATACCTGCTAAGAATAGGAAAAGAGTTATAAGCCAAACAGATTTTTCTCTTTTAAAACCAAATTTATCCATTAATGAGGAAACTGGAACTTCCAATAATGAAACAGAGGAAGTTATTGCTGCAATATAAGCTAGTGCAAAAAATGCAACAGCTACAATTCTTCCAACCGCTCCATATGAACCAAGGCCCGTAGGTATTGATATAAATAATGCACCAACTGTTGATTCAGAAATAGCATCACTTAAACCAAATGTTAAAACAATAGGAAAGGTAATAAGTCCTGCCATAAGACCTACCAAAGTATCCAATGATGCAACTCCAACACTTAGTTTTGGAAGATTACTCTTTTTATTCAAATAGGAAGCATAAGTCACCATAACTCCAATTCCTAAACTTAAAGAAAAGAAAGCTTGTGTAAAAGCATTTCTTATTGTTTGAGGGTTCCTCAATTCATCAAAGTCAAACTTAAACAAAAATGTTTTGTATCCTTCCCATGCTCCTGAAAGTGAAATGGCCCATATTGCTAGCGATAGAAGAATTATAAAAAGTATAGGCATAAAGAATCGTGTCACCTTCTCGATTCCTTTTTTTATCCCTGATGAAACTATTATGGCTGTAAGAACAAGACTTAATAGGTGCCCCAATAAAACACTGCTTCCACTACTAATTGAGCCAAAGAAAGCTTCTGCTTCACTTAAATTTTTTGGTAATCCAAAAAATAATGAATGGAACAAGGTATCTGCGGTCCACCCCATTATGACTGAATAATATGATGCTATTCCCAAGGGAGCTATAAAGAAAAGAATTCCTAATGGATACCAATTTTTCCCAGCTAACTTTACTGGTGCAAGTAATGTGCTGGCAGTAGCGTTTCTTCCTAAAGCCATTTCAGCAACAAATACTGGAAGGCATACAATTAAAACGATTAGTATGTATAAAAGTACAAAAGCAGCACCTCCACCTTGAGAGGCTCTGTAGGCGAAACCCCAAAGGTTACCAAGACCTACTGCGCTACCAGCAGCTGCAAGAATGAATCCCAACTTACTAGTCCATTGTTCTCTTGGAGAAATTTTTGAGTCCAAAATTAAAATCTGTTTTTTATAGTTGATTTATAACCCATAAATAAAAATTAGTTAATACATTGCTTAATAAAAACTAATCTTTATTGAATTATTTTTTTTGCAAAAAGATTTAAAATCTAAAAAACATCTTATTACTGCTATGACCATTGAAACGACTATTTTAGATTTTCAACTAAGTAATACGTTCGAGCAATATGAATCTTATATGAATGCTGAGGAACAGCAGTCGATGTTTAAAGAAATGGGAGTTAAAACATTTTATATTGGTAAATCATTAGAAGATCCTCAAAGGGCAACTGTAATTTTTCAAGGACCAGAAAATGTTCTATACGATATTTTTATGAATCCTGAAACAAAACCTATTGTTGAAGCTTCAGGGCATATTTATGCGGGTACAAAAATAACTCGATGGATTTCTTGAAAAATAAATCTTTTATGAATTATCAACTTTTAATTGAATCATATTCTTTTGGGACATCCCTTTCTGAGCAAGAAATAGAACTTTTAAGTCTGGAACTTGAAACTCAAATCATGAACATTAATATATCAATAGATTTTGGCTGTTTTAAATCGGCTCCCACTCATATTTGCGAAGGTCTAAATTTAAAAAAAGATACTTATTGGATTTTGTGCCTTGCTGAAATATTAGATTTACATAAGCCCCCCAAATTTGGGAAAACGAAAAGTGTGGAGATTTTCGATTTACTTCTTGAAAAAGGACTTGTTAATGGTTAATTATTTAATTATTTGAGTATTAAAAAAATAAGTTGTTTTTTCTTTATTCTGATAGCATTAACCTAGGGTAAGATTAATAAATGAAAGATTCTAATGAATTGATATTAGGAAATATTATTAAGCTAACTAGATCAAGTGAAAAGAAATTTAAACTTGGAAACTTTAAAGGGGCAATTGATGACAAAATGAAGGCTAATGCAATATTGAAATCCAAATCTTGTGATGAAAAAATTATTGAAAAATATAGAGAAGAATTGTCTAGATTGTATTCCTCAAAATTTGATCTTATATTTGATCATAAGCTGAAAATTGATGAAATAAAGAGAAATGAAATAGTAAAAATGCTGGAACAAAAAAGTAAGGAAAAATTAAAAAATCTTGATTATAAAGGCGCAATAAAAGCCTTTAGGAGGGCAGAAAAATATTTTTTAATTTAAATTAAAACTAATTCACTGATATCCTATAAGACAAATTAAATTTATAATTTTGAGAATAAAAAATAATGAAAGGGTTGATTTTTTTTCAGAATTCGTTTCTTTAAAGATATATCATTTTTGGTACTACTCATGGTTATGCCCCAATCTACCTTGGAAAGCTTATTATTTTTTTTGATACTTTCTCTTCTTGCAACTTACATTGTTAATTTAAAGTATTCTGCAAAATTAAAAATACAGAAGTAGTTTTTTATTTATTTTTTGTCTTAATTAGATTTATTTCCTTGGATCACTCCAGGTCTCTTTGTATAGCCAACTCAAAAAAGTAAGAGTGAGTATATTACCAAATGCATAAGTTATTCCTAATAATGGGTCATAAATATTGGCAATAATTGTCGACATAATAAATATTATTAACCCTGAGATAACCAAATCCTGAATAGGCAAATCTTTTAAATTAACAGAACTAATCATTCTTTGTTGTAAACAATAGATTTGAAAATTATAAACCTCGATAGAGAGTTATTTACTAATTGGTTTTTACTTACTTTGATTAATTTTTAGTGAAGAATTATATGATCATCCTATTTGAAAATCATTAATTACTAATAACTTCAAATAAATATAGAAATTATATAAACATTTTATACATGAGAATGGTTTATATATATCAATTTGAGATTTGAAAAAAGGATATAGTTTTTAGAGTTTGTTTTTAAGTAATTGGAAAACTTTAGTTATTATGAATATCTTAATTCAATCTCATTTCATCCCCCGGTGATGATAATAACTACATTAGTTTTCTTTTATATAAGGAGAAAAATTTTATTGAAAGGCGAAAAGCATTAGCAATTTATTTGATACGTGTATTTTTAAAAGAGTCGAAAATTAAATAGAAGAAGCAAATTAAGAAAACAATTGCATATATAGATTCCATTTAACTATTTGTTGTAATAGAGCTACTTAACCCATATGTGATAAATATAAAACTTGCAAAAGTTACCCCAATCATTACTGTTGTATAAAGTTTATTTAGAGTGAAATTATTACTTGTTGAAAAATCGGCCACAACTAAATTTTTCATTGAATATTTATCTCTACTTTTAAAATTTTCACTATTAACTAAGCTTCCTAAAATGGGTTCAGTAGAGATATTTACTTCTTGATTGATAACTGAATTTAGACCTTTATCTTCATTAAAGAATTTTGGGAACATATAAGTATGCCACAATGCTATTACTGCAACCCAAAAAATAACGCTTACACCTGCGATTCCAAAAAGTAAAAATCTAAAATTTTCCATATTTTTTAATTTTTATTAAATTAAATCTACACCAAACTAAATATTCAAATATTTTTATTTAAAAAATATACTTAACGAAAATCAATTAATCATAATTAGTTGTGATTAATGATTAAAAATAATGTTATTAAGTGTTTTTGTATAAATATAAGTTAATGATTTAATCAATTAATAATTTTAAAAGGTCAAAATAAATACCAAATTAATTATTACTTTATAGAAATGGATTTTAGAGTTTTACTTGTTATTACACCAATAGTATTTTCATGGATATTTACAGTTTTTTGGTTGGGTAGATGGGATGTATTTAGATTGACACCACTTGGACTACCGAAGAAGGGAGTTGCACCTTTCAAAAACTATCAAGTATGGGATGATACTGCACTAGTTCCTGCTACTGGCAGACCTCCAGAAGGCTATCCTGTTTTTACTGTTAGAACTGCAGCTGTAAATGCTTTAGGCATTCCTACTGTTTTCTTTTTAGGTGCTATTTTGGCAATGCAATTTAAATCTTATTAATTAGGTATTTTGATGGATTTAAGATACTTAGTTGTAGGTGCACCTTTCATTATTGCTTTTTTCTATGCCTTATATTGGTTGAGAAAATGGGGAGCTTTTAGTTCAACAAATAATATGTCAAAAAAAATGACTCAAAAAAATGAATCAATAGAGCAAAATTATATTTTAGAAAATATTTTTTTAACAAAAAATTAATTTAAATTTATCTATTTTTATTTATTAAATCATCATGATTCCAATAGAACAGTATTTATTTTTTGCAGTTTCTCTTTACGCTTTTTTCCATCTTTCAATAACATTAGTAACTGCATTAATAAGCTTTTCCTAATTGATAATTATATAAAATATTAAACACTTATTTGTATAAAATTAATCTTTCTAAATTTAGTAAATCATTATATAAATATAGAAGTAGATATTAGGGCAATCTACTAGCCGCTAGCTTTGATAAGTACGGTTTGTAATGAGAACCTCCCTTTAACCTCATTTTCTTTTTCGCAATCTTAGAAAATGAGGTTTAAATATTTTTAGAAAAGAAAATAATATAAGGTTAAAGTTCAGTATCAAAAATAAACTCTTTCAATTAAAAAATATCTATGCCTTTGTATATTATTTACTTTTAAAAAAATAGTTTTTTATTTATAAAGAGTATGTAGATATTTGGCGCATCTGCAACGGTTTACAATCCGTCTTTATGAACCTAGCCAACAAAAATATTCTTAACTACGTTTTAGTTATTTTAGTAGTTAGGAATATTTTTATTAAATATTAAAATTTTAGAGAATTTATCTCATCTATAGGTGAATTTAATGATTAATGAATTAAATAAAAAAGATACTTTAGAAAATATTTATAGTGATTTAGAATCTGGGATGCCAGAGAATAAATCTATAAAAGAGTATGCCCTTCCTAATGCTAGGCAATGGTTAGGAGGAAGATTTGTTGCTATATGGGTTTTGCCAATTTATTTCATTAGAAAGTTTGCAAAGTTTTCTTCTTCATCCGCTTTTGTTAAACCATATTCTCCCTCTGAAAATGGTCCATCATATAAACAACCAGAAACACTGTTTACTGCTTTGAGGAATGTTTTTAAGGGTGAAGACCATTTGAGATTTTTTGATCATAGATTTATTGGTATTTGGGTTTTACCAATTGCCATAACTGGTATAGTTTTTGAAATCCTATTAATAGCCCCTACTAATAACACTACACCTTTTAATTAAGTATTTCTAAGATTAAATCTTTAATTTTTAGGATAACTAAAATTATATTATTTTTCTTTTAAAGTTCTATTGAAAATTACTTAGAAGATTAAGATAAGATTTCTTATATTAGATTTATTTTGTTTTCAAAATTAGATAGTTTAAATAATTGAAAAATGTTTGAAATACCTTTTAATATAAAAAAAATCTTATTCTTTAATGTCTAGGAAAATAACAACTGTAATTTCTTTTAAAATTGAAAGTACATTTGAAGAATGGGTAAAAATTTTTGATAGTAAAGAAGCAGATCTAAGACATTCTGAATTTGATATTAAACCACTATTTAGAGGATTCAGTAAAGATGATCCTAAAAAAGTAATTTGTATTCATCAGGCTCCAGAGGGAAATATTCAAAAGTTTGTTCAAGCAAATAGTGAATGGATAAAAAGTCACAAAGTTGATTTCTCAAGTATGGAAGAATCATCTTGGATATGAATCGTTTTAGAATTGCTAAAGTAATTATAGTTTTTTCATCATTATCTTATTTGAGCATTACTTTTTTAAGAAATTATAATTCTCAAGAAAATATAGAAAAAAGATGTATTCTTAAATTTGAAAAAGATTTCAAAAATCATTTGGAAACATCTCATGAAGAATGGAATCAAATTTTAGATTTAGCTGATAACAATTATTTAAAATGTATGGGCATACCTCAGTATTAATCATGGGCGAGGCAAAGAGAAGAAAAAATTTAGGTATTCCGCCTAGAGAAAAAAATGAAGACATAAAGTTGCCTCAACTCGATAAAAAAGCCATACAGCAAAAAGTTAGGTCCACACTATATAAATATCCAATTATCCCTTTTCTTTTTTATGGAGCTGCCATAGTTATCCTAATCGGAGGTTTATTTTATGTTTTCAAATCCTTTAATATTGCTTAATTATGAGGATTGTGAATTTTGATATTGATGAATCTTTGTAACCATTGCCTAAAAAACTTTTAAAGATTTTAAATTATTAAAAATAAATGTGTAATGAATGATGAAAAAATAATAGATGATAATTATTTACGATTGACACCATCTTTAGGTGCTGTAATTTTAGATTAAATTAAAACTATTTATGAAAAAAATAAATAAAAAATATGCTGAAATAATGCGTCAAGCTGATAATGCAGTTGGAAGAAAAGAAGTAGTTAGTTTATTAAAAAAAGCTGCAATGATAATGTCTAAATCTGAGGAAAACTTAGCTGCTTAAGTTAGAAAACTATTTTATTAGTATAAATAAAACACCATAAAGAATGATTGATGAGGATGCAGCCATAATAATAAATGGTAGTATCATGCCTGAGTTTAACCATCTTAAAAGTCTAATTTTTTTGTTAATTACTCTTGGCATCTTTTCTGAATCCCTTAATTGCAACTTAACAAGTAAATAAATGGTGTAAATGATTAATTAATCTTTTTAAATATCATTCTTTGGTTAATTTGGAATTAAATTTTCTAAAGAAAATTACTATAAAAAATCCGGATTTTTTATCTTGAGAGAAATTTTTAGGTAATTAATACCTTGTATTCTTCAAATTTCTCATGCAAGATTTAGAAACATTAGATATCTAAATAATGATTGAAAATTTAAAAGAGAACCCTGAAGAATTTAAAGATTATGATTCAGAACTATTACTTAAGATTCTAAATAAGACATCACTGGAGAATAAAAAAGGTGATAATAATGAACTTTTTGTAGATGAAAATTGTAAAATTAATTCAAAAAATATGAGTAATATAATTTCTTCAGATAATTCAAATTTGAAAAGAATATTATCAGATATTTTCCCAAATAAAAAAATAATGATTCATGATAATAATGATGGGTCGCAAACAATTTTTTTATCTTAATTTACTTATTCTTAAAAGCTTATTTATGCTATTTATGCAATTTTTATTTTTTTGAGAAAAATTAGTAAAAATTACTCTCGCGTAATTTTTTTGGAGATGTTATCGTTCATTAACGTTCATCCAAGTTTATATCTCTGGACGCATGATATGGGAGTAGGGAACGGGATTCTCATTAACTGCAAAAGACCATGAATAACCTCTTACAAATAAGAGAAAAAATCAAAAGAGCCAATAGGCTATATGAAGCCCAACTTTTGGCAACTAAAAGTGGAGAAGTTACTCCATACAGAAGATCCGTCTTTGAAGAAAGAATCAGGAAAACACAAAAAGAAATGAAATTGAAAGACTCAAAAAATTAAATTCTTTTTTGAAACTGATCTATAAAGGGGGATTTTATCCCTCTTTTTTATTTTTATAAAAATTATGTAATTATTAATTTATTTTTTCGATTATCTATTGTTAAAAAGAACATAATTTTGATGCTTTTACTATTGATTAAAATTATATAAATGGCAAATTTAATTCAGTAATTAAGAGGTAAATAAATATGTTTAAAAAGAAAAATAAACAAATTAAAATCTCACCCAATAAATCAAATTTAGATCAAGTTTTATGGTTTATAGAAAATTATTTGCCCCAAAAGAAAGATCAAGGTGTTCAAAAAAAATTGGATATGGATAATCTAGAAGCAGAGACTATTAAGATATTTTCTAAATTAGCTTCTACACGTTCTAAAACATTATTACCAACAACAAAAAATACGACAATCTCTTTTACCTTTGGTAATTGGGCCTTGCCTTACCTGAAATTGCTTAAGAAAATAGGAATAGCTAAGTAAGAAAATTGTGATCGGCGAGAAGTAGATTTATCCCGCAAATAAAAATAAATAAAGATTAAAAAGTCTCAGAAAGTTCTTTTTGAAATTTAATGAGGAATACTTACTTTACATAAAAAATACAATTGCTAAGTTTAAGATAAGAGATCTATTCATTAATGTTTCTAAATTATCTGCCTAGCGAAATGGTTGAAGTTGTTGGTTTGACAATGATTTTTTCATTTCTAGTTGGAACTATCTTAATTTTGTTATTTACATCAGATCAGGCAAATACAAAGAATCTATATTTAAAGAAGGCTAAATAAATTTTAAATAATTTGTTTATTTATAAATGACCTCTGTTTTTAATAAAGTTAACTCGCAGGCTTGGAACATAATTTTTAATATTGATACATAAACAAATTTAAGATTATGGGCGAAGCTAAAAGAAGAGAAGAATTAGGATTGCCACCTAGACAAAAAAATGAATTAAATAAATCTGATAGATACCTTTCATGGCTTCCAATTACTAAATCAAGAATTAAGAAATATCCTTATATGGGTGTAGCAACAATGGCATTAGGAGCGATAATTTTCTTAGTAAGTGGTGGCGCAAATAGTATTAATTAGTTAAATTTTGGCTTGGCTTAGAATATATCTAAGATTCTTTTTGTAATAGTTTAACGCCAGATATTATTGAGATTATTGAAGCTATACCAAGAAATATAGAGTAAAAAGGTTGTAAATTAATAATGCCAAAATTACCCGTATGCCATTTTATTAACCAAAAAGCATCTACTCCTAATGGTTGAAGAATACTATAAATAGTCCCAGATACTATAGTAATTAGTAAGGGAATTGCTGAAATTGCGGTTATTTTTCTGTGAATTTTTCTTTTATTGGTTTTTAATCTTTCCATCTATTTCCTCAAATAAATATGTAATTCTTTCTCGTTTTTGCATGGCATCCATTTATCCTGGTTCTTATGTATTCCTTCGCAACCAAGTTCTAAAGCTCTTTTTTCAGCTTCCTCCTCAGAAAGAAATGTACCCCTCATATGTGAAAGAGAATAATTATTGAAATTTAGAGATAAGAGCAATAAAAAAATAAAAAATTTAAAATTTCTAAGAATAATACGCATTTTTAACTTTTGAGGATAGAGTCACAAATACTAGATGGATTTGCTTGTTTAACTATTTTTAGTCTTTTGATAAGTTCGTCTCGATCTATTTGATGTTTTAAATATTTAATACATAAATTTTTTTCTTGATATACCAGTGCTATTGGAGCGATCTTTAAAGCAATAGCAAAAGTACCAATAACTAAAAGAATGTTTGTAGCTAGTCGAATATTTGGTCGAAAATTTGATCTCATTCGTATTCTTTATTTCTGTCAATAACTTCTCTTAAATATATATCTTTTAGCTCGTCATTGTATCCATTTTCTTTTGCAAATTTCTCTAATTCCTTCAACTCTTTTTCTGTCATTAAGCAGATTTGGAGATATTGTTTTTCATATCTTCAATTTGGTTGATTAATTCATCTAACCATTCTGTATTACTTTCGGATCTTTTATGAAAATATGTAATTTTAGGTTGATTGATTTCTAGTGTCTCATAATCTCCACTCATAAATCACCCCTAAATTTATACTCTGCATAATTTATCTATAGAGATTATGCACATCAATAGGTTCTATTACTTATTAGACATTTACCATGCGTAATAAATCGCTTTTTTAATATTATAAATATTAGGGAATTAATCTCAAAAAAATATGGCAACTAATGAAGAACTAGAAAAAAGAATCGAAACTTTAGAAAAAGAAGTACAACATCTTAAAGCCGTTCTGCAATATCAAATGAGAAATAAGAAAAAGTGATTCTTATTACATAGCAATTACTTTTGGTCAGATAAGCATTTTCTTTTAGTTGTTTTAGATACCTAATATAAAAAGCTAAATATTAAAAATTAGTCCTTAATTAATCACTTTTTGAAAAAATAACTTTAGTCATTGATATTTAGAACATATTTGTTTTTATATATATAAAACTACTTGATATGATTAACTCAATAGCTTTTACATTATTATTATTAGGCTCTTTAGTCGCTTATAAAAGACTCAAAAGAAAGAAACGGCAATTCCACGCACCACCTACAAATCAGCTTCCTAGTTGAAGATTAAATTCCGTCTTCGTCTTCTCCAAAAGGATTGTATCTAATATCCCAGATAAGAACTACTGCTATAGATAAAAGCAATAGACCAAAAATAACTTGAGGAGGAGGTAATAACATCAATGAAATTTAAAATTGTTAATAAGCTTTGCTTATGAAAATTTTAAAGGATAATCAATATTGTTTGGTTCTAAATGTTTCACATAACATGCTGTTGTGCAATCTACTCCCTCACTATTGATGCTACAAGAAGTTATACATTCAAAAAAACTTTCCAAAGCATCTGAATCTTTAATATTTGAATAAATTTCATTTTTCATTTTTAATCTTCCATCCTGAAGCTTATCTAGCAATTAATTTTTAATAATGTCAAATGTTAGGTAAAGTACCTATTCACCATTTTTTAAAAAAAACTGTTGAATCGAAAAGTTTTTTTCCTCCCTTCCTCTAAAAGTTTTTTATATTCTTTTCTCGCCTCTTCGATAGATTCAACCCTAGAGCCTTTCATAACTGCCTTACTTGATCGCTTAAGCACAAAACATAAGAGATTAAAATTGCATTAATCAGAGAAGGGTTCTTAGAACTATCATCAAATGGTTCAAATACTTTAATTCTCGATCTGGCTTTATTGATTAAAGTAAATTTTTCCATAAAAAAAGGGCGTTTGCTTCGCCCCAATCAAAAAGCGGGATAATCCCCATCACCCAGCCTTTTCAAAATCTTAGCACTACATATAGTGTTTGTAAGTATTTAAAATTACCTATTGATGGGGTTGTTTGTTTCTGTTTAATTTGTCATTATAGGAGTCCCCATCACCTAGGCTCGTAAGAGTCTTTTTTTTTATTTGTTTGCCTTTTAGGCTTATGAGTTTTTAATTAGTGTTTAAAGACTTTTTATTTAATTTTAAGATTCGATAATTAATAATTAAATAAATTATTTTATTCATGCAAACTTACATCGTACACTGGCAATTTCCAGATCAAGAAAGTCATATGCAAGGGGCCGAAGCTTTTGCGGGTTTTGTGGAAGGAGGATGCGAAGGTGATGAATTTGATGGGTTTAAAGTTCTTAATCGAGTAGTAAATCCTGAGGGAGCTAATGGTTGGGCAATAGTTGAATCTTCAAACCATCAGAATATTTGGAAATGGAGTAGTATCTGGGTCGATAATTTTGGCGTAGAAATTGAAGTTACACCAGTTCTAACAGATAAAGAATTTCTCTACGTCCATAAAGAAATTGCAGCAGCCTCTAACTAATAAATAATCTTTTTAGTGTTTGACTGTTGATTTAATATGAAAGTGTAGTGCATATTTTTTATGGGAAAATTCTCTTCTGAAGAAATTGAAAGTCAATACAATTTAATAAAAATGCTTTTAGCTGAACCCGAAAAGTATAGAGATGCCATTAATGCAATAAAAAAAGATATTGCATATATGCCTATAGAGCTTAAAAAAAAACTTGAAGAAGAAAATATTATCTTATGAATGAATCACAAATCACATTAATCATAATCGTTAATTTTTAAAAATTAGTAAATAGCCATTCTCGTAAACTAACCGAGAGAGTCTAAATCTCTCCGATGGTGAACTGTATTAGCGTAATCTTGTGGTTCTGTCTGTTCTCTAATTAAATCTGCAATTGTTGGATAATCTTTTGCATTATCAAGATCTCTTGCATTTTTATCTTGAATTGCGAATGGTGATCTTTTTAAATTCATAATTAAATTACTCAAAATTTTTGTTGGATTCTGATTACAGATCCGGGATTGTCATGTACGTAAGAGTTGAATTCTCTCGCAAGCATTAGGCAATCGTATGCATCGCGAGCGTAGAAGCCAACTTCATGTGTCTTATTTGTTGAATCTTTGTAACTCAACACATATTTATTACAAGATTTTATTGGCGTTGAAGGCATTTGATTTTATCTCCGTTACCATTAAGTTCTAACTAGGCATGCTTATCAATCGACTAATAAAAATGTACGGTTTAAGGCACAAACATATACGGATAGAGGACCAACAACCTAATTTAAAAATTAATATAATGAGCAGGTGGTTTTGGTAAAAAAAAGACAATATTTCCATTACTTCTTTAAACTATTTTCAGTGGTAGCCTGTTTTTGAAAGAAACTGTTTTAAGTAATGTTTCTATAAACAAATCAACTATCTCGCTAAGTTAGTTTGTTCGAGATTATAAATATATTTTTCTCCATCATCATCACCATCGTCATCATCATGGAAAGAAGAGATTAATACATAAACTCCTCCAAGTCCCAATAACATAGATAAATAAAGAATAGGGTCTGTCATAACTCAAGTTTGAATCATTCAAATTAAATTTGAGGAAGCTTTTCAATATCTATATTTTCTTTTAATTATTTGGATAAAAAAATTTCTACGATCAAAAAATTGTTTTTTATTTGAGAAAACTGAAAGTAGATCTAAAATAAGGTAAATTTACTGTTTTTTTTAAAGTGAGTTTTAAAAATATTTTAAAAATCAATGTGCGGAAGATTTGAGTTGAAAACTAAATTTGAGAAGTTGCCAAAGGTTTTGAAACAAGACTATCCAAGTGGACTTGATTCTAAATATGAAACTCAAAGACTAATAAGACCTAATGATCCTGTTCTTGTAATTAAAAACGAAGGAAGAATTAAAACTACTTTTATGACTTGGGGCTTTATTTCCCCTTGGGCGAGAGACCCATTTGATAAGGACCGACCAAGACCATTTAATGCAAGATCAGAAACCGTAGAAGAAAAAAAATTATTTTATGGAAGTTGGAAACATAAGAGGTGCCTAATACCTGCGAGCGGTTTTTTTGAAAAAAAATATCGTGTTCGAAAAGCGAATTATGAGACTTTTTGGTTGGGAGGAATTTGGAGTAAGTGGACCTCACCAGATGGAGCAGAACTTGAAAGTTGCTGCGTTTTAACTACTCATCCAAATAATTTAGTTAAACCTTTACATCACCGCATGCCTGTGATCGTTCCTAATGGATATGAGGAACAATGGACAGAGCAAGTTAAAGATGCAGATGAATTAAAAGGATTATTTGCAATTATGATGGGTTGGTCCCCTGATGGTTGGTTAGTAGAGGATTTAAAGAAAAAAGAAGCTGATCAAATGAGTTTGTTTTAAATGGAACGTTTACTAATCCCAAGGTTAGATTAATGGCTAAATCTTATTGGTTGATTAATTCAAATAGTTCAGAAGTTAAAAGATTTATGAAAAATGATAAGAGTATTGATGGAGTTTTTGAGTATATGTTCATAGATACTGGAAAAATAGTGGGGGGATCAGGAAATAAACCACCAGTAATGACAAATACAGTTTCTGTTGAAATAGATTTAGCTAGAGAAATTTATGAAAGATTACTTTCTAAGGGATGGAGAAAAATTGAAAAAAATTGGAATTAAAAAGAGATCTAGATCTGTGTGGTAGAAATTATTGATGAAAATAATTTGAAATTTAATAATGAGAATATTAACTAAAATTGACAGCTGATTTAGAATATGAGGAGATTAGTAAATTATTTAATTTAGTGCAGATAAAAATGAAATATCCAAAATGGCTACCAGAATAAATAAATATTTAAGTGAAGTCGGTTATTGTTCTAGAAGAGAAGCAGATAGATTAATCTTAGAAGGAAAGGTTACAATTAATGGCAGAATTCCAAATATTGGCGACAAAGTTGAAGAAAGTGATCAAGTAGAAGTTAAAGGTCAAAGAATAGAAAAATCAAAGAGACAAAAAAACATATATTTAGCCTTTAATAAACCTGTAGGAATTGTATGCACAACAGATAGAAAAGTAGAACCCAATAACGTAATAGATTTCATCAAATATCCTAAAAGAATTTTCCCTATCGGAAGATTAGATAAGCTCAGCGAGGGATTGATTTTTTTAACTAATGATGGAGATATCGTAAATAAAATACTTAGAGCAAGAAATAATCATGAAAAGGAATATATTGTAAAAGTTAATCGCCCGATTAATAGCGACTTTATTCAAAGCATGAGTAATGGAGTTGAAATACTAGACACAATAACTAAAAATTGTTACGTAAAACAATTGGGTCCAAGAATTTTTAAAATAATTCTCACACAGGGACTTAACCGCCAGATTAGAAGAATGTGTGAGGCTTTAGGATATAGAGTACGATCATTAAAGCGTGTGAGAATTATGAATATTAAGTTAGACGTGCCAATAGGAGAATATAGAGAACTTAGTAAAGAAGAACTCTTAGAATTAAATGGATTACTTGAAAACTCCTCAAAAACATATGACTAATCAAAAACCAATAAGAGTAATTTGGAAGTTGTAGTAAATTGGTTAGCAAAAATGTAAGATTTATACTTTTCGACTTTGGTAGAAATAACTTGAATAGTATGAAACACTTACTACGCTAAGCGCTACTAGTTAGTAATCGAGGATTATTTGATCACTTTTTAAGGATTAGCAGCCTAAGCTCTCTTTCTTTGTTTAATCTTACTCGGTTCTTCTCCAATTCTGAGTAATTAATTTTTCTCATTCTTCTCTAGTTGCATCTTTTTTATTCTTTTCTAGTTGTCATGATAGGAGGGTTTTTGCCCATATAGGATTTACCCTCCATAGAATCAATAAACATATATTTAAAAAATTGATCTTCTTTATTTGCATTTCCGATAAACTTTTTTAACCTTGTTCTATTTGAATTAACCAAGCAGTAAGACCTAGCAATTAATTTTTTAAGGATAAAAATCTACTCTCCAGCGCATCACACAATAACTTAATGGATTATATCCATTACAATTCCAGAACTTGAATATTTTTACAGCGAAATGGTTAAAATTCGCATCATTGAAAAATGCCCACCCAAAATAAATAACAAATGCAGTTATAACAAACGCAGCATATTGAAGCCAATGTGTCCCAGACTTATCTATACCATTTTTGTCAAAATTAGAATTACTCATTTATAGGATTGGATAAGCTATCCATCCAAATAAGGTGTAGTTAATAATGACAGCCATGAAACCAATCATTGCTAGCCTTCCATTTGTTCTTTCAGCAATAAACCAATATGTATTTGGCCATTCAAAATTTACCCCCATATTGGATTTTTGATCTTTTTTAATTAGGTCCTCTTCAGGAGTATTCTCCTGGTCAAGATAATAATTACTATCTGGGTAAAAGCTTTCGCTCGAAAAGTTATCTTTAAATTTACTCATTTTATTAGGAATTTAACTCTTACATATCTTAAAAAATAAAAAGGCTAAATAGGTTAAAAAGGTATTGTATCAATCAAATATTTTTTATCTTTTTCATTTAATTGGATAGGAACAAATTCACCTAGTACTCTAAGTCAATAAGTCAGAAGACCATATATCTACGATTTGAAGCTGTAACTGGAGTTATAATCCCTTTTATCTTCTAAAACTTTATAAGATTTTTGAAACTTAATGGAATTTCCCCCAAAGTTGACCTAGTGTACCACAAGGTTTTAATAGTTGGTCTAAATGATGGGTGTCGCAGCTAGGAAGAAAACCAGTATTTTTAGAAGTTATTTTTAATTTGAAAAACATTTGCATAATTTCTTACAAATGGTAATTTTAGTGGACTTGGATAAGTTCAAATGAAAGATCAAAGAATTGAAAAGATAGCAGCTGTTGCAGTAAACATAACTAAGGTGCTGGTAATAATTTATCTAGGCTTCATAGAAGTATTTAAAATTGGCAAATTACTTAGAGAGAAGTTAGATGCTGAATTTGATATTTCTCGAAAATGGGCTTCACAAGCTTATTCAATTCTAAAAAAACGACAAGCTGAAAGAAAAATAGCGGGAGTTTAAATATTTTTGCTATAGATTAATTGAGGCCAAACCTCGTCAGCAAACTCTACGTTTGCTGCAAGACATAAATTGATCCTATATAGTTGCGAGTTGATTTAATAACCCTTTCATTAGTTGGAATTTCTGGAAGGGTTTCTTGTTAATGATATTTATTAAGTAATAAGTTATAAATTATCAATAATACTATTACTCCACCAATGCCATAAATTGCATGATATGGGTCGTGATGGTTATGCCAAAGTTCCAGTAAAAATTCCTTCAATACTTAATAGCCATTGCTCAATGAGGATAGAAACCAACTCTATTATTTATATGTTGTAAGCTTATATCTTAAAAAATTAAAAAATATTCTACATGTATCAAGGAAAACCATAAGAAAACCGCTTAAAAAGGAGAGCATTTTCCCTGATTTTCCATAAGTAAAATTAGACAATTGCTGAAAAGCTATTCTGGCTCAACGGATTCGAACCTGCGATCTAGTGTTCCCCAAGCACTCGCTACGAAAAATGCGACAGTCCCTAATAGAAAGAAGTATTGCTATAGCTTATAAGTTGGTATTACAGGAAAATTTATGAGTCCCAAAAAGTACAAAGATATAGCAATGTGGTGCATAATCAAAATCTTGCTCAAATCACACTCATTTGCGACCTAGTGCCCTATGAGCGCTAGATCGTTCAATTCTGGTAAATATTGATTGACAGTCGATCTAACATAGAGGGATAAAACCCTTTTTTTTATGACAGATCGAGAAACAATTGAATCAATGTTGTATGAGCTAGCAACACCTCAGAAAATGGGCTCATTTTTTGTGAATAATGCCACTTCAGATTTTCTACTCATTAGGCCTAGTGGGAATCCAATAAGTGCAAAGGGATTCGAGGAAATGATGAGTTCAGGCGATGTGGTTCAGGAAAAAGCAGAAATTACAAAAATTCATAAGTTTGAATTTCTCTCTTCCGATGTAGCAATGTGTGTTTTTACACTTGGGGCAAAATTTTCTTATAAAGGAACTCCTAATGATGATTTGCCAACTGTCACCTCCATCTTCAAAAAGATTGATGGGATTTGGAAAATCCATTGGATGCAAAGATCATCAGGAGATTCAGATTTGTCATTATGGAATTAGCAAGTAAATATTGGTGAGAATTTGATAGTCGATCTAAAATAATGGGCAATAAGCTACTTTTTTTATGAAGTTAAAAAATATTTTAAAAACTACTGGAGCTCTTCATATCCTATTGGGGTTGTTAATTATTACCCTACTCATTTTTTCAGTGGAAACTATTGCAGGGAATGCTTCAAGTGAAACATTGCTTCTTGTTAGAGGTACTGCTGATGTTGTAGCAGCAAGTAATTTGGGAATTGGTTGTTTATTGATTATTTGTAGTTCCATAAAAGATAAAGCCTCTTTAAGAAAAGTTTTATCAGGTGAATTAGCGTTGATGTTTTGTTTTTTAGCAGTAGCTCTTTTTAATACTTTTAATGCTGGGATAATTGTTGATGGAGGACCTCCTCCTCCTTTTTGGATTATTTTAATAATGAATCCTCTTTTATGTATTTATGGATTAGTTAACAATAAAAATTGAAACGCTTACTTATTAAATAAATAAATTGTTTATCCCTTTATTTAGAGTCAATTCCTGAGTACCTTTCATACATCCTCCAGTTGGGTAGCTGATTACCTTTTTTGAAATAGTACCTATACCAATAGCTAATAAACCAATACCTAATATTGCTTTTGATCTTTTACTTGAGATGAGCGATTTCATTTTTATTGTTTTTAAAAATCATAAGAATTATTCGGATTATTTTGTGGATGTCATAATCATTTTGAAAGATATCACTCGGCAAGGTTATGCAAGGTATAGCAGAATCTCGCTCAAATCTCGCTCAGTCTCATTATTCTAAAAGCAAGCAATAAAAAGAGAGTCTGGGAAACTCTCTAGTATGACTTGGTTTTATAGAGTCGGGGCGACAGGATTCGAACCTGCGACATAGTGCTCCCAAAGCATTTAACAAGCCCAGTTGGACACTATGTCTATAGACTATGACTAAATAGTTGCTGGCTAATGCTTAATTTGAAATGACAAACTAGGATATATTTGTTGGCAAAAAATTAAGATAAATCATACTCAAACCAAGGAAAGTATCTCTATAAATAAATTTAATAGGTTGAAAAACTAGGACTAAAGGGCCCACCTCCAAAGCCACTCATTCCTCCACTTCCATCGGGGAAGACAGTCATTCCTCTTTTTGTAATACTGAAAGTAACTTCTAAGCCTTGTGTCGCATTTGTAATAACAACTGGATTAGTAGGCGCAAAAGACCCATATAAATGAGTTGAACTTCCACATGAAGAGTCGGCAGTATAAGTTCCTAAGTTACCACCACTTACTTGAGCTAAAACCGCCTTCATGGTTCCAGTAGGCGCTGATGTGAAAACTTCTGCTCCAGCTAACTCTGGACTTCCTGAACATGTTTTTCCATTACTGAAGTCCATTAAATCTTCATCAAATTCATCATAAGATCCTTCTGCAACTGGAGATCCATCATTAGAACTATAAAATGTTTGATCATTAATTTGATATGTGCCTTTTAAGCCAAAAGTATTTTTGATTTTTATATATGCATAAGGATAAGATCCTGCTGGAGGCCTTATATTGGTCCCTGTCAATGTTTGAGTGGCATTCCCACCTAAATTAACTAAACTTCCTGTTGATGATTGGAAAGTAGGCGTACATGAAGAATCCGTAATAGTATTGTCTGTAACAACCTCATCACTACTATTTATGGTTGTTCCAGCAAGAGGATCAGCTGTGCATAAACCCATTTCGTAGACTCTTATTTTGTAAGTATTAGGAGTTATATAACAGGCATTATTTATACTTGATGGATTATCTCCAAAAAGAGTTTCACAATCGTTTGCAAAAGCCTTCTCATTGGATGAAATGATTGATGCTACCAAACAGAAGCTAAAACCTGCTGTTGCTTTCAAAGAGAATTTAGAAAAAAGTTTCATTTTTAGTGTTAATAAAAAAAAGATAGAAATAAAATTAAGAACCTTTAGCTCTGTTAGTAAAACTTCCTGAAGAGCGCTCTAAAAGAACATCATATTTACGTTTAACTGGTTGAGTCATTTGAGTAATCATGTTCTTCTTGTAATTAGATTTCTCAAACTTGACAGGGCTACCAGTGATATTCATCCTTAAACCAAAGAAAGTCTCATCCGTTCCAGGCAGTGAAGTATTAACTGTAGTAGAAGCTGCAGAAATTTCATTAGAAACCCATGCCTCAAGACCAACGTATGGTGTAGCTTGCCAACTAATTGCTCCTTCTAAACCAGAATTATCTTGGGTATTTTTGTAGTCCCAATTAAATCCTCTTACAAAGAAAGCAAGTTCTGGATTATTTGGAAGTCTGTAACCTACTTCCAAATCCCATCCTGGAACAACTCTTTCTTTATATGATGTGCCCTTTACAGTTACATCTTTCTCATTAGTTATAGAAACATACCAGTTATTTCTAAACTCAAAATCTTTCCAGAAATATTCTCCACCTAATCCAAGTCTGCTGTGAGCATCACTATAATTGGTCATTCTGTAATCCCAGAACGCATTAGCTCCAACCATAGATACATCGTTAGGACGATTTCTGATTCCCAAGCCAAGGTTAATAGTGGAACCATCTGCATTAGTGGCAGTAGCGAATCTTGCCTGAGAAAATGCCAGAGTTTTTAAATCGCCTTCTTCATCTTTTGCAAGTTCGCCAAGCTTCATCAAACTATTTATCGAGAAACTTGTATCTGATTCTGTTCCTCCAGAAATATTGAAAGTGGTTTGAGCGAAAAATGGTATTTTTTGAATTTGACTATTAGCTGTTGAATTTGCCAAGTCAAATCCTGCGTCAGCTAATAATTTTTTAAAATCATTAGTCATGATGCGGCTATATTCGCTGCCTTCTGCGCCATTATTCATTAATGGAACAAATTTGGTTGAATAAGTTACTCCCTTAATAATGTATTCATCTAATTTGTCTTTTGGCTCATATGTATCTTGCTTGATTTTAACTTGATCAAATTTGATATCTTCAAATTTGTATTCATTAGCTGAGACAGAAAGAAGTGATCCAAAAGCAATTGGAATTAAAGATAAAGCTTTAAATAATTTCACTCAATAAAAATATTTAATGTAATTACTTATAGTTGCAAATATTTAATAAGTAAATCAATATTTATTTTTAATTACAAAAAGATATCCTTATTTAAATTTGTTGGCCATTTGTTGGCCACTATGAGCCAAAAAGTAAATGCAATAAAAAAGCGAGTCTGGGTAACTCGCTATTATGACTTGGTTTTTAAAGGGTCGGGGCGACAGGATTCGAACCTGCGACCTAGTGCTCCCAAAGCACTCGATCAGCAAATTGCGACAGTACCCTTGAGAACGAAGTGAGGCTATGACTTTAGTTTGAAATATTTGTTATCAAAATGAGTCTCAAGAATTGTCTTATATGCAGCAAAGTGTTGCAAAGTTAAGCATTTGATCGCCCGAGGATCGCCCGCTTGCGACCTAGTGTTTAAAAATGTAATCCAAATCCATTTTTTTTCTTTTCTGATTGATATCCAGCCCTTACGAATTGAGTATTATCAGTCCCTACATCATAGAGAGTATAATTTTTGCCTGCTCCAACACCAATGACAGCTTTTTGAGGAACCTTCTGCTCCTTCTTATGATTTCCGGTTAAATCGTGTACTTCCGAATTAAGAATCCCCTCTGTTAATTCCAAATGAAATTGTTGTGTACTTCTCGCAGTAAATAATCTGTTTACTTGAAGACGTGTAAGTCTATCCAGGAGTGTTAATGGCGGGGTATCTAATGTTAAATCGTCGCCAACATCTTTTGAGCTCCCGTGAATTAAACCACAATCAAGTTCAACAAATCCAAATTGAAGTGCTGCTATCCAATCAAGAAATGATTTATCAACAGCATTTATTAGAGATTTGACCACTTCTTCACCTTTATTTATTCTCAAAGCTTCAGCTCTTTGATTGCCACGGTAACCACTTTCTAAGAGGATTTGTTCTTCCCACCAACCATATATGCACCATGGTTGTAAATCATTACTTTTTGGATTAATTAATCTGTGTAGAAGTTTATTACAGTTTTTTTCAGGACCTATCATATCCCCCAAAACAAAGAGGGTTATGTTCCCAGGAGTTTTTTTTAAATCTTTTTGAATAAGTTCATAAGTATCTAGATCCCCTTTTAACCCACTTATAAGTGCCCAGCGTTCTATCATCTTTCACAAACATGAGAAGCATCTTCAGCTCGTTCGGCAAATTCAAATCCGTTTTTTAAACGCCATGCAAAAATCGGAGGAAGACCAGCATTTATTATTGCTTTGCAGGTAAGTTCGATATCATATTCAACTTCTCTAATTTTTACGTCATTAGTGATGTCGTTATAAACCACATAAGTAGCTTTAGTTCCTCCATGCCGTGGCTCTCCCACTGAACCTGCATTTACTATTTTTCGCATCGGCAAATTCATTTCTTTCTTTTGAATATCTTTCGAACCACTGTTTTTGACCTTTACGGCAATTGAACCATTTGCTAGTTCACGTATATAAGGTTGATGAGTATGTCCACAAAATAGAATCTCAGCTTTGGCATTTTCAACTCTCTCAAGAGCTGCGAATGCATCCATATCGGGCAGCAGATATTCATGTTGACTATTAGGACTACCATGAACAAAAAGACATTTATCTTTACGAATTGAGTAGGGTAAATTAGCTAAAAAATCCTTATTTTCTTTTGTTAATTTTTCCGTAGTCCATTGATGAGCGAAATGACCTCTCCTTTCAGCGATCTGAGAAGGGTAACTACAATCGCAGGCATCTAATCCATCAACTACATCTTCGTCCCAACAACCCTGACAAGTGGCAATTTTTTTCTCTTTGATTAACTCAATAACCTCATTAGGTTGAGGACCATAACCTACTAAATCTCCAAGGCAGGTAATATTCGTAATCCCTTGTAATTCAATATCTTTTAATACGGCTTCTACTGCAGGTAGATTTGCATGTAAACATGAAATAACAGCTTGATTCATTTTTAATTAATTTCGAGAAGTTTGTAATTGTGAATTTCTAAGTGTGGCTTGATGATGCTCTAGAACAGCATCACTAAGAAGGCAATTATTGATAGTTGATTTTATTAATTGGAAGTTTAAGTTTTTCCCTTGTATGACAATTTCAGAGTGTCTTTCTGGTCTTCCATTAAGAGGAGCAACTTGATTTAAGGTTTGATACTGAGAACCTTTCTGAGTCAATATCCAGTTAAACAAGATATAACGACCATCTGGTAAGTTCATTAATGCTTTTGCTCTATATACGTCTCCATAAGCACCGTTCACTAATTCGAACCAAAAAGTATTTAAACTTGCAGGATCCCAAATATTTTTTTTGAGGTCAATACTACATGATTCAATTGCTTTAAAATCTAAAGTATCCTTTATTGGTAATTCTAGATCTCTGCCAAAATGCAAATATTTATTTGGTTGAAGATTATATATTTCAAGCTCTTTTATAACTCTCAAATCAATACCACTAATACCCTGAAATTTAGGTATGAAAAATTGAGGAAATTCAATAATAATCAAAATATTCTCTTTCTCTACCTCTAAGGGCAATTTCGAACTTGACAAATCTAATAAATTAGGAATTTGATCTTTCAAAAAAGCAAAATCAATTTTTGAATTTATTGCTTGCTCTAAATTAATTTCTGAATATCCGCCAAGACGTACATAACCACAATTTCCAGAGTGATTCTTAAAAGTATTTAGTATCCAGCTTGTCTTACCGCATCCTGGAGGCCCTGATATTATCCAAGTTTGACTCATAAAAAACTACTTGATGTATAAAATTTACACCAAAATGAAAATGAATATCATTTTTGTTTTTGTTTTTAGATATTTCTTATGAGAGGAAATAAAAAATTCAGAGAAATTACGCAGCTAATAAAGTGAGAACATTATGGAATGCTTGTTATTGAATTAAAAAATAATTAATCTATGTACTAAGTGTATTTGAAAATTGAGTTCTTTAACTATTACCAAGGCTGCTTCAAATGAATTGCTCAGGCAATCAATTTATCGTGGTACACCTGGAGAAATATTCCTATATTTGCAACCTGATATTCTTGATGATGGATGGATGTTTCTGAGAGTTAATATCTGGGAAAAATCAGGAATTCCGTTTGCAAGAACTGATGGCTTAACTGTCTACGCTCCAGAATCTCAAAAAAGTTTACTAGATGAACTATCACTTGATCATTATCAGGATTTATCCGGAGGAGGATTCTTGATTAGTACTCCAAAAGGCGCGACAAAAAGTTCTTGTGGTTCGGGTTTTAAATTTAATAAATAAAAACCTATTTAAAATGAAAAAATGATTATTTTGAAAGACTATTAACTCGCAAGGGTAGATCTTAATTTTTAGTATTGGAGCAATGGTCTGTTTAATATTGCTTATTTAGTTGTTTTAGCGGGCGATGCAGTATGCAAAGCTATGCAAGGTATAGCAAATGATCGCCCAGGGATCGCCCAAGGACTATTTAAGAATCGTGAGAAGTCAATCGGGGCGACAGGATTCGAACCTGCGACCTAGTGCTCCCAAAGCACCCGC
>NZ_JAAORJ010000003.1 GCF_017696315.1 Prochlorococcus marinus XMU1412 | reverse complement strand
ATTAGAATGATGTTTAGCGGGGCGTGGCGCAGCTTGGTAGCGCGGGTGCTTTGGGAGCACTAGGTCGCAGGTTCGAATCCTGTCGCCCCGACTCTTAAAAACCAAGTCATACTAGCGAGTCTCCCAACTCGCTTTTTTATTGCTTACTGTCTTAACTTGAGAAAGGAGCGCTAAAAGGAGCGCTAGGGTTATGTACTTTGTATATACTTATGCCCTGATTCCTTAAATTCTTGATAGACAGTAGCTTCAGATATAAGAGTTAGCAACCTTTACCACTATAAAAATATCCACTGTTTTTCTTAAATAAACAAACAATATGGATTGGATCATTTACAGTGCCTAGCTGTCTTCCATAATTTGCTTTGGTAATAATCGGGAAGCTAAAAATAGAAGTTGCTAATAAAGCAATAGATGCTGGAGTTGCCAACCTGATTAATGTTTCTTTGTCCATAGTGGTTTAGTGATCTAATTATTTTTAGCAAAAACTTCTAAAAATTAACATCTTATCGCAGTTCAAGTAGTAAGCGTTTCATTTCTTAAAAAATAAAACGTGTTCCCAGGCGAAAACCAAATGAAGAAATATCGGTTACATCAAAATCTACACTCGAAACATTTGTATTAACTGATGTTATATCGTTATATGCTTTGTAAGATATTTCACCGAATAGCACAGCTTTTTCAGTTATCTCGTAACTAGTCCCAGCTTTTACTTGATAGGTAAAAGTATCTTTGTCATTTAGATTATATTCAACACTATTAACAGTTATATTATTTGAATTAATATTTGTTGTACCGAGACCTGCTCCTATGTAAGGAGTCCATTTTGAATCATTGCTGAAGTCGCGATAAACGGTTGCGATAATAGAGCTTGCATCACCTTCTCCTTGTCCTCCAGTAGCACAAGTAGCGGATGTTTTTGTCTCTGTACAACTTTTCAAGTCATGTTGTTCTTCGGAATAGGTAAGATCTGTCCGCCATTTTCCAAAGTCATATCCAATGCCCAAGTCGTAGGAAAGACCATCATTTTCTAAATTTGCTTTACCACCATAATCAGTACCCCTAGCTGTTGCGCCCCATGTGGGAGCATTCAGCGAGTCTGTCCCTATAGAAACGGTCCCATAGAAGCCTGTTTTCTCTTCAGCTTGAATTGGAGATAAGAATACCCCCCCAGTTAAAGTTGTCAAAAGAAGAATATTAGAAAAAATATTCTTTTTCATAAGTTTTAAAATAAAATAAGGATTAGGAATTTCTTTACTAGAAATGTCTTTACTAATTAGTGCTGCTTCAAAAGCGTCTTCATAATTACTCAACATTTTTGAATCTATATTTAATTTCCAATTACTTTAATTCGAATTTCCAAAAAATCTATCAAATCCCCGACCTTCTTAACAGAGGGAACTAGGTCGTAGAAGGGGGAGCTAGAGGGGGAGCTAGAGGGGGAGCTAGCATCTATAAACATCTTGTATGATCTTCGAAGATATTGCAATATGCTGTCTCAAACTCGTTCCACCATCTATAATTAGTCTAGGCTATAACTAAAGTCTCAAGGTTTTCTTAAAAATAACGCCCAGTGCTTTGGGAGCACTAGGTCGCAGGTTCGAATCCTGTCGCCCCGACTGGCTTTTCAGCGATTGCCTAATTTGACTTAGGGAAAAATTAGGGAAAATGACCTCCTTTTTAGGGGGTTTTCTTATGGTTTTTCCCTAGACTTTATAGAATTTTCTTAATTTTTTTGGGAATAAGTCTACCTTATATGAATATATAGATTTAGTTGATATACCTTTTTTGCAAATGGCTATTAAGTATTTAGTTAATAATTGACAGTCGATCTAAAATAAGGGGCAATTAGCTCCATTTTTTCATGCCATACGATAGAAATGGGAAATATTATCGACAGCCTGTATACAACAAAAACTTCATCTCAGATAGGACTAAAAAATCTGATTCTGAGGTTGGTATTGATAATAAAAATATTTCCCCAGAATTAGGCAAATCGCCTTTGAGCATTCTAGCTAATATCATAATTGCTATGTTATCAGGTGTATTGATCGTGATTATTTTGAATTTAATTACATCTACATCTACACCGAAAATCAGAAAAAGAAATTATGACAAAGCACCCTCTGTAGAAAAGACCTTAGACAATATGCTTCAATATCAAAAAAAGAAAGATGCTTTACGGAGAACGGAGCAAATCATTGATAATTTTATATTTAAACAAATGAACAGTTGGTAATAATTTTCAAATGAAACACTTACTACTCCCACTACTAGCTGCACTTGCTTTACCTACTGCTGTTAATGCTGAAAGAAATTTCCCTGAAGAGATTTTTCCTGAAGAGATTTATTTGGCTTGCAAATCATCATCACAACTTTATCCATATCTTGAAGTTGCTATAAAACCCAAGAAGGGTCAAGCAATCGTATACGGGATAGATTCATATGAACAGAGATTATCTCAGTCTTCTGGTAGTTTTAATATTGTTGGCTATGAACTTGGTACAGGTAATAGATATTCTTTGAATATCAATAGGTTTAATGGTTTATTTAGATTAAGTTTATACAATTCTGCCACTAGTGATATGAGACAAAATGATTATGAATTTCGAAAAAATGGAAGAGGGAAATGCAAAAAAGTTTCACTAGAAGAAAGAGCTTTTTAAATGAAATGCTTGATACTTGCACCATTTTTATTAGTTATTGCCATCCTTAAAGCCATATTGAGCACTAGGTCAACTTTAGGGAAAATTTAGGGAAAAATCCATTAAGTATTAGAAAATCTCATAAGGTCTTAGAAGAAAAAAGGGCTTATTAATTGAGTTATAGCTTCAAATCGTAGTTATAAGGGGTTTGATCATAGTGATTTGGGAGCACTAGGTCGCAGGTTCGAATCCTGTCGCCCCGACCATTTAAAACCAAGCCATACTAGCGATTTACCCAGACTCACTTTTTTATGGGATAAATCTGTCCATAAGCAAAATGGACAAATAATGGACAGTTGTTTGTTTCTACTTAGAATCTAGAATAGTTTCCACTTCATTTAGGATTGTGGTTTATATCCCCAAATGGCATGAATATATGAAACCTCTCTTAGAGGTTTTAAAAGAAAACGGAGAAATGTATAGGCATGATGCTATTGATGCTGTTGTAAAAAAATGAACCTTACTCAAGAACAATTAGCAGAAAAGCAACTAAGTGATGGGAGGAGTATTGCTAAAGGTAGAGTAGGTTGGGCTTCCTCTTATTTGAGAGTAGCTGGAGCTTTGATTGGACCACGCCGTAGCTATTTTGCTTTAGGACCTAATGCAGAAAAATTATTAAGTCTAAATAGGCCGCTTAAAGAAAGTGACCTATTAGTTTTTAAAGAGTACCAAGATCATCAAGAAAGAAAGATAATTAATAGAGGGAAAAATAATGATGTGGAAGTTGATCAAAGCAACGATGATACACCTCAAGATTTAATTGACAGAGGAATCAAAAGAATAAGAGAGCAGCTTATTGATGAACTTTTAGAACAAATAAAAAATATTAGTCCTTCAGCCTTTGAGAATTTAATTTTGCAAGTTCTTGCAAAGATGGGCTATGGAGGTGGCGACGAGAAAAGAATAAAAGGTGTACCAAGGGGTCCTGATGGAGGAATTGATGGAACGATTGATGAAGATAAACTAGGATTAGATCAGATCTACATCCAAGCGAAGAGATATTCTGAGAATACTGTTGGGCGGCCAAAAATACAGGGTTTTTTGGGAGCCATGACTGGAGGGGGATGCAAAAAAGGAGTTTTCGTAACTAGCAGTACATTTACGAGCGATGCAAAAAAATTTGCGGAAAATTTAAGTGATGTTCGTTTAGTTCTTATTGATGGTGTTGATTTAGCAAAATTAATGATTGAATATTGCGTTGGAGTACAAGTTAAAGAAACGATAAAAGTAGTAAAAATTGATCAAGATTTTTTTAGTGGAGAGGAATAATTTTTTTGCTTAATAAGTAAAGTCTAAACTTTAATGAAAAAACAAACTCCTCCAGATATTGATGACACCTGGTACTTTCGAGGCCAAATGATGAAGAATGTTATGAAATTGTATGAGGGAGAATATAGGTGGCATAAGATTCAAAACTGTCCTAGATGCAAACTTAAAAAAGGTATAAAACCATGCCTCTGGGGATACCCTGATGCTGAAGTTGCTCAGTCTGGTAAATATGCAATTATGGGCTGTTCTTTAGAAATGCCTTCAGCTAAATGGGCTTGTGTAAGGTGTAATTATAAAATTTATTATCCACCTGATTGCTTAGAGAGGGATTGGTAATTATGAATTGCAATCCAATACCAGAAAGAGATGATTGGTTCATTACTAATAGGAAACCAACTATTTGCCCAAGATGCAAAACGAAAGAAGTTAGAAAAGCTGTTTTAGGTATGCCACTAGAAGAGGATTTTTTTCGTGACGATATATTTGTAATTGGCTGTATTCCAGATTTTCCTATTAATAGAACTTGGGGTTGTAGGCAATGTGACGCTGCATTTTTTAAAGACACTCCAAGAAATAGGGCGGCTCTTGGTGGTTTAACTCCACGTCAATGGCCTAAAGACTAGCTTTTTCCTTATTTTTTCGTAAGTATGCGTATATAGGCTTTCATATAGGGGTTGGCGATTATGAAAATTCCAATCGAAATGATGAAAGAAATTAGAAAAAGTGGGTACGATAAAAAGCTTGTATATAACTACATAAGAGAGCTATTAGACAGCGATAAAGAAATTAAAGAAAATAACAATCTAGAGCTTTTAGACGCTTACTTATTAGATAAAAGATTTATGCGAGAGCTTGAAGATGAAGAATATGATGCTGCTTAATTAGATAAAGTACCTATTTTTTCCTATTTATTTAAAGGTTATTCTTTTGAGCAAATAACAGGATTAAAACAATGATGAAACTTGCAATCATTTTTTTACCAATTTTATTTGCAGTTATTTGGGCTGCTTTTATAGGGTTAAGAATAAATAGAGTAGAAACTAGAGATGGAAAGAGAAAATTAGTTAATTATTAATTGAAAAGGTTACTACTCCCACTACAAGAGCTTTGGCAGAATCATCATGACCCAACTCATGCAGCTTATGGTATTGGTGGATTAATACTATTGTTCATAATTTATAACCGATTACTCAATAAATATCAGTAACAAGAAACCCCTCCAGAAATTCCAACTACTGAAAGGGTTATTAAATCGACTCGCAACTATATTGAATCAATTTATGTCTTGCAGCAAACGTAGAGTGTGCTGACGAGGTTTGGCCTCATTTAATTTATAGCAAAAATTTTAAAAATAACTTCTAAAAATAGAACTCTTCTTCCAACCTTCATCTAAAAGTTACTTATATTCTTTTCTAGCAGCCTCAATAGTTTCTACCCTGCTACCTTTCATAACTGGTTTACTACTTCTCTTATAGACGCAACCAAAACTAATCATCATCGCATCAATGCTTGGCAAAGGCTTGGAAACATTTTCAAATGGTTCAAAGACTTTAATTCTTGACCTATCTTATTTATTAAAGTGAACTTCTCCTTGTAAAAATTATAGATAAAAAAAGGGGTAAAGCTGCACCAAATTTTGAAAAAATGGACAAATTATGGACAAATATTGCTTTATTTAACCAGATAAATTACGCAACACCATGCAAGAAATAATTTATAGCTTAAAAACCTAGTGATGCTAATGGAGTATGCGGTGCTTTGGGAGCACTAGGTCGCAGGTTCGAATTCTGTCGCCCCGACTCAATCAAGTCATAAGCAGCCATCCCAAGGTTGCCTTTTTTATTTTTCATTTTTCTTAAAAACTCAAATAGCGATTAAATAGCGATTATTTGTATAGCTTTGATATACCTAGTAGGCTTAATCGCTAATTATCACTAGGTTTATTCCATACCTCCCGGGTTACTCGCCAACCCTGACTAATTAACTTTTTCCATTCATCCTTAGCCTTTTCAATCTTCAATTCTTCCCTCTTTAAATTGACTATTTATATTATTAATATTGATGCTCACATTCAGCAGTGCTATTTTCAATATTATTGAATTTTTCTTACTTACCCTACTTCTACAGAATTCCCACATTTGTATATTGATTCTCGTAATTTAAGATTTTCGCATTATATTGTTTTTATTTTATTAATTAATTAATTTGCCATTTCCAACCTCCCTGAGTTTTCATTTTTCTATGTTGTAAAATACCAAATAAATAGATTTTTCTGATAAATGAATTTAATCTGAAAGTTTTAAATCTATTATTAAGAATATAAAAATATGAGCATTTCTAGTTATACAAAAAAGGTTATTAAATTTGCAGGATTTAATATTTTATCTAATCCCCTGAGAATTAATAATAGACTTAAAAAAATTAAAGCAAAGAGATATTTAACTATTTTAAATCTGCATAGAGTTGACAATAATGATAAATCTGCATATCCACCCTTAAACCCAAAAATTTTTGAGAGCCTTATTCAATTTTTATTGAAAAATTACGAGTTTACAAGTTTTTTAGAATTAGAGAAAGATAAATTCGACAAAAAAAAATTACCTTCAAAACCAAAAGTAATTTTATCTTTTGATGATGGATATAAAGATTTTATAAATATTGCACATCCAATCTTATTGAAGTACGGGATTAGATCAAATCAAAATATAATTCCATCATGTATTGATAAACAAAGACCTCCTTTTAATGTAATTCTTCAGGATTTTCTAGGAAAAGCTAATATCGATGAACTTGAGGAATTGAAAATACCAAATTTCAAGTTCAACAAAAGCAATAATATTGTAAAAGAGGGTGCAAGATTATCATCATTTGTCAAAAATAATACGTTCCAAAAACAGCTTGAAATTGAGAAATATTGCTTGGATCGATTAGGAGATGACTTATATAAATATTCAACTGAAATGATGAATAAGTCTGATATCAAAGAAATAATGAAATTTCATGATATAGGTGTTCACTCATTTTTTCATTCAAACATGAGTTGTGAAACTGATGAATTTTTTAAAAATGATATTGATTTATGCTCTAAGTGGTTCGAACATAATTTTTGTGAAAAACCTTATATTTACGCTTTTCCAAATGCTTCATATAAGAAATCAAATTTAAAGATTGCGAAGGAAAAAGGATATACTCAAATCTTACTTGTAAATAACAATTTTTCTAATAATAATAATAGTGTTCATAATAGATTTGCATTTCATGCTTATTCTGAACAAGAAATGATTTATAGGTCTCTTGGTTTTTTAAGAAATATATGAAATTATTTTTATGTGATGCAAGATCTAATCAAAAGGCCTTAGCTCATAAAATTCATGCAAAATTTAAGATTGATGGAATCATAGTAGTAAATCAAAAAGTTAAAAAGTTAAAAAGAACAAACTTTAAATTAAGTTTAAAAAGGATTTCAAATTTTATTGGTTTTTTACTCACATTTGGTCAATTCAGAAAGGCTTGGTTTGGAATGTTGAGTTACTATGAAAAGAATTTTTCAGAATTTCCAATAAAACCTCTTATTGAGGTCCATGATATTAATCAAATAGAAGTTGAAAAAATAATTCTTACTTTTAAACCTGAATTAGTTTTAGTATCAGGAACAAATATACTACAACAAAAACTTTTGAATATTATTAATCAATATGGAGTCATCATGAATTTACATACTGGAATTTCTCCTTATATAAAAGGCGGACCTGATTGTACTTTTTGGTGCCTTTATCTAAAAGAATTTGATTTAATAGGAAACACAATTATGTGGATTGATTCTGGTATTGATTCTGGCAATATTATTTCTACTGAACAAACTAAATTGAATGGGGATGAAAGTCTTTTGGATTTAAAAATTAAAAATATGAATCATGGTCATTCTCTTTATTTAAGGGCAATTGAATTGTTCCTAAATAAAAAAATACTTCCAAATGTTTCTCAAAGTTTCTTTAAACCACAAAGACTATTTCTTTCTAAAAATTGGGGGTTGAAAGAACAATTTTTAGCTTATTACAATTTCTCAAGGTATTTCAATAAAAGATGTATTCAAAATACTTTACATAAGTTGGTTGATTTGAATAGTAGATAAGTTAACTAAATAATCTTGAGTTAGATTTAAAATGACTTAATATAAAAAAACTTGTTTATCATCTATCTAAAACCTTAATATTACTTAATTTCAAAAATATATCAAAAAATTTAGTTATAAAATATTCCTAAATATTTCAACATCCAAATATTTATTTTTTAAAAATCTATCAATAAACTTTTATTGAAATTATTAAAAAGCACTAGGTCGCAGGTTCGAATCCTTTCGCCCAGACTGGCTTTTCAGCGATTGCCTAATTTGACTTAGGGAAAAATTAGTAAAAATGACCTCCTTTTTAGGGGGTTATCTTATGGTTTTTTCCTAGACTTTATAGAATTTTCTTGAATTTTTAGGATATAAGCCTACCTTATATAGATCAGTTTTCGGTATTTAGAAAAATAAGTCTAAAGATACTTCCTAGTTAAAGACAGAAATTAGAAAATTGGACTATTAAATATAGATTTATGTCTTACGGTCATTAAATGAGAATCATCTAGATGCTCTATTGCTCTTTCATATTTTGAAAACCTAGAACATGGGAAGCAAAATTTATTTGCAATGGACTCAAGACTTGTATTGATAGAGGTTTTAATCTCCATAACATACTCTTCATCAACGATGCATTCAAAAGGATCTGCAGCCATCGAATATTTTATATCTCTATCTATCGTGACTCTTAGATTATCGCTTACAAAATATTCACGAGTGTAACTTATCAGAACAAGAGGGGAACAGAATCCATATTGTTGATCAAAAACTCCAAAATTTAAACAGTCTTTAACTTCGCGTAAATCGAAAACTTGTTGGAGCTTGGAACGACTTATGCCGCTACTAAACTTTTTCTCAAAACTAAAATGTCTATCGGTTTTAAAAGGATAAGGTGAATCATAACCACGGATACGAATCTTCCGACGTGGAGTGATTCCCTCTCTCGTGTCATGAAAGCAAGCAAGGTTAAAGTTGTCAAAATATATGGAGGAGACAATCCTTTCCGGATACAACATTTTAAAGTTATGATCCATTAACCAGCCAAGAAAAAATTTGTAATTACATGGTCTTAAATTAAATTTTTGCTCAATTCTTGGAATCATTGGATCTAAGCTCAGAATTCAACTGAACGTGAATGGGATAATTTCCACATTGCACTAATGGGAAATTCACTAATGAACCACCATATTCTTGTTTTTTTCTATAAATCTGAATGCATTTTTTTACATTAAAAATATTAGCATTATTTACAGTTGCTTTAGAAGAATCTTTGACAACTAAAGCAGCATCAGCCGCCTGAGTTGTCATTGATTCTATTTGGAGTGATGAATTCTCGCCAAGAGACACTGACTTATCTGAACAATACTTAGAATTTAAATTATATATTTTATATTCACCTGATGATAGATCAACGCAATCATTTCCAGCATTTAGGACTCTAACATTAGCTATAGATATCGTTGAAAAGTCAATATCGAGAGCGTCTTGGTAGCTATCTTGAATAAAAATTTGTTTAATATCACCACTAGACCTAACTATGTTAATACTATCTTCTAACATTCCACCTTTGAACGAAAACGACACATTTTTAAGCCTTGAATCTTGTATAACAAGTGCGCCAGTTTGCAATTCGCTATTGTATCTTATATTTGGAGGAGAGATTGATTTATTCTTTAGTGCAACTACATTTATTTCCCAATTTACCAGGTCACTGTTATTTATAATGACTTGGTCTTTAGCACTTTTTAAATAAACATTTATTGTTCTTTCATTCTTGTCGACATTTACATCCGGTGCACCGTAGATTCGCATAATAAAGTTCTCTTCAATAACTAGAGTTCTTTGATTTAAATTAATTTTTCTTACCTGAGAAGACTTATTTTCATTAAGATAAAAAGTGGGTAAATTATTTACTTTAGCTCCGGTTGTCATAAGTTTTACAAGCTTCTTGCTGTCAGGACTGTAAGTATTGCAAAGTAAAGCTGTATTGATTTCACAAAGAAAATATTCACCTAATGGATTTCCATAAAATGATTGAAAATTAAAGAGACCATTATTTGCAAACCTTTGTAAATTAACATCCTTTTTTTGTGTAAACTCGGGATTGGTATTATCACTATATTCTTTTAAATTAATTTCAACATAATCGAGATTTTTTAAAAGATATATTTTTAATCGGTCAGCATCAATTTCAGAAAAATTTAATCCAGAATTGACGGCTGTTAAAGAAAGTTTATACGAATCGATGTTTTTTATTTTTTTCTTGTAATCCTCAATGTTATAGTGCTTTGCATTATTTAAGATCCATGTTTTGGATCTTTTGATCATCGATAAACTATCAGCTGGATCAAGGCTATTGAATCTATTCAATAAATTCGAGTCTCCATCGTAGTATATTGGCCTTAATTTATCCTCAAAAGCATCATAATAAAATCTTTCATTATGATTAATAAGGCCATGAGTAGAATCAGTAATTATTGAAAGCATATTATAAAACGCAAATTCTTCAGTGCCGTTGTTATTTGCAAGCGCTTGCAAATTAAAGAAATTTTGATAAGTATGAACGTTATCAGCAGAACGATTAGAGGCATCAGAAAGAATGTTCAATGCTTGCACTGATATAGATTTATTTAAATCATTTTTTTTCAACCAATTACGATTGATTATTGAAGGAAAGATTAATGAAGAAAAATTTTGAGATGATTTAGACCTCAAATTCCACATTAGATCTTCATGAGTTTTAAGAAGAGCAGATTCTCTTAGAAGATTATGCTCTGCAAATTCCTTGACAAATTTTTCTTGCAATAACATTTTTACAACAGTTCCATTTATATCGACAGTTACATATCGAGTCCGAGGTGTAAGTATACCTAACTGATTAAATAATGAAACAGTCAAAATTTCATTATCACCATTTCTTGATTCAGGAAGGAGAAGTTTATACCTGATTATGCCATTTATGTTCCCAGTTTTCATTTTCACGTCTAAGGATGAAACGATAGGAATAGATGGGGATTTTGATGTATAGAGGAAATTTTGATTCTTCATTGATATATGATCTTTCAAGTCGCCAGAAAGCCGAACAGAGGCCTTGAATTTACATATGTTATTACCGTGCCTAAACGATATTAAAGAATTAAATCTTTTGCGGTATTTTGGATTTGTGATTTTAGATGGATCTATAAATGCTTTTAGTAAATTTTTTGCCCACCTTCTAGACTCAGGTATTGTTATTTTTATGTATTCAATCTTCTTTGGATTTGAAGTATAAGAGAGGCATGTATTTGGGATAGAGTCTTCCACAACAGGCAGATTATTAATTACATTACTATTTGAAGGATAAATTATACTTGTGTTATTATTTTCCTGTTCAGAAGGGGAAGAAAAGTTACCGGAATAATCACAGCCACCCAAAATAACACATAAGAACGTATAAAATACGAAACTCTTAGCTAAATGCATAAAGTTAAATTCTGGTTATTTTAGTTAAATTCTGATCGATATTTTTTGACGCTATAAGTTCGTTAGCATCAGAGATCGAATCTGTTGCGATTTTATAAGTATAAATATTATTCTTGGGATCGTTCAAAACAAACATCAGTCTTGGTTCAGATGCTAATTGTGGAATTGAAGAATTAGAAACAATTTCAACTAGAAATTTATCAGTGTATTCTTTGATATCTAAATTTGGAATAAAATTATTTTTACCCTTTCTCACCGAGGAGACCAAACAATATAGATATACTGAAAGCATTGATAAAAATGTCACAGAAATAGCATATTTTGGATTAACTGAAGATGCAATGCCTACAGTTACAAGTAAGAAAAAGATTGTTAATTCAAAAGATGTTTTTACTGGGTGCCTAAATCTTACAATTGAAAGGGCTCCTACCATCCCTAGAGAAAGTGCAATGTTCCCAGAAATTACAGTTGATATGATAGAAGAAACAAGAGGCAAAAGAGCACAGCTAAGCCTAAAACTAATATTTTTAGCCCAGCCCTGACCAGACATAGTTAATACAAAGTTGACAAATATTCCGAGAAGAAGAGGCAATATTAAGGAAAGAAAATAACTCATGAAATATAATAAAAAGTCCTAATAACTTGAGTAAGGTAGTGGAAATATTGTGTATTTAAAAAGACAAAAAGTCAATGAATATGTACATATAATTTTGTAATTTTGGAGCACTAGGTCGCAAGTTCGAATCTTGTCGCCCGTATCAGTTATAGCATTAAGTATCAGCTAATAATACAAAACACGCAAAAAAGGTTGCACCCAAAATGCACCCAAAATAAGGCTTATTAGTCCGAATTAGGCCACTCTTATTTCTCTAAAAGTCCAGATAGCAAGATAAGTCTCAGTTATAGCCTTATTCTTGCGGGTGCTTTGGGAGCACTAGGTCGCAGGTTCGAATCCTGTCGCCCCGATTGACTTCTCACGATTCTTAAATAGTCCTTGGGCGATCCCT
>NZ_JAAORJ010000002.1:574987-596025 GCF_017696315.1 Prochlorococcus marinus XMU1412 | reverse complement strand
TCGGGGCGACAGGATTCGAACCTGCGACCTAGTGCTCCCAAAGCACCCGCGCTACCAAGCTGCGCCACGCCCCGCTAAACATCATTCTAATCTATGAGAGGGATGTTAGTAAACAAAGTCACAAAAAGAATTTTTGTAGTAATAACAAGCGTTTTACTTACTTAGATTATAATAGTGTCAATGGATTTAGTGCAATATCTAGTCAACCTTTGTTATAACCCGAAGACACTCTGCGGTTGCATTTTGCGTACAAATTGCGTACATTGTGCCTATGTGTACGCAAATTAATGCCCAAACTCAAAAATAATGAAGCATGGGTAAATGGCTTAAGAACAGCCATAAGATCTTCTACTGCAAAGGGTTGGACTGTTAGAGAACATAGAGGACTTGCAAGATTAGAGGTTAGAACTGGTAATGGGATGCGTTCTGCCCAATTAATGAAGAATAATATTCCTTTTTCTTATTCATCCCAGAATATGGGAGATATTATTACTCGTGTTAGGAATATCTATGTTGAGATGGCTAACAATGGCGGAGATTTTGATACTGCGGTTGCTGTATGCGCGGGTTTAGCTCCTAAATTAACTTATTCCCACGATTGGGTTGGTGCAAAGGATGACTTTGAAAAATATAAAAAAGAGATGGGAACTGGTATTGCTAATGGAACTTGGACTAAAGAGTATGAACCTGTAATCACTTACGCAGTTAACTTATTAAAAACCAAAGATGCTCCAATAAATGCAGATAAATTATTAGAAATTTGTGCAAAAAATGGAATTGAAAAGGTTACTGACTATATGAGAAGAAATAATATTGCACCAAAACCATTAACTTATGAACTTGGTGGTAGAGCTAGAGAACAAAGAGTGAGAAATCTTGCTTCTTTTTTAAAGTATTGCGTTACTAAGAAAAATTATCCTAGTGATTGGCTTCCACCTGATGACTTAAGAGAATACATTGGAAGACCTTCTAAAGAAGCTAAAAAAGCCAGAAACAAAAAAGCATCAATAGAAGATCAAGAGTTTATTAATTTAATAAATTCTCTACCAACAGAAACAGGGCAACCGCATCATATACTCGCTGCCAAAAAATGGGTCAATGCAATGAAGCTTTGTGCTGTTTTTGGTTTACGACCTATTGAATTAAGACACTTAGTTTATAAAAAGAGAAAAGATGAACTTTGGTGTATGTATGAAAAAAGATCGGGTCAGGGTGTAACAAAACCAAGAATATTAGAACCTCTTTATCTAGTAGATAATGATGGCAATGTTCATTATGAAGAAGTAGTCAGATTGTACAAAGCAGGTCTATTAGAACTTCCCTATCAATGTATGCCAGATTGCAAAACTGTTGAGGGTGTTGGAGATCAAATGGGTAAATGGTTAAAACAAAAAGCGGGTTGGATTTCTCTTAAAGCATTAATGGCCAAGCGGGGCGAAAGTCTTGGTTGTTATAGCTTTAGACATTCTTATTCCTTAAGAGGTCATCAATTAGGAATTGATGCGGGTAGTGTTGCTGATGCAATGGGGCATACATTAAGAACACATCTTGAGTCGTATGATTACGCAAAAACTACAACTACTAAAAAAGCATTTATAAAAGCTAGAGAACTTCAAGCGGTTTAATTATTGACAGTCGATCTAAAAAAATTCCTTTAGCAGAAATATTCATTTCAAGATCCTTAACTCAATACTAAATGCTATACCCTATAAAAGATTTATAGATTTATTAATCAAATGAATACTTATTTAGTAACTGCAACTTTTAAAAATGTTTCTCTTATGGGTGCAGCGTATGATCTTTTTTTAAAGGTTATTGAAGATGGAACTTTGAATGATGAGTTTGAAGGATTCAAAGTTTTGGGAAGGTATCATGCCTCTTACTCAAATAATGTTTATATTATTGTCCAAGCTTCAGCAGGCATAAAAATGACAGAACATTTTGCTCCTTGGAAAGTTAAGTTTGATATAGATTTTGATATCAAGCCAGTTATGACTGACGATGAAAAAGTTGCTGAGCACAAGCTTGTTGGCTCATTAATGGCAGCAGAACAGAAAATGGGATTCACAGGTTAATTATTTTTCAAAGATTTATTTTGCGTAAATTTTGCGTGAAGCAAAAATTTGAGTGAACTAGGTATTAGCTGAGACTTATTGCTGAAACTCATAGGGCTAAAAGATTCGAACCTGCGACCTAGTGCTCCCAAAGCACTTGTATGTAACTTTGAGAAAAATATAAGAATATAGATTATAACTAGAGTTATCTATTGTGTTGGAACGTTTCTGAGTCTCAAATTCATGCCTTGCTATCGCATGAATTCGCATGAGATCGTCACTTAGCTACCCCTCTAGCTACCCCTTTTACACCCGAGTGCCTTCTTGTAGTTATCACCCCAAAAAATAATTGATAGTCGCTATTGAATTCCAAGAAGAAAGAATTAATGCTTTGGAAGGTAAAAGAATTATTGATATAGAAGCTGAGTGAAGTTATCTTTTTAAATAATAATCATGAATGTGATTTTCATTATCAAAATATTATTTAAAAGGTTTGTTATTGTTTTGTTAAATAATATTCATGAACATGATTATCATTTTTAAATTTTGTTAAATAATATATTTCTTAATTAAATAAAAATGATAATCGTTTTTTAATTTAATTTTATAAAATGTATAAAAAATTATTACTAGCATTAATTTTTAGTCATATATTGTTTATATTTAGAAATAAATTTTCCAAATTATGGTTATTACTTTTACAAAACATTTAGTAACAGATACTTTGATTTTAAACGAGAAAGAAGTTTGTCCAGGTTGTGGTTGTGTTTGTCCTTGCGAATGTACAGATTGTGAAGAATGTTCACCATGCAAAGATCATTAATTTAAATAGAAAAATGAATTCTAAAAATTTTTTTCATAAGAACTTAAAAGTCTCTTTAATAATCTTCCCTGTATATTTGTTTTTTATTAGTATCTATAATCCAGTATTTGCTCATCATCCATTTGGTATGGGTGAGAGTTCCACATTAACTTCCTGGCAGGGATTTATCAGTGGTATTGGTCATCCCTTATTAGGTCCAGACCATCTCCTTTTTATTTTGGCAATAAGTCTTATTGGATTGAGATTCCCAAAAAAATGGATATTACCTTTATTAGGTTTTGGTTTAATTGGAAGTGCTATTGCGCAAATTTTGTCATTGCCAGAATTTATGATTCCCTACGCAGAAGCATTAGTATCTTTAAGCTTAGTTTTAGAAAGTTTGATAATTTTGGGCTATTTACCTAGCTCATTACTTTTACCCATGATCTCTTTGCATGGTTACTTGATAGGAGGTGCAATTATTGGTGCTGAGCAAAGTCCTCTATTAAGTTACTTTTTAGGAATATTTATAGGGCAAGGATCTTTGCTCTTAATAGTCCTATACTTATCAGAGCATATTGGAAAAATTTTAAAGAATAAAAATTTGGTTTCGGGAATTTTAATCGGTATTGGAGCAGCCTTTTCATGGGTCGCACTTATTGATTAAGCACTTATTGATTAATAAGTGTTCTAAAATTTTTGGGGAACAACCTAATTGATGGAATTGTCAATAAAAGGCACTAGATAAGTAAGTGACGACCGCAACAACTGTATCCTAGCTACCCCTCTAGCTACCTTTTCTTAATGTGAGACAACAAATAATAAAAAAGCGAGTTGAGAGACTCGCTAGTATGACTTGATTTTTTAGAGTCGGGGCGACAGGATTCGAACCTGCGACCTAGTGCTCCCAAAGCACTATGACTCTTCTAGTGAGACAAAGGGATCTAAGCTATAACTGAAGTCATACTCTGCATAAGACTGCACGAGACTGCACACTTTTGCCTTACTCAGTTGAAAATCCACGGAAATCCGTGGACAATAGGTAGAGCACTCGGTCATTAAATGCCACAATCAAACAATTGGGTAAAAACATTAAGAAGGGCAATAAAGGAATCTATTGGATCTGGTTGGACAGTAGAAAATGATAGAGGGAATATGCGTTTAATATATGGAACTAAGACAACTGGAAGAAAATCTATAAACCTTCCTTACTTATGGGAAGAGAATCAAATGATTGAAGCATTGAAGTTTATAGAAGAAGGAGCAAACACTTATTTAGAAAATAATGGAAAGATCCTTTTAAAGACCGCTTTTAAATATGCAAGAAACTCTTCTTCGGAAGTCAAACTTGATTGGGAAGGGGCTTTTGTTAGATATAGAAAAGAAAGATCAGATATTAAAGAAAACACTTGGAATAAAAAGCATCTTCCTGTTTTAGAGGGAGTTATGTTCTATATGAATAGAGCAAATCATAGACCGCAAAATGCTAGAGCTTTATATAAAAAGGTAATTAATGAATATAAGCATGGACAATACAATCAATTAGTTGGTTGGCCACCTGACAAGGCAACAATAAGAAGGCATATGAGATTAGCTTTTAATAGTTTTTTAGATTATTGCTGCAACTATGAAGATTTCCCTTCTTATTGGAGACCAAATTATGGAAATTTCAAAGATAATAATGAAGAAAAAAATATAGCTAAAAAGAAAGATATTGGTTATCCATTAACAGATGCCCAGATTGGAAGATTAGTAGATAACTTTATTGACCAACCACAAGCCCAAAGATGGAAGTTTGCTGCTCAACTTTGTTCAGTTTATGGATTAAGACCAGAAGAACTTAATCATCTGGTTCTCAGAAATAACAAGACAGAACTTTGGTGTATATACCAAAAAGTAAATTCTAATTTTAAAGAAAGACAACTATTGCCTTTATTGGTTAGAGATGTAGATGGAGAACCTTTTGATTGGAACTACAACTTAGTGCAAAGGTTGGCAGCGGGAGAAGAACTGCCAAAAATTCCTCTAGGTAATGGCGGTCAAAACTTTGGAGAATATCTTAGGAGGAAGAGCATTAGAAAGACTTGGTTGTCTATTTGTGCAGAAGCAGAAGCAGAAGGACAAAAGTGCAAACCATATTCCTTCCGTCATAGATACGCATATGTTGCTCACACTAGACCTATGGAAGATGGAACAATGCGAGCACCTAAACAAATTGCTGATGCAATGGGGCATGATCTACAAACACACCTAGAAAGTTACGCTAGATTTATGACCAAAGATCTTAAAAAGGCTTTTGATTTGGCAGAAGTATGAGCACTTATTTAGAAGAAAGAATTCAATGGTATGAAGAAAATATTACTTTATAAATAATATTTTGGAAGACTTAGAAATATTTACTAAATAAAGCATCAAAGGAACTTCTACTAGTACCCCAACTATAGTGGCTAAAGCAGCTCCTGAATTAATCCCAAAAAGAGTTATCGATACAGCTACTGCAAGTTCAAAAAAGTTTGAAGCTGCTATCATCGATCCTGGACAGGAAATAGAATACTTTTGCCTAAAAAACTTCATTGAAAAAGCAGTTAAATAAAAAATAAAAAGAGTCTGTATTATTAATGGAATTGAAATTAAGATTATATGAATAGGATTTTGTAATATAGATTTTGATTGAACAAAGAATAATAAAAAGACTGTAAGAATTAAAAAAAACAACGAATAACTTTTACTTTTATTCAAAATACTTTTTATTCTTTTTTCGCTATAGATTTTATTTTTTAAAAATATTGCTAGAAAAAGTGGTACCAAAATAAAGATTATTACAGAACCGAAAACAGTATCTAACGGGATATCTATACTGTTAAATCCTAAAAGAATTTTTGACAATAATGGAAAGGCTAAAATTAATATTAGATCATTAATAGCTACTTGGATTAAAGTAAATAAAGGATCGCCTTTAACAAGATTACTCCAGACAAAAACCATTGCTGTACATGGCGCTATTCCTAATAGAATCATTCCAGAAACATATTCTTTAGCAAGTACAGGATCTATAAAATTACCATATAAAAAATATAAAAAAGAGGCTGCAATGATGGCCATTGAAACTGGTTTTATTAACCAATTAATAAAAAGGACAATAGAAAATCCTTTAATCTTATATTTCAAATTTATTATTGACTTGAAATCTATTGATAACATCATTGGGAAAATCATTCCCCAGATAAGAATTGCTATTGGAAGATTTATTCTTGAGAGCTCTAATCCGCCTATAAATTGAGATAAATTAGGAAATAAATAACCGGATAAAGATCCAATACACATTGCTAAGAAAACCCAAATACTTAGATATCTATCAGAAAATTGCATTTAAAATTTTTTAATCAATTATTAAATTTAGCAAAATTTTTTGGCCTTAATCTTAACTTAATTTACCCATAATAAGCTCTTAAAAATAGCTATTTTTATATGTCAATTAAGGCGAAATATGTAGGTGAATTTCGGAGTGAAATTATCTTCGAAAATCAATTAAAAATAAAAACAAATTCGAATAGAAATTTACATGATTCTTGCGAACAGACTAAACCCTCAAATCTATTGTCTGCATCTTTAGCTTCTTGTATTTCAACAACTCTTGGAATAATTCTAGAAAAGAATAATATTGAATCAAAAAGTTTTTATGTTGATATTATCTCTAAAAGTGATGTTCAAAATAATAAAATTTCAACCTTGCATTGTAAAATATGCCTTCCACTTATTAAGAAATTAAAAATAAAGAACTTTATAAAAGAAAAAATTGAATCATCATTCATAAGCAATTCTCTTAAAGAATCTATAAATATAAGCTATGAATATATTTTTAATAGATAGCTAATCTTTCGGCAACAATCATTTCTTTATAAGTATCTAATTCTTCAACTTCTTTAAGAGAAACCTTTCCTCTATCATCCCATTTTCTTAATCGAACTGCATCTTTGAAGTATTTATTATTTTCTAGTTCATTAATCTCTTCTTTATTTAAAGCACCACCTTGTACCTTAAAACTATTTTTAGATGCTTTAGATAAACTTTCATAATAAGAATTATCGATTGAGCATAAATATCTTTTTGCTACAACGTGTAAGCGAATACTTTCTGTAATTTCTTCAGAGAAAAAATCTTTTAAAAAATTTGAAGCAATATTTTCATGGTTAAGATCTTTTTTTAAGAAATCATTTTTTGAGTCATTTTCATCTATTAGAAGATGACCTATATCGTGTAACAAAGAAGCAATTACTATATGCCTTCTGCCATCTTCAGTGCGAGCGAGTGAAGCTGTTTGGAGACTATGTTGTAATTGAGTGACTGATTCATCATAATTAGTTTTTCCTTCCTCCTTAATAAAGTCAAATAATAAATCTACAAATTCATTGTTATCAGAATTTTGTAATTTGTTTTTGAAGTTTTTAATAGTTTTGTATTTCATTTAATTGCTTCTCCTTCAAAGTGACCTATTAAACTTACATATCCATCTTTAAGAGAGTTCTTTTTAAAGTCATAATAATCTTTTCTTAAATCGCCTTCAGTTTTAGCATTATAAGTTACATAGAGCGCTCTTCTTGGACGACTAGATTTATTTGTTGAACTTCTGTGAGGAACAAAAGAATCAAAAAATACTGCGCCTCCTTTTTTAAGAGGTATCTTCTCCCAAACAAATTTTTCTGCGGTTAGTGAATCTATACACCCCTTTTCATCAATATTTATTATGCCCTCATTATTTCTACCTCTTGCAAATTCCAAACATCCATTATTTATATCAGAGTCATCTATAGCTAATAGCATTGTTATGTGTTTTTTCCCAAAAGGATAAGCAGGAGCATCTTGATGAGGTGCATATCCAGCTCCCCCTGGGTATTTATAATTTATTTTTTCCTTGAATAATATTGGTTCATCATCAAATAGCATAGTTAAATAATCTTTTATTGATGAACTTAAAAGAAATTCCCTAAAAGATGTATGCGAGCTTACAAAGTTTTCTGTTCTTGAAAGCACTTTACCATTAACTGTTTTTTCATAATGATGGTTAACCTCTTTAGAGTCGTTAAGTTCACTAATCCATTTTTCAATTGCCTCTAAATCAACTTGATTTATTAGGTTCTCATTAACTATAAATCCGTCATTATCGAATTTTAATTTTATATTGTTCAAAACTGATTCCACCTCAATACAAGTCTTAACAAGATATTAAACATTTATGATTAAGATAAATTTAAGAAGAAAAGATAATTAAGAATGCCAATTTCAATTAGAAAAATATATTCTAATCAAACTATTGATATAAGGCATGAAGCTATTTGGCCAGATAAAAAAAGAGAATTTTGTATTCTTGAAGATGATAAAAATGGTACACATTTTGGTTTATATAAACAAGAGGAATTAATATCAATAATTTCACTTTACATTAGAGAAAGTAAAGCAAGAATTAGAAAAATGGCCACAAAACCTGCTTATCAAAACAAAGGATTTGGGTCTAAATTAATTTGTCATTCAATTTCTTATTTAGAAAAAAAAAAAATAAATTATATTTATTTATTTTCTAGAAAAAAAGCCCAAATGTTTTATGAAAAATTCGGTTTTTTATCTGAAGGTGATTATTTCAAAAAAGAAAATATCTCTTATATAAAAATGTATAAAACTATTAATGATATAAAAAGTTGATAATATTTTGAGCAGCTTCTAATTCAATAAAAAGTCTAACTTCATCAACTGCTGAGCCAAGATGAGGAGTAAAAAAAGTCTTATCTTTTAAATTTAATAATTCCTGATTAATTTTTTTTGGTCGATCTTTTATCGATAAATCTTCAAATTCAAAGACATCTGAAGCATATCCTCCTATGTGCCCAGAATTAATTGCTTGTGCAATTGCACTCTCATCTACTACAGAACCTCTTGAAGTATTAATAAGTAAACAATTTTTTTTTATTTTTAAAATATTTTCAAAGTTAATAAAATGGTAAGTATCGTTTTTTAAAGGTAAAAGAATAACCAAATAATCAGCCTTCTCAAAAAGATCATTTAATTCCAGATATTTGGTGTTTAGTTGTTGTTCATCTATTGAATCTAATTTTTGTAAATCATGATAAAAAAGTTTTACATTAAAACCTTTAATCTTCCTAGCTACTTCAACCCCTAATTTACCCATACCTAGAAGACAAACATTTTTCCCTTCAATTCCATTTGAGAAGAATTTTGGTTCCCAACCTTTAAACTTTTCAGATCTAACATATTCATCACCTATTAGTAGATTTCTTGATAAACCAATAAGAAGTCCCAATGTTAACTCTGCTGTAGGGGAAGCAAGTAAATCTGGGATCATTGTAAATTTTATATTTCTTTTTATGCACTCTTCCAAATCAATATTGTCAAATCCTCTTAGTGCTCCAGAGATGATCTCTAAATTTTTTGAATTATCTAAAAAGTTCTTATCAATTCTATCTGGCATAAATACCATCACACCATTTGCATCTTTACATAAGAACTTTAATTTTTCATAAGTTAGAGGTTTATCATTTTGGTTACTAATTACTTCAAAATTTTTTTCTAATAACTCAATAACTTCAGTATGAACTTTATTGGAAATAACAACTTTCTTCATTTAATGAGAATTATTCAGATACTGATTTCCTGAGATAGTTACTCATGCTATCTAATACAGTTACTACGACTAAAACTACTATTAATAAAGCTGATACTTGAGCATAATCCATTATCCTCAAAGCACTTATGATCTCTAAACCTATACCACCAGCCCCTACAGCACCCACAACCATTGAAGCTCTAAAGTTGTATTCCCATCTATAAAAAGTAACATCAGCCATAGCAGGAAAAACTTGAGGAAGAATGCTATGCACAATAACTTGTAGATCACTTGCGCCAGAAGCTCTAGCTGCTTCTATAGGTTCCTTGTCACAAAGCTCAATAGCTTCAGCATAAAATTTACCTAACATTCCAACAGAATGAAGACCTAATGCCAATGTCCCCGGTAGAGCACCAAAGCCAATCATTGCAACTAGAATAATTCCTAAAATTAATTCAGGAACAGCTCTTGTGACGTTTAAAATTAGTGTTGCTAAGTTGTAAACAATTGGATTTATAGTTGTATTTCTTGCAGCAAAAAAACATAGAAGTAAAGATAAAAAAACAGAAATCGAAGTTCCTGCGATACTCATTGCCAAAGAGTCTATTAAAGGTTTAAACCAAGTTCCAGCTCTTGAGAAATCAGGAGGAAACATTTCCGGCAGTAATTTTAAAACTGCCGGAATACCTGTACTTATCCTTTCAAAATCGAAAAGACCTATAACTGCTAAAGAAGAAAATACAAATATCAAAATTATGAGAACCCTGAAAAATTGTTTTTTCCAAGTCCTCCTTTCGACCTCTAAAATTCTTTTGAATTTATCCATTTAATAATTTTTTTATTTGTATTTGTAAAGTGATTTTTTTACTTAACAAACTTAGAAAGATCAAGACCTAGAAGTTTGCCTGCTTTTCTAATACCGTCATAATCACTATCAGTTATAGATGCGAAACCATCAGCGTTAAAAGGTTTAAGGACTTTGTCACTATCTAGATCTAAGAAAGTAACTCTTATTTTTTCTTTTAATTCAGGAGATAAAGTTGAACGCATTGTCCATGGATATTGAGGAATAGGAGAAGATTGAGCAATAGTTGTTACTTTAGAAGGGTCAATAACTCCTTTCTTCTTTAGGGATTTAAGAATCGGACATGCCATTCCTCCTGCTTGAGCATTTCCATTTTGAACTGCTAAGGCAACAGCATCATGTGATCCTAGAAAAACTCCTTGAAAATCCTTGCCTTTAGTAAGTCCATTTTCAGCAAGAGTTAACTCAGGGAATAATCTACTAGAGGTTGAAGCTGGATCTCCAAGAGCAAAAGTAGTACCTTTGATATCATCAAAACTAGTAACACCTTTTTTAGTGTTTCCAATTATGCAGGAATTATAAGTCTTAGTTCCTCCTTTAATCCTTGCTGCAAAAGGTTCAATATCACTTACTGCTTTAGCTAAAACATAAGATAAAGGTCCAAAGTAAGCTAAATCCAACCTATCGTTTCTAGCTGCTTCAATCATTGAAGAATAATCAGTAGTAACAACTAACTCTATTTCCTTATCAAAGGCTTCAGTTAAGTAATCTTTTAGACCTTGATTATCTTGGATAACGGTTGCAGCATTTTCATCAGGAATTAATGCAACAATTAACTTATCAGGATCAGCACTTGGTCCAGCATTTTTCGTAGAGCATGCCGAAGTAAGCGCCACAAGAGAAATAGTAAAAACGCTTAAAAGAGATTTAAGTTTCATTTTTTTGTTTAAGTTTTTTTAATGAAGTGGTTTTAAACCATTACCACTTCATTTGAGGTAAAATTTGCTTCTTCTGCTATTGGTGAAGATGAATAAATATTTTTTAAAATCTCGTCTGAAAGTTGATCTGATTTACCATTAAAAACTATTTTCCCATGACTTAAGCCAATAATTCTATCTCCATATTCTTTAGCAAAATCAACTTGGTGAAGACTAGTTAATGCGGATATATTATCTTTCTTACAAATATCTTTCAGCATCGATAAAACTTGATGGGAAGTTTTTGGGTCAAGACTAGCTATTGGTTCATCTGCCAAAATCAACGAAGGATTTTGAGCTAAAGCTCTAGCAATTCCTACTCTTTGTTGTTGTCCTCCGCTTAATTCTTTTACTTTTACAAGCGCTTTATCTAAGAGGCTAACTCTATCTATGCAATCGAGAGCAAGTTCTTGATCAAATTTTGGAAGAGGTAAAATACTTCTAAATAGTGAATGAAATCCAAGTCGACCAGTTAAAACATTTTGGAAAACAGTATTTCTCTCAATCAACTGATGTTGTTGAAATATCATCCCAGTTTTTTTTCTTAAATTCTGAAGATCTTTTTTATTTCTTATTTTTCCTAAATCAAAAAAATCTAACTCTCCTGAAGTTAATGGATTCAATTGATTTATTGTTCTTAGTAAAGTTGATTTACCTGCCCCAGAAGATCCAAGAAGGACTACAAATTCACCTTTGTAAATATCTAAGTTTATAGATTTTAAAGCTAGGCTCTCTCCATATTTGACATTAATATTTTTTAAGGAGAGCTTATTATTCACTAAGATTTAATCAATTAAACCTATTTAAAACTGATTTGATTATCTTTTTTTTAACTTAAAATTAATAAAAGGTTAAGCGAATTAAAATGTTTGTTTAAATTGTAAAAGCTATTACTTTTTCTTTTTTTTGAAATGAGTCAGATATAAATTTGTAAAATTTGCAATGACTAATAAGATAAGTAAGAAAGTATTTAGCTCCATATTTTTGTAAGTTTTATTAAATTGATAGCATTGACACTTACCCTTTTCAATAGGAATGTTTATTTAAGAATGTTAAAAATATTAGAAAAAAGGTTGGCTTAAATTTGAAAAAACATCTGTTTTAATTCCATTTAAAGATAATTAACTAAACCTTAATTAAACAGATTTATTTTAATTAAACAAACAATATCTTTATTATGTCTTGTTCCATAACCTCAGTTTTTACTTTTAAAATTGAAAGCACTTTCGATGAATGGGCCGCGATATTTGACAGTGCGGAAGCTGAAAAAAGACATTCTGAATTTCTCATTAAGCCACTTTTTAGAGGAGTAAGTAAGGAAGATCCTCAAAAAGTTATTGTTATTCATCAAGCTCCAGAAGGTAATGTTCAAAAGTTTGTGGAAGCTAATGGTGACTGGATGGCAACGCATAGAGTTGACCTTTCAACAATGGAAGAATCATCTTGGACTTCTTCAGCAACATCGGAAAGTTGTTGTGATTAACAAATGAAAAGACTACTATTCCCACTACTAGCTCTCTCAACTATTTTCCTTGCGAGTTGTACTAGTAACTCAAACGAAATAGGTACTCAAAAGGTTTCTGAAACCCAAAGGCAGAGAGAAGTTTGTCTAGATTGGTATGGCTACAGAATTGATACCAAGAAAGCAATTAATGATTTAAATCTAAAAATTGAAACCGAATCAGAATTAATGGCTTACTGCGATTTCTTCAAGAATGTAGCTGATACAAAATAGATTTTTACAAAAGAATTTATTTTTTGGTGTCTTGCGATCTCATTTCTTTTTGTGCTTCCCTAATTCTTTCTTCAAAGACTGATCTTCTATATGGAGTAACTTCTCCATTTTTAGTTGCCAAGATTTGGGCTTCATAAAGCCTCTTGGCTCTTGTAATTTTTTCTCTTATTTGAGAGAGCTCATTCATGATCTTATGCAGTTAATGAGAATCCCGTTCCCTATTCTCATTTCATGCGTCCAAATAAATTGGATGAACGTAGAAGTAAGCTAACATTAAAAAAAGAAGGTCGGATTTAAGATCTATTTAAAAAATCTTTAAAAGTAGTTTTTAATAAAATTTTAAATAGAAATTTTATCTAGAGGTAAAATATTCTGGGCCTTAATTGAGTCATAATGAATTTCATTCTCTGTATCTTTATACAATCTTCTTGATTGTGGTGATTTAAGGGCGTTATTGTAATTTTCAATAAATTCCGAATCATCCAAAATAGATTTATTTTCTCTTTTAAAACTTTCTTTATAAGAATATTTGATATGCCCTATTTCTTGGACTTGATTTGAGTTTTTGGGAGAAGGTGAATTTTTTATAATCATTTATTATTTTTTTTATATGATTGTCTTCAATATTCAAGGCGTAAAAATATAGAAGACTTATATAACTTAAGATTATTGGATTAAGAAGTTATTAAGTAAAAAATAAATTTGTTTAAAAAATTTCTAAATTTTGAAATTAAATATTTTTTCTAATAGTCAAAAGTTTATTTAATAAGAATTTAATTAAAAGTTAACAATAGAGACCTAAAAGATAAACATGAACAAAAATCAACTTGTTAATTTCATTACTTTTTCAATTCTTGAAAGTAAAAGAGTTGAAGACAGATTATGTAGAAAAGAAATTTATAGCTATCTTACCCAACTAAATAAAAAACAATTAAAAGCAATTACAAGTGAATTTATCCTCTAAAAAAACTATGAAAAAGCTATTAATTCTTACTATCCTTTTAATTTCTTCTTGTAGTACTAAAGATGAACTATCCATTACTGATGAAAATAAATTATTTTCTGTAACTAAAGAAACTGCAGTTCTTGTTTGTGGAGGTAAATCCAGAATAATTGAAAGTAAAAATGAAGAAATAATCAAAGTAGAAATCAAGGATTCTTCGAGTACTGAAAAAGAAAAATTTGTTCAATTTACTCTTGTTGAGACAGATAGAAAAGGCGGAAAATATAGAATTGTTAATTGTTATCCAAATAAAGATCCGAAAAAATCGGTAATTAAAACAATCAAGACTAATTACAAGTTAAATTAGTCTTAGGTTAACTAGATCAAATGAAAATATTTAAATGAGATTTAAAGCTGCTTTAAACTAAATAATCTATAAAAAAAGAGTAGAAATAATTTTTATTATGCATCCAAGCAAAGTAGTCAAAGATCCAAAAATCAACGATACTTTTTACGATCCAGATGTTGATAAGCTTTATCAATATGTAAAAATTGGTGACTTTCCGCCAGAATGGGTAGTGACAAATATAGATGAAGATGACGATTATTATTACGCTTCGATGGGATATTAGTTTTAATATCTATTATTAAATTCAATAAATTTGTCTCTTTAAAATTTTGTGTGAGGAAGATTAAAGAGACAATCTAAATATAGATAAAAGGGTTTAAGGGAAAATTAAAAAGCTAATAAGATCAAATAAAAAATAAGCATTGAATGTAAAGTAAATATGAAATAATTACATCAAATAAATTTGATTATATAAAATTAATTTGTTGGGTTTTCGAATGACTATTAAAGATCATAAAAGTTTGCAGGGCTCAAAAATTCTTCTTGTAGAGGATGATAAGAGTATTAGGTTGACAGTTAGCGAATCATTGAAAGGCGAAGGTTTCCAAGTTTTAACTTTTAAAGACGGTTTAAGTGCTTCAGCTTTTATTGGCGATAATACTAAAAATGATGTTGACCTTATAATTCTCGATTTAATGTTGCCAGGGTTAAATGGATTAGAGTTATGTAGAAAAATAAGAAATGAAGAAAATTATACGCCCATATTAATTTTGAGTGCCAAAGATAATGAATCAGACCGGGTTCTTGGATTAGAGGTTGGTGCTGATGATTATTTAACAAAACCTTTTGGTTTAAATGAATTAATTGCCAGATCAAGAGCATTAATAAGAAGATCTAAACGTAATAAAAAATATTTAGAAAAAACGCAATCTATTATCGAGTTCAATCATATAAAAATGTTTTTAGAAGAATGCAGAGTAACTTCTTTTGATAGGGAAATAACTTTATCTCCAAAAGAATTTAAATTATTAGAGTTATTTATGAAAAGTCCAAAAAGAGTATGGTCAAGGGATTTAATTCTGGAAAAAATATGGGAAATTGACTTTATTGGTGATACTAAAACAGTAGATGTTCATGTTAGATGGCTTAGAGAGAAATTAGAAGAAGATCCTTCAGCGCCAAAACTTCTGAAAACTGTAAGAGGTTTTGGATATAAGTTTGGATGAGAATGAAAACATTACAACAGGTATTAACTTTCTTTTATGAGAAATGGAAAACCAAGGTTAAAGGATTTTCAAAAAATAATAACAATATTGAACTAACTAAAAATAAGAACCAACAAATTTTTGATTTTCCATTTGATAAAGTTAAACCACAGCAACTTTTATCTTGGTTAGATTATTCATCTCAAGGGTGGATGATTTTGTCATCTGATCTAACAATAAAATTTATCAATCAGAAAGCTTTATCTCTAATTAAGTTTATTAAATATAAAGATGTTATTGGAAAAGCAATTAATGATATTAATGAGCTAGACGTAGTAAGAAATAAAATTCTATATTCAAGAAAAAAAGATTTCCCAATTAGTCTAGATTGCACTATTTCGGGTGAACCCATTTCTGTAAATATTGTTAGAGCAAGGAAAAAAAATTATTTAATATTGTTGGAGAGTAAATTATCAATTGAATCCATAAGAAAAAGACAGAATCAATTAATCAATGATGTGTCTCATGAACTGAAAACACCTCTTACATCTCTTATTTTAATAGGCGAAAGACTGGAAGCATTAGTATCAAAGAAAGATAGATATCTTGTTAAAAGACTTAAGAAAGAATCTAAAAGATTAAGAAAAATGGTCGAAGAAACTTTAGAACTTTCTAAGTTAGAAAGTAACGACACTTTTCAAGAAAATAAAAAAGTATCTATTTCAGATTTAGTTATGGAATCTTGGCAAACCTTAAAACCACTTGCAGAAAAAAAAGATGTAAAAATAAATTTACTGATACCAACAAAATATTTTATATCTGGAGATATTGAAAATTTAAAAAGAGCTTTTATAAATATTTTGGATAATGCTATTCGTTATTCCCCAGCTAATGAAGAAATTCAAATTGAAATTTTTAAAAGAGATAGCTCTGTTGTTATAAGAGTTAGAGATAAAGGTATTGGATTAGAAGAAAATGAATTTAATGATATTTTTTTTCGTTTTTATAGAGGTGATCCATCAAGGACTAAATTCAAGAAAAGTGGCAGTGGTTTAGGTCTTTCAATAACAAAAAAAATAATTAATAATAATAAAGGTTTTATAAAGGGCTTTAATCATAAAGATGGTGGAGCGATTATTGAAACTATCTTTCCGTGTCTCGATAAAGATTTATAGGATGGGAAGAAAAAAGGGCTCCATTATGGAACCCAATGTTTTTACTCTTCTAGGAATTTTTTAAAAAATTAGAATGAGAAAGATACGAATGCCCCAGCTCCAGTAGTGTTATCTGAACCTGCTATTTCAGAAACGTAAACAAAAGGTGTAACACTCATACTATCGTTGATTGGATATTCGTAAGAAAGATCATAGGCATAAACGTCTGTAGTACTATCCTTCATTTGTCCATTAGTTCCAACGTTGGCACTTAATTTCCCTTCGCCTAGGCCACTACTGATTCCAAAAGCCCACTGAGTTGTGTCTTCCCCTGTACCTTCTGGAGTACCGAATTCAAATCCACCACTAATGGTAGCTGGTAATCCTTCAGGACTGTAATAAGCAGTTAAACCGTAGTAGCTGGCAGTGTCTTTATCAGAGTAAGCTGCTGTGAAGCCGTATGCATCTGTCTCATAACCAACAGCTAAGCCATAGGCGTCAGAACTTTGTTCAGTGAACAAACCAGTACCATCTCCACCAGATGCACCAATTCCAAGTTCCCAACCATCTCCAAATCCAGTTGCAGCGCTAAATGAAACATCTCCAGATAAGTCTACAGAGTTTGCAGCACCACAATCTCCTAAATTATCAACCATGTTATTCATGGAACAAGCATTAGGCCAAGTCTTGGATGCATCCATAGAATCACCAACTGCTATCGTCCATGCGCCTACTGGGAATGTGTAGTTGACGTCATTAACCGTAAGGACGTTATCTTCACTTTCTCCCCAGTCTAAACCAGTCTTGTCAGCACCTACATTTGTTAGACCATTTCCTGTTACGATTCCGATGTTTAATTTATCATCACCTGTGAAACTTGAATTGAGGTCAATTCCTAAGGAATATTCAAACTGAACTGTATCATTGTTGTTGGCCCCAGTTTTGCCACTCGCTGAATCAGTTGCACCTATTAGGAACCCTACTGAACCACTCATAGTAGTAGTTTCTGAGAAACTGCCTGCTTCAATTCCATTAATGCGAGCTTCAAGACCATCCACTCTCCCTTTCATAATTGCCAACTCAGAACCAAGCTCATCACTAAGTCGATTTAGTGCAGCTCCGTTCATTAAGCCTTCACCACCTGCAATTAGATTGTTTAATTCAGCAGCAGCTTCTAGACGAGAGACTGATTTTCCATTAAATTTTGGACTATTTGTAAGATCCTTTAATGAATCGTAAGCCCAATCTCCTGGGATTAAAGTATCTGATTTGAAGTTATCTAAAGATACTAAATTGTTAGATCTAGAATAATCACTAAGATCAGATGTCTTGACCTCAGCAGCATTTACTGCAAATCCTGAAGCAATTGAAATGATTGCATTAGCAGCAACTAATTTTTGAAAAAGTTTCATAAACCTCAACACGTAAGATGGATATTGATCCAAACTCATATGAACGAATTCAGGTTAAGAAACGGATAAGAAATAAAGTCAAAAGGGAAATTTAAAAAGAACTTAAACTGCTTTTAAAGTAAATGTAAAAATTTTTAATTTTTCTCGTGGAAAAGTTAAAAATTAATCTAATTTTATTTTTAAATATTTTAAAAACCAAACGAAAAAAGCTCTAATCAAGATTTAGTTTAAGAGAGGGTTAAGAACTAATTAATTAAAAGATAAACTTTAAATTGAAGAGTATTTATGTTCGTATTAAGTGCTATAAATATGTTGTCTTTCATTAATTTATGAAATCAATGAACATAGCTAAGAAAGCTTTGGTCTTTACTTCTGTAGTTGCCATTGCAGCTGGCACAAGTGTTTCGGCAAAAACAAGATTAAGTGGTGCTGGAGCATCATTTCCTGCCAAAATTTATACTCGATGGTTTTTTGATCTAGCAAAATCTGGCGGCCCAAGAGTTAATTATCAAGCTGTCGGCTCTGGTTCTGGAAGAAAAGCATTTATTGATCAGACTGTAAACTTTGGTGCTTCTGATGATCCCATGAAAGATAAAGATATAGCAAAAGTTACTAGAGGACTAGTACAGATACCTATGGTTGGAGGTACTATTGCATTTGGTTATAACTATGATTGTGATTTAAAACTTTCCCAGGAGAAAGCAGTACAAGTTGCTATGGGAATGATTAAAGATTGGAAAGAATTAGGTTGTAAATCAGGGAAATTGACTTGGACTCATCGCTCTGATGGATCAGGTACAACTAAAGCTTTTACAAACTCTATGGAAGCTTTTTCAAAAACCTGGACATTAGGCACAGGTAAGTCTGTAAAATGGCCTGCAGGTGTTGGAGCAAAGGGTAATTCTGGTGTTGCAGGTGTTATTCAAAACACTCCTGGCGCAATTGGTTATGTTAACCAGTCTTATATAAAAGGTAATGTTAAAGCCGCTGCACTTCAGAATCTTTCTGGAGAATATGTAAAGCCTACAGTTGAGGCAGGAGCTAAAGCTCTCAATGGTATTACTTTAGATGAAAATCTTGCTGGTAAAAATCCTAATCCAACTGCAAAAGGAGCATACCCTATAGCTTCATTAACATGGATACTTGCTTATGAAGAGGGTAATGGTAGAAACACTAAAGCTATCAAACAAGCCTTTAATACATTGTTAAGTGATGAGTATCAAGATAAAGCTCCATCACTTGGATTTGTCCCCTTAAAAGGAGATATTCTTGAGAAGTCAAGAGCTGCTGTAAAAAGAATCGGTAAATAAACCGTAAGACAATATTTAAAAGGAGGAATTTATTTCCTCCTTTTTTTTTATGCAAACAAATATTTTGACAAGCCTAATATTAAAGAAAAAAGAATGAGTATGTATGTTGGAACTATTTTTAAAAAAGATAATAGTGTGGAGATTAAAACTATAAAAATAGAGCTAATTAAAAAGAATTTTGATGAAAAACTATCTTCAATTAAATTAAATCCAGAGAAAATAACTGCTCCAGGAATTGTATTTATCACTCCTTCGATAAAGTAATTAATCGAATTAATTCTGTTTTTTATAAAGCCTTTTCCAAAAACAAAAATCAATAAAAAACTTGGTAAAAAAATTGCAAAAGTTGATATAAATGAATACTTTAAAGCTTCATTTATTCCTCCGATCGAAAACCCTGCTTTATATCCAATAAAACTTGTAATTAATAAGACAGGCCCAGGCGTTATTTGGCTAATCATTATTCCATCTATAAATTCATTATTTGTTAACCATCCCTGCGAGATAACATAATCACTCATAAGAGGAATGATTACTAATCCACCTCCAAAAATAAAAAGTCCCGATTTAAAGAAGAAAAAAAACAGATTAAGGTAATCTACTAAAAACTTTGAGTTTATAGACTCTCTTAAAAAATTATAAAACTTTGATATATCTAAAAAGACCAAACTAATCAAAAATGAGGTTGTTGAAAATATAGATAAAGGGACCAAGCTATAAAAAATATTTTTGAATTTCTTTAAAAATATATTTATCAATCCTGCAATACTAAGAATTGTTATGAGTGGAAATTGAATACTATTAGATTTAGCAAATATAAGTAGAAATAATATTGAGCTGGAGAATAATATTCGATCAAACTTTAATCTTTTTTTTAATAGAACTAATGAGAATGAAAAAATTATTCCTGCAATAATAGGCGGATTAAAATAAATTAAATCTGTTAAGAATTTTGATCCAGAACCAATTTGCCAAAAAAAACTAAGAGCTAATACCGAAATGAATCCTGGGATAATGAAACTTATACCTGATATCAACCCACCAAGATAACCATTTATTTTAAGACCTATATATATTGCTAATTGAGTAGATATTGGTCCTGGAAGTATTTGACATAATCCAATACCTTTTTCAAAAGATTGAGTTGATATCAATTTTTTATTATTTATAAGTTCATCTTCGAATAAGGAAATATGAGCATAGGGTCCTCCAAAACTTAAAATACCAATTTTTAGGAAAGTTTTTGCGAGTTCAATTAAGGATATTTTTGCCATTAAAATATTCTAATTCCTAAAAATTAGTCTTTATGGAGCTGATAGGATTTGTTTGAACGAGGGTAATTTAAGACTGGAAATCCAAGATAAGAAAATTAAAAGTGATGAAAAATAAAGACAATATTGAAGACCAACACTTGCATTTCTCCCAATCATAAATAATAAGCCAGAGAGTAATGTACCAATTAGTCTTCCAGCAGCATTTGCCATGTAATAGAAGCCAACATTTAAACTGACTTTTTCATTATCAGAGTAGGCCAAAATCATATAAGAATGTGTAGATGAATTCATTGCAAAAACAAATCCAAAAATAGAAAGTCCTAAAATTATTGCTATTGATGGAGAACTTTCTCTCCATAATGCGATTCCTATTAAAGATGGTATGACCATTAATACAGCACT
>NZ_JAAORJ010000002.1:333266-574894 GCF_017696315.1 Prochlorococcus marinus XMU1412 | reverse complement strand
GGCACTCCAAAATTGGATAGCTTTACGATCTGGACTTTCTTTCTGGCCCCACATCTTTCTAATTGCTGGAGCAGAAGCCTGAACAATTCCATAACATATTACCCAGGCCCCAAGAAATAATCCTATTTCCATGTAGTCCCAACCAAATGCAATATCAAGGAATACTGGAAGAGCTACAACAAACCAAACATCTCTTGCTCCAAAAAGAAAGAATCTTGCTGCTGAAAGAATATTTATGGCATCTGATTTTGAAAAAAGATCATTAAAAGCTGGTTTGGTCTTCATCTTACCAATTTCTCCAGGTAAAATTAATGTCAATAAAAAGGCTAAGCAAAGTCCAAAACCCATAATTCCTACAGCATTATTGAATCCAAATAACTTATATAAAAGTCCACCCAAGAAAAAGCCAACTCCCTTAAGTGCATTTTTAGATCCAGTTAAAATAGCAACCCATTTAAAAAGTTGTTTTTGACTAGTATCATTGCCATCATTTGTCTTTGGAACTACTTTCTTAACAGCACTTTTAGCACTCATTTTATTTAAATCTTTTGCTATCCCACTGACTGCTTGAGCAACCATAACGTATACGACACTAAATATTACTGGCCAATCCTCCTTAACTGGAATAAGCATGAAAAGGGCAATGATTTGAAGGATAGTCCCAATCCATAAAGTAAGCCTTAAACCATATCTTGCTCCTATCCAACCACCATATAGATTAGTAATTATTCCAAAAAACTCATAAAAAAGGAAAAGTAAAGCAATTTGTAGAGTTGTGTAACCTAGCTCATGAAAGTGACCAACAACTAATAATCTTAATGCGCCGTCAGTAAGCGTGAACGCCCAATAGTTTGCTGTAACAACACTATATTGTTGAATATTAGATAACTTCATAAAGACATAAATCAAATCTCTTTTTTGATTACATATTCAGTAAGATCTGCAAGTCTGCAGCTGTAACCCCACTCGTTGTCATACCAAGCGTATATCTTTAATAAATTTGAATTAACAACCATCGTTGATAAACTATCAACGATTGAACTTCTAGGGTCATTTACATAATCTGCAGAAACTAAAGGTCTTTCTTCGTAGCCAAGAATTCCTTTTAAATAAGTTTCTGAAGCTTCCTTAAGTGCCAAATTTACTTGTTCAACTGTCACTTCATTATTTAATTCAAAAACTGCATCAGTTAAGGAACCATTAAGTAGAGGAACTCTTACTGCATGGCCATTTAATTTTCCTTTTAATTCTGGAAAGATCTCAGCGATAGCTTTAGCAGATCCAGTAGTAGTAGGTATTAAACTTTGCATACATCCTCTTGCTCTCCTCAAATCGCTTTTATAAAAATCTACAGGAACTTGAGTGTTCGTGACATCGTGAATAGTTGTAATAGCGCCATGTTTAATTGAGAAATTTTCATTAATTACCTTTACTATCGGAGCTAAACAATTTGTAGTGCAGGATGCTGCAGTTACTAATTTATGTTTGGAAGGGTCATAAAGACTTTGATTTATGCCATAAACAACATTAAGTGATTCAGCTTCTGCAACAATTCCTTTGACTGGACAAGCTACTATCACTCTTTTCATCCCTAGAGAATCAAAATAGGGATTTAGTTTGTCTGGCTTTTTATTCTTTCCTGTACATTCCAAAATAATATCTACAGAAGATTTTTCCCAAGGAACATCAAGGTAATTTTTAAAAGATGTGTAGGTTAATTTCTTTCTATCAATTATTATTTCTTCTTCTTTAACCTCTATATCTTTCCCCCATCTGCCATGGACTGAATCGAATTCGAGTAGATGTGCAGCGGCATTCGAATCTCCGGCTATCTCATTAATGTGAGTTATTTCTATATCAGCTCTATCCCATAATGCTTTGAAAACTAATCTTCCTATTCTTCCAAAACCATTAATTCCAATTTTCATCACTTTGAAATCTCCTATTAAAATTATACATCAAAATATTTTGATGTATCAAGATATTTTTATTAATGAAATCTTTTTTATTTAAGCTATATTTAGGAGAATTTAATTACTTTAAAATTGTTAAAAGAGAGTAGCAAAGTAAAAAAAGAAAATATATCTAAGTTGATGGTTTCATTTTCTGATCCTTTTAGGCTAGAAATAATTGACCTAATGATGGATGGAGAAGTTTGTGTTTGCGATATTATGAAATTAACTAATTTATCTCAATCAAGAATCTCATATCACATAAAAATTTTGAAGGAAGCTGGTCTTATCTCAGATAGGCAAGAAGGTAGATGGGTGTATTACAGCCTAAATAAAGAATCTCTCTTTTTGATCAAGGATTGGATAACTTCTTTGACAGATTATTCCTCAAAAAGAAAACGTTGCTGCGAATAAATTATATTTTAGATTTTATTAATTAACTTCTGATTCCCTGTCATAAGTCATTCCTGATTGTTCCATCCACTCAGCTTTAGTTTTGCAATTTTGTTTGTGATTAAAGATGTGAAACCCTTCAATAATAATCATTATGGATAAAAGCAAAACAGGAATAAAATATACAGGTGAAGATATTACTTCTTTATATTTGATTTGAGCTATGAATTCCCTGTATTTAAACATCTCCTTAGTTTCTATTTAATAAATAATATTCACCTATGGTTAAGTAAAGTTAAAGAAAAAATCTTTTTAAAAAATTTAGTTTAAGGATGTTTATTAAAAAAAATAAAACCTTTCTAAATGAACCTTTTGATAATATTATTTTTTCTATATTGGATATTTGCTCTAATTTTTTCGGCTAAAGTTGGAAGATTTGGTGGCTCCAGCATTAGATAAACTCTTCCTGATTGTTCTAAATAAATATAATCCTCTAAGACATCTCTATTAAGCAATCTGTAGAGTGTTTTGGTGCTTTTATAACCTAGTATTCTTGAAGTTTCTGAGATAGTGTAAGCTTCGATCTGAAATGATTTTGGTTTCATCTTACAAAATTTACATTTGGTGAGATTCACTGCTATGCAATTATTCTAGTCCATTTACCTGATCAAGTATTTGTAAAAGTGTGTCTAACTATGCAGCCTTTTACCTAGGAGGAATTTGGGGCACGAAATCACCCACTCATTTACTCTGGAAAGGACCCATTTTGGTAATTGATCAATACGTTCTTCCACTCGATTTCTATTTGGTGATAGTAATCCATAAAAAAATGCAACTAATATATTTTAGTTAAAAAAGGTGTTAGGATTTTACCTTAGATCCATTGAGACAAATAGGTTTTTTCATAATCTCTTCTAAATCGCTATAAATCTCTTAAATTTTCTTAATTTGGCTTGTTTTTGCTTAAATTAGCTTATTTTTTTATGTCTATTTCGTAATAAAAAAGCTGTCTCATGTCACAGCGGGGTTGTGAAAACTTGCTGCATCTAATTATTAGATATTTATATAAAAATAGATTTTTTGTAGATTTCCAATGAGACATGAGACAAAACCTTTTAACCTATTGCACCAACATAGATTTGCGCTGACTCATGACTTTTTGGTGCATTGAGTCACTTGAGTCAAATTAATGCTCTAGGTTCAAAATTAGATTTTCTTGGTGATTGGGTCTTCTGCTGTTCTGTCCATTCTGGGTGACTCCAATACCTAGCTCTAACACTTTTATTTGTAATAGGGTCTTTATATCTAGATTGATTTCCTTTATCAAAACCAAGTTTTCTTAAGCAGTCTGCACATAACTTCAAGTCATTTGGTGTAACATTCTCTGCACTTCTACAACCACTATTCACCAAAGCTTGCTCGGTGGTAAATCTAAATTTATTGTGTGGCTTTGTTACCCATTCTTCTATTCTCGCGAGGAATGGATCTTCTGCTTCGTATTCATTATTAATAGAGAAACTTTGAGTCGCATATTCTTGTGGAAGGTCTAGAACCATGCCACTTTTATATGCCAAAGCAGCAGCTTTCCAAATACTGTCTCTATCTCTAAGAACCTTATTATTGTTAATTTGTTTTTCTCCTAAATCAATCACCCAATATCTTCTATTGCCTGTCGGATCGTTTAAAAAATCTTTTCTATTACATGATGAAACTAATATTGAAGGTCTTGGAAATATACCAACTGCCTTCCCATAGGGTCGCCGAAATTTATCTACAGAAGAAGAAAGCAAAGCTTTAAGCTTGGCAGCTTTATCACCATGAGGATTAAGCCTATCTAATTCTGCAATTTCAAATATCCAAGTTGATTGAATTGCCATAAATAGATCTTGTTCTCTAGGTTGCCATGTATCACAAAACCAAGGATCAGAAGCTAAATATCTCCAAAAAGTAGATTTTCCTGTTCCTTGTCGACCAACCAAAACACAACAATTATCAAACTTTATTCCTCTATCTTTAACTCTTCCTACAGCTGCTAGAAGAGTAGTTTTTAGGATCTGATTGTACAATTCAGAATTTGTTCCAAGATAGTCACTTGCAACAGTATCCAAGTTAATAGGTTTGATAGATGGATTAGAAACTATATTTTCTAAATATCTACAAATCGGGTGATATTGACCATCTCTTGCAGCTGTAAGTAGTGCATCAAATGCAGCTTCTTTCCCTATTTCATAACCCATTATTGATAGGTAGTTATAGAACAACTGACAGTATTCAAGATCAATAAAATGATTATCAATTTCTGGTTCTAAAGAAAGAAGATTAAAAGCTAATCTTTTTCCATAATGGGAAACTAATAATCTTGATAATTCACCAGATTTAATTTTTTGATGTTGATTACCTTGGAAGCCTTCTGGAAAATCTTTTAAAAAACCAACCGATATTGATAAGGGTTGATCTTTGGTTAATTTAGTCACGATAGATAGTCTTCCTTCTAGGTGGATTATTTGTAATTGATCTATAAGGCTTTCTCTTCGCGGGTGTATGTCCTTGAGTTACTTTGCTATATCTACGTCTAGTTTCTTCTCTTGCTTTAGCGTAAATTTTCTCTCGCTCTTCTTGGAAAATATAATGATACTTGCCACCATTACCATGGTATCTATGGTCTTCTGGTTCACCACTCCAAGGAGTTTTGACTTCTTTCATTTCTATAACTAGAGCAAGTTGTATTTGGTATTCTTTTAAATACTTTGGTGTTATTGGTTTAACAAAACCCAACTTAAGCCAATTACAGAATTGATCATCATAACGAAAGGTTGCACGATACCTTCTCTGCCAATCTCTGTATTTTTCCTCCATAGTCATTTTTTCCATTATTGCCACCATCTCCAACCTTGGATCTTTTTGAATTTGTCTTCAGTTACGCCCTCTAACTCTTTGCACCAACTTAATATTAAGTGCTTTGAAAATTGACTTTGATTAAATGTTAAATTGAAAGCAGCAAAATCTTTTTGGCTCTCATTGGCGTGAGAGTCATTTTTTTTGTTTGTCATTATTAGCCCCTCGCTAGTTCTAGTTCTCTTGCATCCCTAGCATCTCTCTCCTTTAGGGCAGCTTCACATAGTTCTATGTCATAAAGAATTGGACTATTATGATTTCCCGCAAATTTCCTTCTGTAATGTACTCCCGCTTTAAAGACTTTTCCTTGTCTAAGTCTTCTTAGTGTTGCTTCTGAGAAAGCAAGAATGTTGGCGGTCTCAGCTGCTGTGAGCCATTTTTTAGTAAACATAGAGTGTCTCCTTTAGAAAGTGTGTGGAATTTCATAACGTATAAAGATAAGGTATAAACTCTCGGTGTTAGTGATTAGGATGAAGCCTGTTCTCAACTGAGTGTTGTAGGCATGTTAGGAAGAGTTAGATCTAGTGACAACCCCTTAAATAGAGATATATCGGCATGTGTGAGGTTTTGTTATGACAACACCTATCAACATTTGATTGCATATTGATATTGATAAAGCTGTTTCTGCAATTTTCTACTATTTACAGTTAATACAAATCCATCCATTGGATATGAAGAAAATAGCTTTCCTTCTAACCAAAGCTTTCTATATATATCTACTTCACTTAAATAATTAGTAAATATATGTTCTGGAACTTCAAAACCTAGTTTCTTAAGTTGTATTAGTTGCGTATGTTTGTTTAGTTCTGAATTTAGGATTTCAAAACTACAAAAAGATAATCCTTCTCCTGTAGGAATTTTCTTTCTAAGATGACCACCCGCTAAAGCTTGAGACTTGGTTGGTATTAAACCATGACCATATAGTTCACCTCTAATTTGGATGTATATATTAATAGGCAATTTATGAGGAATATTTTCTATTGTTTTTAATGCTTCTGTTTTGTCCTTACCTTTTCGAGTAATTCCTTTAATAAGCTTTCCTTTGGAGTACATAAGACCAACAGCACATCCATCAATCTTTGGTGTAAGGATCAATCTTGTGACTGGAAGAAGAGTTTCTAAGAACTCCTCATAGTTACCATTGCCCATTGAAGGCAGTACTTTGTTTTGGTGAAAGTAGGAATTGTTAGGATCAATCCTTTTTAAATTCCTTACTAATGAGTCAAACTCTTGATCTGATATTTTGGCTCTACCTTTGCGGTAGGAAACATCAAATTCTTTGATTGTTTTGGATAAATTTGCGTACATATGCGTACAAGGGTGAATTATGAAAACGCTTATCCTAGTTACTGCAATACTTTATGTTCTGAGGGTGGATGCTCCCAAAGCACCCGCGCTACCAAGCTGCGCCACGCCCCGCCTATAAGATCTTAGTTCATAACAGTCATCTATAAAAGACTAAATTCGTAAATTTTTTATAAAAAATCATTTTTGAGGCTAGAAAATGAATTTAGTTATTATTTTAATGAAAAAAAGTTTCATTAATCTTATAAATTAGTTTATCCAAATCAAGAAATTACATTATTTAAAAGTTGGCTTTGAAATTTTTTAAATTGCGAGATATCTATAATATAAATTGAATTCCACAAGGATATGCATTTGCATTGCTTTCGAGACTTAGAAGTATGAAAAAATTAGAAGATTTGATTCTCACTTATAAGGATTTTCCAAAAAAAGGTATTTTTTTTAAAGACGTTTTAGAAATTCTTCAATATCCAGATATTTTTCAGGACCTTATTTTAAAAATGTCTTCTAATCAAATTTTAAAAAATGCTGAAGCAATAATTTCCATAGATGCGAGGGGATTTATTTTTGGTTCTGCAGTTGCTTTAAAATCATCGAAACCTATGATAGTTGCACGAAAACCGGGAAAGCTACCAGGAAATATATTAACGAGAGAATATGATTTGGAATATGGAAAAAATTCTCTTTCAATACAAAGTAGTGCCCTGAAAAAATTCAATTCTTTCGTGATAGTCGATGACTTGTTAGCTACAGGAGGAACAGTTAATTGTGTCTCAAGGTTACTTAAAGATCAAAGGAAGGAAATACTAGGTTTAATAACAGTTGTAGAGTTGAATAAATTGAAAGGTAGATCAAAACTTGATTTTCCGGTAGACTCAATTATTTCACTTTGAAGAGAACGAGTACTTAAATTTTTACTAATAAGTATTGTTCTTTATTAAAAGGTGTTTGATAACAAATTATTTTTTTCTAATTTAAATTTTATAAAAAAATAGAAGTTAATAGATTGAATTTAAATGATTCCTACTGATCCAGCTGTGAAACCAACTGCAATAAAAAATACGAATTCAAGTAGATCTCTAGGTAAAGAATTCACGATAAGATTTAGTTGAGTCATTTGACCTTGTGCTCCTCAGGTTTAAATTAAAAAAAATATAACTAATTATTTTTTCTGTTGAGGGGAAAAAAGTTTTTTTTTCTTTTTTCTAAAGATTTCAGGTAAGTAAAACCTAAAAGAAAAAATTTCAAAATCCCTTTAATAACTTTTAACTAAATTAATTTACTGCTCAAATTATATTTAAATGCTATATTTTTTTTATTAAATTAAAACATGAGAATTATGGATTATAAAAAGAAATCTTTAAGTAAGTTAAATCAAAAAGAAAGCTACGAAGAAATTGACACTAGGTTGGCTTCAGGATGGTACGTAGATGCAGTTGACAATAAAAAGAAGAAAAAATACAAAACAGAAAAAGTTTCTTTCAAAATTTCAAAAAAAATATGATTTTCAAAATCAGTATTTAGTAAAAAATACTAAAAGATTGATTAATTTATGTAAAAGAAAACTTACTGTATAAGTTTAAAAAGTGGCACATATTATTCAAAAATGTATCGGTTAACACTTGATTTTGTATACCCAAATACACTATCTTGAGGTGTACTTTAAATTTCGTGTGAGGAAATTTATGAAGCTTTTCAAGAGCTTGCTCGTAGCTCCTGCAACATTAGGCCTTTTAGCGCCTATTGCAGCGACTGCGAACGAAGTCACTATTAATGACTTCAATGCTGCAGAAGAAATTGCAGTTACAAATAGCCGTGTAGACGGTTTAGAAGCTAGACTAAACAACTTTGAAGCTGGTAGTTTTTCAGAAACAACTACCGCATCATTTAGCGTTGACGCTGTTTTAGGTGCTGTAGACGGTGCTGGAGACACTGGAGACAATTCTAACGAATCAACAAGCTTCGACTTCCAATTTAACATCGGTTTATCAACAAGTTTCACAGGTGAAGATTCACTTGATATAGCTATTGATAACGGTAGTGCAACAGCATCAACTATGGGCGGAAAAATGGGTTTCGATACCGGAACTAGCCTAACTGTTGATGGCGTTACTTATTCATTCCCTCTTGGTGGGGCAACAATGATTGTTGGTGATTCAACTGATTTAAGTACTGCATTTACAGGAGCTTGTACTTATAGTTCATTCACTGATATGACACCAGACGACTGTGGTACTGGTAACTCTATGGGTGCAGGTGGTAAAGGCGTTACTGCAGCTATAGGTTATGCATTTGATTCTGGATTCTCACTAGCTGGTGGAGTAACATCCGGACAAAGTGAAATCTTAGGTGATAACGCTGACGCATTCGGTGTTAACGCTGCTTATTCAGCAGACAGTTACGGAGTAGCTGTTGCATACGTATCTGATGATATGGGATCAGGCACTGATTCAAAATCATTCTGGGGTGTTAACGGTTACTACACTTTTGATTTAGCAAGCCTAAGTGTTGGTTTTGAAACTTCAGATGATGGAACTACTGAAAAATCTGGATACTTCTTTGGTCTAAGTTTCCCAGAAGTTGGTCCTGGTTCAGTAAACATTGCTGCAGCAACTGATGCACTTTATGCTGACTCTGCAACAGAGTATCTTGTATATGAAGCGTCTTACTCTTATCCAGTAAATGATGCCATGACTATTACACCTGGTGTATTTATTCAGGAGACATCTGGTGATGATTTAACAGGAATAGCTGTTAAAACTTCATTCTCTTTCTAATTATTTAATTAGTAAAAACTACACACAAAGAAAGATCTGCTTTATAGCAGATCTTTTTTTTTGGAAAATTTCTAAAAATAATTAATTTTTTACAATTTAAAATAAAATGTTTTTAAATAAAAATGCTCTGGAAATTTTTTTTTATTATTATATGTTAAGTTAGCTTCTATTTTAATAATCAGAAGGAAAACTCTTATTCTGAATGGTGATTTGAATGTCTCCAATTTTTAAATGTTTAATATGTAAAAAGGATATAGAAAGATCAACAAAAACATTTTGGAGAAAAAAAGGTCACTTATTATGTTCTACATGCTTGGATAATATAGATAATAAGAAACTTTGAACTATTAAATTCAGAAAAAAAATTTGTTAAATGGTATTTCTTTAAGCAAGCCTAGAAATACATAGCGAAATATAACGTGATTTATTATTGTCATAACATCTACAGTGATAATTCTTCTGATAGATCTTTAGGCTTTTGGCTAATAATTTTGGGTATTAAATTAACTCTTAATTAATTACTGTAAAAAAATCCCCAAGTTTTGAAAAATAAGTTAAAAACTTAAATTCCAAAAACATTTGAGGATGTTATAAATATCAATTAGATTAAATAATTGATGTCTATTAATTTATTTTAAATTCGTTTTGAATAGAATTTAAAACCAGCCAGGAATGATTTGTCCAGTAGTTACATACGCGCCAACTGCTGCAACGAAACCTAACATTGCTGCCCAACCGTTAAAACGTTCTGCTTCAGGTGTCATGATAAAAATTGAAAAACTATATAAATTATTGTAACAGGGATTATGAAGCTTTGTAAAGTATTTTTTAGTTTTTTTGCGGAATTTGATTTTTTTTAAAAAAAAATGCCTAATATTTACAGAATTGCTACAAAAATGTATTAAGTAATAATTTTACCTGTCGTCTATTAAGCATAGATAGAAGAAATTTAAAGCTACACAATTAGGAAGATATGTTTATTTTTAATTTTTGATCTATTGTTTTTATCTTTTAAGGATATGTACCCAATAAAAATGTGGGTCGCCTGAGATTCGAACTCAGGACCAGCCGGTTAAAAGCCGGATGCTCTACCGCTGAGCTAGCGACCCATTTTGTAAAATTGAGTACATATGGAATTATCCCTTTTTAAGGTAAAAAAAACAACTTTTTATCTCAAGTTGAACAATAGAAAAACAATTCTTAACTTATGAAATAAAAAATTAAAATTTCTCTCTAAATTTACAGTTAAAAGTTAAAATAATCTAATCGTTAATATGATTTTTAAAATGCTTAGAACAATCGTAGTTTTTGCACCCATTATTGCCGCTTTAGCTTGGGTTATATTCAATATACAAAAACCAGCAAGAGAACAGTTCAATAGGGACTTTTTGGGCAAGGATTAATCCAATTTGTTAGATAAAGAAGTTATAGTTATTGGTGCTGGTCTTGCAGGATCAGAAGCTGCTTGGCAAGTTGCAAATTCTGGTGTACCAGTCAAACTGGTTGAAATGAGACCTATCAAGTCAACTCCAGCTCATCATACGGGTGAATTTGGAGAATTGGTTTGTAGTAATAGTTTTGGAGCTTTAAGTCCTGATAGAGCTGCAGGTCTATTGCAAAAAGAACTTAGAATTTTTAAATCATTGATAGTTCAAACAGCAGACAAATTTGCTGTGCCAGCAGGTGGAGCTTTGGCAGTTGATAGATCTAAATTTAGTATCGCGTTGACTGATGCTTTATCTAATCATCCTTTAATTGAAATTAAGAGATTTGAACAATTGAATCTCCCAAGCAAAGAAAATATAACGATCCTCGCAACTGGTCCATTAACTGCTGATGAATTGTCTTATGAAATTCAAGCTTTTACAGGTATCGATGCTTGTCATTTTTTTGATGCTGCTAGTCCAATTGTATATGGAGATACTATTGATAAAGAGATTGTATTTAAAGCTAGTAGGTACGACAAAGGAGATCCGGCATATCTAAATTGCCCCTTGGATAAAAATGATTACATCCATTTCAGAAATGCACTAATAGAAGGAGAACAAGCTAATTTAAAAGACTTTGAGAAAGAATCAGCTAATTTCTTTGAAGCTTGCTTACCAATTGAAGAAATTGCTAGAAGAGGAGTTGATACAATGAGATACGGACCATTGAAATCTATTGGTTTGTGGAATCCAAAATGGGGAGATTTATTTGATAAGGAAAATAGATTAAAAAAGCGACCTCATGCAGTTGTCCAATTAAGGAAAGAAGATTTAGAAGGGAAATTACTAAATATGGTAGGTTTTCAAACTAACCTCAAATGGTCTGAGCAAAAAAGAATATTTAGGATGATTCCTGGTTTAGAGAAGGTTGAGTTTGTACGCTTTGGAGTAATGCATAGAAATACTTTTTTAGAATCTCCAAAATTACTTTTACCGACATTGCAATTTATGAAAAGGGAAAATCTTTTTGCTGCCGGTCAAATAACGGGGACGGAAGGTTATGCAGCAGCAGTTGCCGGGGGCTTACTTGCAGGAATAAATGCATCCTTATTAGCTAAGGGTAAAAAACCAGTAAGTTTTCCTAGTGAATCAATGATTGGCTCTTTAATGAATTTTATTAGTAATAAAAATCAAATATTGTCTAATCAGAAAAAAAATAAATTCCAACCAATGCCTGCCTCATTTGGTTTAGTTCCAGAACTTACTAATAGAATAAAAGATAAAAGATTAAGGTACAAAGCTTATCAAGAAAGATCTACAGAAGCTTTGAATGACTTTAAAAATAAACTAGATTCTTGTTTTGATAAAGACCACTTACTCAGCAAAATTTACTAAGATTAATTATCAAAGATCCAAAAAATGGAATTAAATAAGGAAAATTTCGATGCAATTATTATTGGCTCAGGAATAGGAGGGTTAGTAACTGCTTCACAATTGGCGGCGAAAGGAGCTCAAGTATTAGTTCTTGAAAAATATATTATTCCAGGCGGGAGTGGAGGCTCTTTCAAGAGAAAAGGCTATACCTTTGATGTAGGGGCTTCAATGATTTTTGGATTTGGAGATAAAGGTTATACCAATTTATTAACTCGTGCTTTGAAAGATGTAAATGAAAAATGCGAAACTGTTCCCGATCCTGTTCAACTGGAATATCACTTACCACATAACTTTAATATTTCTGTAGATAAAAATTATGAGCAATTTATAAGCAAATTATCAGCTAGTTTCCCCAAGGAAAAAAAAGGTATCAAGAAATTCTATGATACTTGTGCAAGTGTATTTAAATGTTTAGATTCAATGCCTCTTTTATCAATAGAGGATCCAAGTTATCTTTTTAAAGTTTTCTTTAAATCTCCATTATCCTGTTTAGGGTTAGCTAGATGGTTACCAGCAAATGCTGGAGATGTTGCAAGAAAGTTTATAAAAGATCCTGAACTTTTAAAATTTATCGATATCGAATGTTTTTGTTGGTCTGTAATGCCAGCTCTTAAAACCCCTATGATTAATGCGGGAATGGTATTTACAGATAGGCATACTGGGGGGATAAATTATCCAAAAGGGGGAGTTGGAACTATAGCAGAGAAGTTTGTTTCTGGGATTGAAAAATTAGGAGGAAAAGTTAGATATAAAGCCAATGTGACTGAAATCCTCTTAAAGGATGAGAAAGCGGTAGGAGTTAAGCTCTCAAGTGGGGAAGAGATATATTCAAATATTATTGTATCCAACTCGACTAGATGGGATACCTTTGGATTAAAAGATAATACTAAAGGATTAATTTCTAGCAAAAACGTCCCAAAAAGTGAATATAAGTGGTCAGAAACTTATAAACCCTCACCTTCTTTTGTTTCGATTCACCTTGGAGTAGAAAAAAATCTAATATCCGATAATTTTAATTGTCATCACATAATTGTTGAAAATTGGGATGAATTAGAAAGCGAAAAGGGAGTTATTTTTGTTTCTATACCTACTTTGCTTGACTCGTCTTTGGCTCCAGAAGGTAAACATATCGTACATGCATTTACTCCTTCATCGATGAGTGAATGGGAAGGCCTATCAAGAAAAGAATATTTGCAAAAGAAAGAAAAATATTTTTCTTTCCTTGTTGAAAAAATATCAACTATTCTTCCTAATCTTGAAAAAAATATTGATCACAAAGAAATTGGTACTCCCAAAACTCATAAAAAGTTTCTTGGAAGATATGAAGGTAGTTATGGACCAATTCCCAGTAAAAAGTTGCTTGGACTTTTGCCAATGCCCTTCAACACAACAAAAATTCAAAACCTTTATTGTGTAGGAGATTCATGCTTCCCTGGCCAAGGTCTAAATGCAGTTGCTTTTAGTGGATACGCATGCGCTCACAAAATAGGTGCAAAGTTAAACATAAATAGTTTTAAATTGCCCGATTAAAAGGATCCTCCTGAAATGATAGAAAAATTTAAAACTCTTTTTTATGTGAAAAGTTCGTTAATTTCTCTTTATTTAGCGCTTACAATTCCTTTACCATTTATTTCAATCGAAAAATTAAAAATTCCCTCTATTATAATTTTTGCCCTAGGTCTTTATTTCATAATCAATATCACCAGTGATTATGTAGAAACTTGCAGTAATAAAATTTCATATAAAAGTAACTTTATTTCTAAATTTTTAGGGAAACAAAATTGGGAGATTTCTTGGAAAGATATTAAACTAATCAAATCTTTGCCTACCAGTCAGGGTAGTAAAGTTTATTACTTTACTACTTTTCAAGGTGATAATTTTCTTGTCCCACAAAGAGTGGAAAAATTTGAAAAATTTTTATTAATTGTTTCTAGTAATACTGGGATTGATATCAATAAAATATCTTACATATCACCATTGTGGACATATAAATTACTGACATTACTATCATTTTTAATGATTATTGGTGAACTTTTTGCTTTTCTAAATTAAATATTATCAATACTGAATCTATAACCTTGTTGTCTAACAGTGGTTATTCCCCCACCTTCTCCCAATCCAGCCTGTTCTAATTTTCTTCGCAACGTTAATACCTGAGTATCTACAGACCTTGGGCCACCGCTGAAAGGCGGCCAGGCCATCCTTAAGAGCTCTTGGCGACTTCTTACCATTCCAGGGGGCATCAAAAGAGCGCAAAGCAGTGCAAACTCCCTAGGGCTTAATTCTACGGGCTTCTCGCTTAAAGTAACTTGTCTTAAAAGAAGATGAACCTCTAAAGGTCCAACCTCAACTTTTTCTTGTAATCCTATCCTTCCCCTTTTTAGGAGTGTTCTGCATCGTGCTGCAAGCTCTTCAAGTCCAAAAGGTTTTCTAAGAACATCATCTGCCCCTTCATCTAATAGATTTACTAATGCTTCAACACCAGATCTTGCCGTTAAAACTATGACTGAAGACCCCAGTTGTTGAGCTAGTCTCATTGCAGTATTCTGATCGAGGATTTCTGCGCTTACTAATAAGTCAGGTGATTGTTCTCTGCATAAGTCAATAGCTTCTGCAGCTGTACCTACTGCTGCAGCTAAATGGCCATCCTGGCGAAGCCTTTGCACAAGTACTGTTCTAAGTGTGGGGTGAGGTTCAACAACTAGAACTCTAGAAGGGGTTTGAGAGCTCGTAGGCAATTGTGAACTACCAGGAGTTGAAGCTAAGATTTGCTCAGTTGATTGCATTCTTAATTACTGTTTGGCCGGGCAATTTTTGATCGTTCTTAATAAGGTATAACAAATGCAAAATAAAAATCAGAATTTATCGAATTATGACATCATTTGAAAACCCCAAAGCAATTCGTCACTTTCAGTCAATTTGCGATAGTTGCCAGGACTTAGTTACTCGTTTTCATACGCCATCTGATCTTAAATTATATAGTGATGGTTATCTCCAAGCATTGAGGAATTGCAGTAGTTTAGAGCAAAAGGATCAAGAGAAATTAGAAAGATTAATTGAAAGATGGATTTTAGATCCGTCAAGTTTTATTGATCCAGATGGAGATGGAAATAAAGGTTTTTTTGATAAAAAAAGGATTTAAAATATTAATTTTTATTAACCAATACAGTATTTATACTCACTAATTATCTTAAGACGCTAGTTCAATTTCTATTTTTTCTTTAAGAGATCCAGAGTTGTACATCTCAATAAGAATGTCTGATCCACCAAGAAATTCTCCTTTTAGATAAACTTGAGGAATTGTTGGCCAATCTGAATATTCTTTGATACCTTCTCTTATTGCGAAATCACTTAAAACATCAAATGTACCAAATTCTACACCTAAAGAATTTAGTATTTGAACTACATTGTTGGAAAAACCGCATTGAGGCATTAATTTTGTCCCTTTCATGAAAACCATCACTGGATTAGATTCAATCAGTTTTTGTATTCTATCTTTTGTTAGGTTGTCCATAATTCAATTTGGAGTTTCTGTTTTTAATGCCAGTGCATGAATAGCCTCTGAAGCTAATTCTTCCTTCAAGGCGGAATATACTAGCTGATGCTGTTTAACTAATGATAATCCATTGAATTCAGATGCAATTACAGTTACTTGCAAATGATCATTTCCCTTGAGGTTTTCAACAAAAACTTGGGAACTTGGGATTTTTTTAGTGATTAATTTAATGACTTCTGTTTTAGTAATCATAGTAAATTTTAATTAACCTTTGTATTTTGTCTCAACAAATCCTAGTCGGATCAATCTTTCATAAGCTTCTTTACCTTCAGGGCTATTAGGTGACATTATTCTAATTGTTTCAACGAGTAATGGTACTGCAACCTCAGGCTTTTCAGTTTTTATGTACAAAGAAGCTAATCTCTCATTTGATTCTGCCAAAATTTGTAATGTTTGCTTACCTTTCCTTTGCATTTCATTTGGTATTCTCGCATCAATTCCTTTGAACGATGAATTTAAATCAGAATAAAAAGATGCAAGTTGCTTTGCTAATTTTCTAGCGTCTAAATAAAAATCCTTAGCTTTTTCAAAATCCCCGTTTTTAATATATTTATCACCCTCTTTTATAAAATATTCAACGTTTGAGATGGACAGCTTTTTACTCTCATTTGAGAGTACTCTAAAGTCTTCTGGATTCTTTATTTCTGCATGAACTTCATTTTTGTAAGGAACATTTCCAAAAAATATAAATAAAATTGGGATTAATTTTAAGAATTTCATTTTCTTTTTCAATAATTAAAATTCATAGTAACTTATTGCAGATTCATCTACCTACATTTTTTAATGCTTTTTCTTCCTCTTGGGTCATTTTTTCATTTAGAAATTTATTAAAGTCCTTGATAGTAAAGTATGAATAATCATTAATTGGGATTGGTTTTCCAAAGGATAAACAAAATTCGCCCCTAAAGTTCGGAGGTATTTTGCTGTAAGCAATTCCAATTGGAATAATAGTAATAGAGGTTGTTTTTTTGGTGGCTAATCTAGCTAATCTATATAGTCCTTCTTTGAGAACTAGTTTTTTTCCATATCTGTTAATTTTTCCTTCGGGGAAAACAACTAGTTGTTCTCCTTTTTCTATAAGATCAATCGCATATCTTAAAGCTGATAGAGATGGCGATAATTGATTTATTGAAAAACATCCAAGTCTTTTTAAAAACCAACCTTGTATACCTCTCATTTCGGATTTAGTAACCATAAATCTACAATCCTTTTTTGTTACCCTTCTACCCATTGCCATTGTGAGTATTAAGCCGTCCCATCTTGATCTGTGGGTTGGAGCCAAAATGATAGAGGAATTTATGGGAATCGAAAAACCATTTTTTAATATTTTCTTTTTTCTAAAAAAGAATCTCAAAACAACGTCCTGAGTAATGAACATTGCGATAAATCCCAATACAGGGTTGATTTTATGCCAAATATTTAAGTAATTCTTCTTCAAGTTCTATTTACTATATATTAATAATTTAATTGTTTGCCTTTTTTTATTAGCTATTATTGGGCGGTTACTAGATTGTCTAGAAACTAAGATTTTCAAAATTATGGCTACTTTAGGAGTAAACATTGATCATATTGCAAATGTAAGGCAAGCAAGGAAAACTGTCCAGCCTGACCCTGTGCAATTTGCTTTTTTAGCTGAATTAGGAGGGGCAGATTCCATAACAGTGCATCTAAGAGAAGATAGAAGACATATACAAGATAGGGACGTGTTCCTTCTGAAAGAAACCATAAAAACAAAACTCAATTTAGAGATGGCTGCTACACAAGAAATGTTAGAAATTGCCAAAAAAATTCTTCCTGATTATGTGACGCTTGTACCTGAGAAAAGAGAGGAAGTTACTACTGAAGGCGGGTTGGATTTAAAAAGTAATGTGCAATACCTTAAGAAGGCTGTTGGGAATTTAAAGGATTCAAATATAGAAGTAAGCGCATTTATTGATCCTCTTGGTGAACAGATAAATTATTCCAAAGAAATAGGCTTTGATTTTATAGAATTACATACTGGAAAATATGCTGAACTATCGGGATCTGAACAATATAAAGAGCTCCAAAGGATTATAGAGTCTACACATTTAGCAAATGACCTTGGATTAGTTGTTAATGCTGGTCATGGCCTGAACTACAATAATGTTAAAAAAATTGCATCAATTAACAATATGAACGAGTTGAACATAGGTCATAGTATTGTTGCAAGGGCTTTAGCGATAGGATTAGAAAAGTCTGTACGTGAAATGAAGTCCCTTATCACATCAAATTAAATTTCAAAATGACAACATACTTTTTCGTTGCGGCAAGTGAAAAGTTTTTAACAGTTGAAGAACCACTTGATGAAATTTTGAAAGAGAGGATGAGGAACTATAAAGAAAATAATAAAGAAGTAGATTTTTGGCTCTTAAAAAATCCATCATTTTTACAAACCACCCAATTTGCTGATCTAAAAGCAAAAATTCCATCTACCCCTGCAGTTGTTTTGTCGACTGATAAAAAATTTATAACTTTCTTAAAGCTTCGTTTAGAGTTTGTTGCTGTGGGGGAATTCGAATGTCCTAATGCAGAAATAATTGATCCATTTAAAGTTGAGTAATATAACCATCTAGTAAATTGCTCAATCTTTATAAGTCAAATAAAATTGAAGTAATTAGTGAGCTGTTAGCAGAGGAATTAAAAATATGTCCTCCGCCTATAAATGAGAAATTAGAAATAGCAGTCCCCAATTACTTTTTGGGGAATTGGTTACGTGAACAAATAACTATAAAAAACAAAATAAGTGCTCTTTATGAATTAAAGACAATATCAACCTATACCGAATCTTTATTGACAAATTTTTTCCCTGCAATTGATATGAGCGCATGGAATTTTGAATCAATTAAATGGGGCATTATTGATTCCTTGGAAGAATTAAATAGCTTTAAAGAATCATTTCCGCTTAGAAATTGGATTAATAAATATTTGGATAATAAAAAGACAATTGATGGAGACATATATAATCTGACAAAAAAGATCACGAATAATTTTATTGATTATCTGATTTTTAGACCTGAAATGATTGCTCAATGGAATACATATGAAATTAATTCATCTAATCTATTTAAGAATTTAAACTCAGATCAATTTTGGCAACCTATTTTATATAAATTATTAGAGGAAAAGATATCTGAAAAGCCATCATGTTTATACATGTTTGAAGTAATAAAAAATTTAAGAAAAATTAAAAACGTTCAATTTCAAGTACCAAATCAAATTTATATTTTTTCAGATAATAACTTATCTAAACTACATATTAATTTTTATTCAGAACTTTCAAAATTTATTAAGGTAAATTTGTATCTATTATCTCCTGGAGAAGATTTATGGAATAGGATAAATTGTCTTGAAGGAGAGTTGGAATTTGATGATAATGAAAGTAAATTGAATTTAAATAATACAAATATAGAGAAAATATTTGGTAAATTTGGAGCAAACTTTCAGAAATTAATTGATGAAAATATTTATAAGGAAGGTATAAATTTAAAAAATAATCTTATTTATCTCGATCCAACAACTAATTTTCATAATAAGAAAGATATTCCTCTTCTTAATCAAATACAAAAAAGACTAATTGATAATAATAGCTTTGATTTTATAGTGAGTGAAAGGGATGATTCAATATTACTTTGTGAGCATTTTAATCAGAATAGTCAATTTGAATATTTAAGAAATAAAATTATAGAAATAATAAATTCTTGCGAGAATATTAAATATAGTGATATTGCTGTTTTATCTCCACAAACTAATTTAATTAAACCTTATCTAAGGTACATCTTTAATAATGAGTTAATTAATGGTGAAAAGATACCTTATTTTTTTATTGATGAGGATAATAATGACTCTTCAGGCATTTATGAATTTCTAATTGACATCACTGAAATAGCAAGTGAAAAAATTACAGTTGAAAAAATAGATTATATTCTTTCGAAAAAAGTAACTCAGAACATTTTTGATTTTAATATAACTGAGAAGGATGAAATTATTTTATTACTTACTCAAGCGGGGTTTCATTGGGGACTAGATGATAAAGAAAGATTAGGTGAAGAGAAAAATACTCTAGATTGGTGTATAAATAGAATTACTTTAGGCTTAATTTATGACAAAGAAGTAAATATAAGTACTTTCAATTTAAAACCATTTAGCTGTAAAAATATAAGTTTGGATTTGAATAAATGGATTAAAATATTAATTCATTTAAAAAAATATATTAATTTGATAAGGGGATCTTTTTCTTACTCGAATTGGGTTGAAAAGATAAAGTTTATATTAAAAAGTATTTCTGATTCTAATGCAAATTTCAATTTAGAAATAAGTGAAATAAATAGAATTCTTGATAATCACGCAATACCTTTAATTCCTGATGATCTTATCTTGTTAAAAGTTTTTAGAGAAATATTAATTTCTTGCATAAATAAAGCTAAATATCAAAGCAAATCACGAGTCAACAAGATCCTAGTAAGTGATATTGAGAATTCAAGGCATATTCCACATAAGGTTATCTTCCTAATAGACATGAATAGTGTTAATTATCCAAAATTACCAAAGAGTGAAAACATTAATTTATTAAAAAACAAATATTATTTGGGTGATCCATCTGTTTTTGAAAGAGAGAAATATGCATTTCTGGAGTTATTAATTGCCTGCAGAGATAAATTTATAGTTACTTGGGTAAAAAATGATAAAAACAATAAAAAATTAGATGTTTCTTTTCCTATAAAAGAGTTAATTTCTTTTTTTGATATTTTCTTGAACCAAAGCCAAAGAGAACTAATAATTAAAGATTCTGATTTAAATAAAAATCAAATAATTGATCTTAATAAATCTAAGATTGTTAAAAGTAATTATTCTTTAATAAAAGATATAAATTGGAATGAAAAAAAATCTGATATTAAAAATTACAAATTATCAGAATTGATTTATTGGTTCAAGAATCCACAAAAATATTGGCTTAATAAAAACAATATTTCTCCCAAAGAATTATTTATTCATCATCCAGACGAGGAGTATGTAAGCAATCTGCAAAAGTCGCAAATAATTACAAAAATAATCCAGCAAGTAGAGATTGATAATCCTAATATTATTGATGATTTAAATGAATTAAATATTAATGATCAATTGGCTGAAAATGGTATTATTATGCCCAATAATAGTATTTTTACAAAAGAAAAAGAAATCAAAGACTTATTAAGCAGTCTATCTGCAAGTTTGAGTCAACATAATAAGATTAATAAAATCTATGTTAAGTTAAATGCGAATAAAGAAGAATATTTAATCGCTGATGATACAGTAATTGAATTAATTAATGCGAAGTTAAGTTTAAGCCGATTGACTGAGGCTTGGATAAAATTACTCTTTATTTCTTCTTTAAAGAGGAATATAAAAAGGACTAAAGTAATTTTTAGAAAAGAAAATAATTATAAATCGCAAATTATTCAATCACCAGGAGCAACTGAATCAAATCTAATTTTGGAGGAGTACATAAATATTTTTAAAAATTATTCTGAAAAATGTTTACCTCTTCCTCCAGAAAGTGCTTATAAATATGTAGAAGCAAAAATAAAATCAAAAAATGAAAAAAAAGCTTTTACAGATAAATGGATTGGTAATAAAAATTTTTCTAAAGGAGAAAGAGATAATATTGAAATGAAAATGTGTTTTGGTAATGAGAAAGAACCAGATTTCTTTCTTGGAAATAATAATTTTGATCAATTATCATACAGATTATATGGTCCTCTAATTAAAGCATTAAAGAAATAAAAAATGTCAAAATTTCCGTTAAAAAATTTTTTTAAAGCTGCTTATGATCTAATTCTTGTTTTTTTACAGTTCTTTATTATTAGTCTTCATTTTTTTCAATGGGAATTTCTTCCACAAAGACAAATAATTCAAGAAAGTCCTTTTTCTTATTTCTTGGGTATTTTAATTATCATAATCGCTTTCATAATAATGTTAGTTTCAATTAAAGACTTAGGTAGAAATTTATCCCCTTTCCCAAGACCTATAAATAATAGCAATCTAGTTACTTCAGGTATTTATCGATTTACGCGTCATCCTATGTACTATTCTTTAATATTTATTTCCATTGGAGTTTTTATAATAAAATTATCTATTTATTATTTATTCTTGACAATAATTTTAGCTCTAATAATTAAATTGAAGATTGCCTTGGAAGAGAAATATTTAATGACTATATTTAAGAATTACTCACTTTATAAAAATAAGGTCAAAGTTTAATTTAATAAAGGAATGGATATTAATCAAATTAAATTAGATAATAAGTTTAAATTAGTAGAAGCAAGTGCAGGAACTGGTAAAAGTTTTACTTTAGCTCATATAGTTTTAAGAGCTGTTTTGGAGAAAAAAGTTAAACCAGATGAGATACTCTTGCTAAGTTTTACAAAAAATACTTGTTGTGAATTAAGAGATAAAATACTCTCGAGATTTCATAATTTAAAATTATATTTGCAAAGTCATAATGAAAGTAAGATAGATAATACTCTTAAGGATTGGTATCTAAATTTTAAGGATAAAGATAAATCTAAGGAAAAAATAATTTCCGAAATTGATAATTTTATAAATCAATTCTATAAGTTAAAAGTAATTACGTTCCATGCTTTTTGTAATAATATTATTGATGAATATAGTATTGAAATAGGTGTAACTCAAGATCCATATATTGAGAATAATATTGATAATTTGTATAAAGATGTAATAGATAATTTGTGGATTGATGATTTTCTGAATCTTAATCATGAGCTTGTTTCAGCAGTCAACAAAAAAAAAATAAGTTCTAAATTTGGAAGCAGTATCAATAAGTCATTTTTTGTAGAAATTTTAAAAAATATAGATCAAGAAAATATCTATAAATTTCAAATAAATAATAAATATAAGATTATTGATTTAAATAATTATTTTAATGAAATTTTTTATTTAAATTGGAACGAGTTTTGTTTTGAATGGAATAAGAATGGTAAGGAATTATTTTTACAACTCATAGAGTTGGGAAAATTAATTAAGGAGAGTGGTGGAAAAAGTCAAATATATGCTGCAAAGCCAAGAAATGATAAGTTTAATCAAATAAATTGTTGGATTGAAGAGATTAACAAAAGGCTTAATTCTAAAAATGTTATTGATTTTATATATGATATTTCTAAGGATGATCTTTTATCTAAATATTTTTACATTGAAAATATATCTAAAGAAATTAGTAAACATAATCTAAAATTAGATTTTACTAAATTTAATTTATTACAAGATAAAATTTATAAAATAAAAGAAGGTTTCTTTACTGAATTTGTAAGAATATTTACTCAATTAGCTTATATAAAATTAATTGAATTAAAGAAAAGTTTTTCTATATTCAACTTCAACGATCTTATAAAGACTGTAGAAAATACATTTCTAGATTCAGAAATTAGTAATAGTAATACTCTATCTAAAATTCAAAAAAGATTTACTTGTGTCTTAGTTGATGAATTCCAAGATACAGATATTACTCAGTGGAATTTAATAAAAAAATTCTTTAATACAAAAAATCATTTTTTACTTTGCGTAGGTGATCCAAAACAAGCTATTTACAAATTTAGAGGTGGAGATATTGAAACTTACTTAGATGCAAGATCTAATGCAATCGAAGTTTTTAGTCTTACAGATAACTATAGATCCTCAAAAAAGTTAATAGATGTTCTTAATAAACTTTATAAGAATGGACTTAAACAATCAAAACTAAACTATAGTAAATTAACCTCAAGAATTAATAAAAATATTAATCCTGAATTTAGATTTAAGGATGTATTTGAAATTGTAGAATTTTCAAAAAAAGAGACTGATATAGAGGATCTTGTAACTCATTACATAGTTAATTTTATTTTAAATAATAAGGAAATTGATATTAATAATATTGCGATTCTTACATTAAATAATTCGCAATGCTTAGATTTTAAAAAAAAATTAGATCAGTTTAACCTCCCATGCAAAATTCAAAATAAACAAAATATTTTTGATACAGAAGCAAGTTCTCTTCTATTTTTATTCATTGAATGTTTATTAAATCCGAGGTCTTTAAAAAATATAAATTTGCTTTCTACTTCAAAGTTTATCGAAATAAAATTAGAAGATTTACTTGATCATGGTATTAGTAATAATTTAGAAATTTTAATTAATAAATGCATTACTTGGTCCCAAGAACTAAGAGAAAAAGGTTTTTTAAACATTGTTAATGAACTGCTTATAAATTACAAGTCATCCTCGATTATTCAAGATTCAGATTTAAATTCAAATTTATTTCAACTTTCAGAAATTGTTGAAATAGAATTAATAAATAATGATTTTGATCTAAATATAGTCTTCAACTGGTATAAAAATCAGTTAGATCATATTTTAAGAATTTCTACTGGAGAAGATTTTTTAACGAAAGATTATAATCTTCAAAATGGAATAAATCTTTCTACCATTCATAGTAGTAAGGGCCTCGAATTTGAAATAGTCTTATGTCCATATCTCTCAATTATTTCAAATAAGTCAAATAAAATTAAAGGACCTCTTTGGAAATCAAATATTGATAGAAATATATACGTTAATATTTCAAATAATTTCGCGAAAGTAAAAAAATTTAAATTAATAGAAGAAGAAGATTTATTTAAAGAGAGTGAGAGGTTAATTTATGTAGCACTTACAAGGAGCAAATATAAACTTATTGTTTTTAATGATTTAGAGGATACAAATAATATTTTAAATAATGATTTACTTAATAATTTGGAAAATATCAATATTTATAAGTCTAATTTTGAAGTAAGGGTAGAAAAAGAGAAAATAAAAGAATTATTTTCTAAGTTCCAAACCAACCGATTTAACAATAATCTTTGGAAAATAAATAACGTTAATAAAAAAATATCTAATGTATTTAATTCTGATCAATTTATTTCTTATTCAAGTTATTCTTCTTGGATACGTAAAGATAAAAAATTTGATGCAGCCATTAATCAATATAAGGATTATGAAGATAATATATCAATTATCAAAAATTCTAATTTTAAGAATTCAAATAATTATCCTAATTATTTTTCTTATCCAAATCCCTTAAGTGAATTTCCAAAAGGAACTATTGCTGGGACTTGCCTGCACAAAATAATAGAAAGATTTGAATTTAGAAACGATAATAATCAAGAATTAATTGATTTAATTGTTGAGGAATTGAACTTTCATCAAATCGATACTTCTTTGGCTTTTAAAGTAAAAGATGCGATTTTGAGAATCATAAATATATCTTTAGGAAGAGAATTACAAAATAAAAAACTAGTTGATATTCCAAATGAATACTTAATTAAGGAACTCAAATATGATTTAACCCTATCTTATGAAGGTAGAAATATTAATTCTAATGATATATCAAATTGCTTTTTTTTAGATCAGGGATATGAATTTGGTGAAGAATATGCAAATAAAATAAATGATCTTCAAATTATGAATAAAGGCTTTCATTCAGGATGTATTGATTGTGTTTTCCCTGTAGGAAATAAATTAGAAGACAGTAAATGGTGGGTAATTGATTGGAAAAGTAATTTGATTTCTGGGAGTGATAATAGTGATTGTTTACCAAGAAACTATAACTATGAAAACATGAGAAATGAAATGATTAAACATCATTATCCATTGCAATCTCATCTTTATTTATTAGCATTGCATAGATTATTAAAGTGGCGACTTAAAAATTATCAACCACATAAACATCTAGGAGGATATATTTATCTGTTTTTAAAGGGATTGCCAGATTTTGAATTATTTGAAAAATCTAAGTCTGAAGATATATCTCCAGGTATTTTTATTAGCAAAGCACCTTTAAAAAGAATTAATTATTTAGATAACCTTTTTTAGAATGACTAAAACTACTATAGATATTGAAAAGTTCCAATACGATCATATATTTAATTTAATCTTAGGTATTTTCAAATTTAGTGAAAAAAAATATGGAAATTTCGTTAAAGATGTCATAAGAATTTTATTAGAGTTTGAAAAAAATGGTGAAACTATTATTGATGTTGATAATAGTTTAATAATCTTTGAATTATTAGAAGATGGCTGGCCCAATAAACATATAGATGTTCTAAAAAATATAGGTTTGATTGGTTCCCTTCATTCTCCATTCGTATTAGTAAATAGAAAATTATCCTTATCAAAATGGTCAAAAAAGATAGAAAGAGTTATTAATTCATTCCAAAAAAAAATAGATACCGATAATTTAATGAACTCAATAATTTATAAAGATGATAATAAAATTGATCAAATTAAAAATATATTTAAATATTCAAACCTAGTTTTCCTTCAAGGAGGACCAGGTACCGGTAAAACCACTTTAATAATAAAGTTAATAATCGAACTCCTTCAAATTGATAAGTTTTTAAATATTGGTTTGTCTGCTCCAACTGGTAAAGCTACAACACGTTTAAAAGAAGCGCTTAATGATAAAAAAAATATTTCAATTAGCAAATTTCTAGACCAAATAGAATTTCAAACTTTACATAGATGGATTTTAAATTCTCAAAATAAATCTCTTAACTTGAAATTTAAACTAAAAGAGCTTGATATTTTCATAATTGATGAAATGTCTATGGTTAATATCGATTTGATTGAATCAGTTTTAAATTTGCTAGCAAAGGACTGTAAAATTATTTTAGTTGGAGATAAAAATCAATTATCTCCAGTAAATAACTGTTCTATATGGAATTATTTGTTTGAATATCCCGATAATAGTTCAATTAAATCTTGTGTAGTAAATTTAGAAAAAACTTATAGAAATATTGGAGATATATCATTAATTAGTAGTTTAATATTTAATAATGATTTTTCTTTACTTAATCAAAAGATTAAAGAATTAGAAAAAGATAATAATTCAAAAGAAATTACTATTTCAAAGAGTAGAGAAAAAGATATTCCAAAAGATCTATTATTTTCGATTACAAGTCATCTAAAAAAGTTAAATATTTCAACTTCAAATTTAAGTAAAAAAAAATATATATTTGATGAGAGTATTAATAATTTATTGCTTAATGAAAAAGATTTAGTAGATAAGATATTTCTAGATTTACAAAGTCAATTGATTTTATGCGAAAAAAATTCAGGAATATGGAGTGTTGAATATTTGAATGAAATTGTTTTTGGTCAAAAAAAACCCTATGACCTTAAAACTCTTAAAGAGGGTGTTCCGATTATGTGTACAAAAAATAATAATGAACTTGGATTGTCAAATGGGGATATCGGAGTACTTATAGGTTTAAAAAATAAAAGAAAATATCTTTTTAGAAAATTTAATGATAGTAACGAAGAAATTGTCGCATTAATTGATCCATCTAATTTAGAAAATGTTGTACCAGCAATAGCCATTACTATTCATAAATCTCAAGGAAGTGAATCTGAAAAAGTAAACATTTTGTGGTCCCAAAATTATAGAAGAAAACAATATGCTGTAAAAGAAAAAAAAGATAATCAAAATATCTTTTGCAGAGATAATTTTGAAAGAAGGTTATTTTATACTGCTGTTACAAGAGCTAAAAAATCTTTAAATATATATTATTTAAATTAAATTTTATTTTTGAGAAATTAGTAATATCTTAACCTCAAGATGCTAGATTAATAATTCGGCTCTGTAAGGCTAATCAACAATTTAAGTAAATTTAGATATTTGTTGAATGCCTAATCAGAAGATTATTAGGCATTTAAAATGGCTTTAAGAAAAGATAATAACTCTATTGGTAGTGAGCAGGAAAAGTCTCAGAATGAAGATTCTTCTCTACTAGAGTCCAAGAAGTTAGAGAACAAAAAAGAAATTGAATCTCAATTATTGGAAGTATCGAAAGGAGATGACAATGATAATGAGAATGGATTTCTCGATTTTGGGTTTAATCAATCTATCTTAAACTCGTTAATAAATAAAGGATATAAAAATCCAACTCCCATCCAAAAAGCTGCAATTCCCGAACTAATGTTAGGCAGGGATTTACTAGGACAAGCACAAACAGGAACAGGAAAGACTGCAGCTTTCGCATTACCATTAATAGAAAAACTTACAGATAATAAAGAATTAAATGCCAAGGTTTTAGTAATGACTCCTACAAGAGAATTAGCAACTCAAGTGGCAGAATCTTTTAAAAGTTATAGTTCTGAATCTAGTAATTTTAAGACGGTTGCAATATATGGAGGTACCGACTATCGAAATCAAATTTCTGCATTAAAAAGAAAAGTTGACGTAGTAGTTGGGACCCCAGGCCGAATAATGGATCATATAAGGCAGGGGACTTTTAAAGTTAAAGATATAAATTGTCTTGTTTTAGATGAGGCAGATGAAATGTTAAATATGGGTTTTCTTGAAGATATTGAATGGATAATAGATAAACTTCCGGAAAATAAGCAGATGGTATTGTTTTCAGCAACAATGCCTAGTGAGATAAGAAATATAGCAAAAAAATATCTAAATGATCCCGCCGAAATATTAATCAAAAGTGTCAAAAAAGAAACTCAATTAATTTCGCAAAAATTTCTATATGTACAAAGGCATCATAAGTTAGATGCTTTAAAAAGAATACTAGAACTTAATAACGAGGGAGTAATTATTTTTGTTAGGACAAAACTACTTACTACTTCAATAGCTGAAGCTTTAGAGAATTCAGGTCATACTGTGGCAGTACTTAATGGAGATATACCTCAAAATCAAAGAGAAAATACTGTAGATAGATTGAAAAAAGGATTTATTAATATCCTTGTTGCCACGGATGTAGCAGCTAGAGGATTAGATGTTGAGAGGATAAAACTTGTTGTTAATTACGATTTTCCTTTTGACAAGGAAACATATACTCATAGAATTGGAAGAACTGGAAGGGCAGGCAGATCAGGAGAAGCAATTTTATTTGTTAATCAAAGAGAAAAACATTTTCTAAGAAACTTAGAAAACTCAACAAGAACCAAGATTGAAGAAATAAACATACCAAGTAATAAAATAATAAATGAAAAAAGGATGGAGAAACTTATAGATAATGTTAATGAGAGTTCTTTAGCTAAAGATGAAAATGAAGAAAATAAAGCTTTGATTATTGATGTACTAGATAATTTAAAAGAAAAATACTCTATGGATGACTCAAATATTGCAATGGCGGCGATTAATTTAGTAATAGGTAATAAATCATTTTTTGTTAATGAAGATGATTCTTGGATTAATAAACAAAATAATAATGATCGAAATAGATCAAATAGAAATAGTAATAATCGTATGAGAAATTCAAATAGAAGAAATAATTATCAAAATGATTCTTTTGAAACCTACAAATTTAACTTTGGTAAATTTGATGGAGTTAGAGTTGCAAATATTATATCCTCAATCTGTAATTCAACTAATATAAATGGTAGATCCATAGGTAAGATACAGATTTTTAATGATTACAGTTTGGTAGATTTACCCAGAGATCTGCATAGAGAAACTAAAAATAAATTAAAAAAAATTAAAGTCAGAAACTAGTGATAGAAAATGAAAGATAGCAAATATAATTTATTTATTTTTGTGAATCTGATAATACTATTCAACTCCTTTAATAGTTATTATTTAGCTCAAACGAAACAAAGTTCAATCATAAAATTATTTTGTCTTCAGAGTGTCAAAGAGGAAATGATGAAAGCAGAAATGGTATATAGTGAAGAAATTGCGAATGAAACTTGTGATTGTTACTACGAAGAATTTCTGCAAACTGCGAGTCATCAAGATGCAAAAACAAAATGTAAATTAGAAACTAAAGAAAATTTAAATCATAATAGAAAAATTTAATTATTATTTTTATGAGGTCTAAGAACAATCAAAATCCAATAATTAGACTTTATTTAAATCTGATTGAGGAAAGAAGGTTACTATTATTTGCTTTTCTTAGTTCCATAATTAATAAAATATTAGATTTAGCTCCCCCTGTAATAATTGGCCTTGCAGTAGATATCGTTGTTAAGGAACAGAATTCATGGATTGCTGGTTTTGGAATAAAAGAAGTTCCAGCACAATTGATTTTTCTTGCATTTGCTTCAGGGATAGTTTGGTCTGGTGAATCCTCCTTTGAATATTTATATTCGATTTTATGGAGAAATTTGGCTCAGCTATCGCAACATAAATTAAGAATAAAAGCTTATGAGCATATCCAAGAATTAGATATGGATTTTTTTGAAAATGATAATACTGGAAGGCTATTATCTATTTTGAATGATGATATAAATCAACTTGAGAGATTTTTAGACCAAGGGGCTAATCAGATTATTCAGTTATTTATAACTGTTTTAATAATTGGGGGTACTATGATTTTTGTCGCTCCAAAAATCGCATTATTTGCTTTCTTTCCTATTCCAATTATATTTTTAGGATCAATTAAATTTCAAAGGAAGCTTGCTCCAAAATACAGAGATGTTAGAAATAAAGCTGGACTGTTGGCATCAAGGCTTAATAATAATTTAAGTGGAATTCTAACCATAAAAAGTTTTACTAAAGAAAAATGGGAACTAAATAGATTAAATAAAGAAAGTCTCGATTATCAAAGAAGTAATAAAGCTGCAATAAAATTATCTTCTGCTTTTATCCCTCTTATAAGATTTGCAATTTTATTTGCTTTTATATCGATTCTATTAATTGGAGGTTTCCAAACTTGGAATAAGACACTTGATGTAGGTACTTATAGTTTTTTAGTGTTTATTACACAAAGACTATTATGGCCTTTAACTACTTTGGGGCATGTTTTAGATGATTTTCAGAGATCTATGGCTTCAATAGATAGAGTAATTGATCTCATAGATACGCCTATAAAAATAAAAGATGGAAAAATAAAAATTGAACCTAAAGATATCAAAGGAGAAATTATTTTTAATAATGTAAATTTTAATTATCCTGGTCGAGATTTAACATTAAAAAACATAAATATCAAAATTGAAAATAACTCAACATTAGGAATTGTTGGTTTAACAGGTTCTGGGAAGAGTACAATAATAAAACTACTACTTAGAATTTATGATAGTAATAATGGGTCAATAACCTTGGATGGGTTTTCTATTAAAGAAATAAATTTGAGGGATTTAAGAAAGTGTATCTCTTTAGTAAGTCAAGAAACTTATTTATTTCATGGCAGTGTACAAGAAAATATTGCTTATGGCTCAATCAACCCAAGTCTTAAAGATATTATTAAAGCTTCAAAGATTGCGGAAGCTCATAAATTTATTGAACAATTACCAGATGGTTATAGAACTATAGTGGGGGAAAGGGGCCAAAGACTCTCGGGCGGGCAACGTCAAAGAATTGCCTTGGCGAGAGCTGTTTTAAAGGATGCTCCAATATTAATATTAGATGAAGCTACAGCTTCAGTTGATAATGAAACAGAGGCTTTAATTCAAAAATCGTTATCTAAAATCACAAAAGAAAGAACAACTATAGTAATAGCTCATAGATTAAGCACTATAAAAAATGCGGATAATATTGTAGTTATTGATAAAGGTAAAATAGTTGAAAGCGGAAAACATGAAAAACTATTAGATCAGAACAAAATATATGCTGATTTGTGGAATGTTCAAGTAGGAATCTAATATGAATTTCTAAACTATATTAAGAAGTTAAATGATTCAATTACGTTACTAAACATACCGTCAACTTTATTCCACCTTTCTTCATTTGTTCCCACAGCGAAAGTGTAAAGTGTTCCTCTATCAATTACGACAGTAGCTAATTCATGTCTTGCCTGTTCATTTAAATTTAATTCATACTCTAAATCATAGAAAATGTGACTGGATGCTTCCCTCTTATCGGCATTTATAAGTTTCACCTCTCTACCTGAACCTTCGGGAGCAATGACTTTATCAATTAATGTTTGACCTACTTCACTTGGGCTTCCTAATTGCTCTAATTGAACCTCTTTATTGACATCAGAAATAACTAAACTTAAGGTCTCATTACTATTTATTAAATCATGATAAATAATTTCAGGTCCTCCATCGACTTTTACTCTAGTCCACCCTGTTGGATACAAAAAGGCATATCTACCATCTGGACTTTGATAAGCTTCTAATCCCGCATTCAGTCCGCCACTACAAGCACTCAGTGTTAAACACAAAAAAACCAAAAATAAATATTTGAAAGGGTTTAATTTAATATTTTTCATTTTGTTTGAAATTACTAACTGAAAACATAATAAGACATTAAAAGCAAACAATTATGGCAATTCGGAATTTTGCGTCTAAATTATCTTTAGAAATAGTTTAATTTTGATTACTTATACCAAACCACTTTCAAAATTAATCGGTCATTTTGAGAAATTCCCAGGGATTGGTCCAAGAACAGCGCAACGATTAGCCCTGTTTATTTTAAAACAACCTGAAAGTACAATAAGAGAATTTTCAAAGGCTCTGTTAGAGGCACGTAGTAATGTTGGTCGTTGCAAAAAATGTTTCAATTTGACTTCAGAAGATGAATGCGAAATTTGTAGGAATATTGAAAGAAATCAAAAACTAATCTGTGTAGTAGCAGAAACAAAAGATCTGCTTGCTTTGGAGCGCGCCAGAGAATTTAAAGGTGTTTACCATGTTATTGGTGGTTTAATATCCCCAATGGATTCTGTTGGCCCCGAACTCTTAGAAATAAGAAGCTTGGTAGAAAGAGTTAGTAAGTCTGAAATAGATGAAATCATATTGGCATTGACCCCTAGTGTTGAGGGAGATACAACAAGTCTTTATATTGGAAAATTGTTAGCCCCTTTTACTAAAGTTACGAGGATTGCATATGGGCTCCCAATGGGCAGTGAACTTGAATATGTGGATGAAGTTACACTTGCAAGGGCCTTAGAAGGTAGAACAAAACTAAATTAGACAATGAGAGACAATAATCTAATCAAGAAAGAAAAAATCTTAAGACTTCCCTCTTGGATTAAATTTCCTGTTAGTAAAGCTTCAGAATTCGCAAAAATACAAACACTCATAAAAAAATCAAATATTCATACTATTTGTGAAGAAGCAAGATGTCCAAATAGAGCAGAATGTTATGCCTCAGGAACAGCCACCTTCTTACTGGGTGGATCGATATGTTCACGTTCATGTGCTTTTTGTCAGGTAAATAAAGGGAGGCCTAGTTCTATCAATATTGATGAATGTACTCAAGTCGCTGAAGCAGTGAAAGTACTAAATTTGAAATATGTTGTTTTGACATCTGTAGCTAGAGACGATCTCCCTGATCATGGCGCAAATTTATTTATATCTACAATTGATGAGATTAGAAAAATTGATTCAACAATTAAAATTGAAGTTTTAACTCCTGATTTATGGGGTGGAGGCAAAAATCTTGATGAAACAAATAACCTTCAGACTGAGAGATTGAAGATGATTTTAGAAAAAGATCCAATATGCTTTAATCATAATCTTGAAACTGTTGAAAGACTGCAAAAAGAAGTTAGGAGGGGGGCAAATTACAAAAAATCCCTTATTTTACTAAAAAAGTCAAAGGATATTGCTCCTCATATTCAAACTAAATCAGGCATTATGTTAGGACTTGGGGAAACATTGGATGAAATAAAAAATACAATTTATGATCTTAGAAAAATAGATTGTGATCAAATTACAATTGGCCAATATTTAAGGCCCTCATTCAATCATTTGGCAGTTAAGAAATATTGGGATCCATCAGAGTTTAAATATTTATATCGCTTCTCTAAGAAATTAGGATTCAAAAAAGTATCTTCTGGCCCTTTAGTAAGAAGTAGTTATCACGTGGGTTAACTTTCTTTAATTAAAGAGAGTTTCTTTTCAAGTCTTTTCAATATGGAAATACATTCCCCGTTCATAAGTGTACCTGCACCTCCCCAAACCAATCTTAATAAAAGATCTACTGGGCTAGAACCAACTTCTTTGACAATTTTGAATCCTATTAACTTGAAATATCTTACAAGTTTTTTACTATATCCTTCACTATCAAAAATGGCTAAAAGTCTTACTTTGTTGCTTGATTTTTTTTCAATTGCCCAAGCCATAGTTGTTGCCCATATTAATTCCGAAACAAATGCAGGAGATTTACTAAGGATTCTTAATGTATCAAGCTGAATACCTTGTTTATTCAAATAAGTCCAACCTTTCATTTCGGCCCAAATCTTAATTATGTTATCTTTCTGTTCTGCAATCACGATTCTAAAGAAACATAATCCAAGAGTTTCTCTAACTTGAATTTTAATTAATAATCCAATAGTACCCGCTAATTTTTCTAATTCTTCAACCTTCATTATTTTGAAAATTAGTCCTTATAGATTTTATGATTTTCAACTTTTAATATATCGATTTGTTTTTGTCTTTCTTCAAACCTTTTCCTATCATCATCACTGAATTGGTCTATGCAGAAATGACATTGGATACCTTTTCTAAATTCTTTTCTTTCTTGATCTTGAATTGAAATTGGCATTCCACATGCATGACAAATCGAGTATGAGCCTTTTTCTAATTCATGATCTAAAGCAACTCTTTTATCAAAAACATAACATTCACCTTCAAATAAGTTATTTTCTTTTGGAGTATCATAAAGGTATTGAAGGATGCCCCCTTTTAGGTGATAAATATTTTTATAACCTTTCCTTTTCAGCAAACTAGTAGCTTTTTCACATCTTATTCCTCCGGTACAGAACATTGCTATATTTGTATCCTGTTTATTTTCTAAATGGGTTTCTAAATGATCATCTACCCACTTTGGGAATTCGCTAAAGTTTCTTGTATTTGGGTTTATAGAGTTCTGAAATGTACCTAAAGAAACCTCATAATGATTTCTAGTATCAATGACTATTGTATTTTGATTTTTAATTAACTTATTCCAATCAGCTGAGTCAATATAGGTCCCATTATTTTCTGCAGGGTTTATTTCAGGGACACCCATGGTGACTATTTCTTTTTTGATTTTTATCTTTAATTTTTTGAAGACTTTGTCTTTTGAAAAGTTTACTTTAATATTCAAATTTCTATTACCTGCATATTTATTAAGTAAATTGATAACAAAATCAATTACATTTTTCTCGGCACAAATAGTTCCATTAATACCCTCACTTGCAAAAATTAACAACCCTGAAAGATCATTTTCATTTTCGATTTCTAATAATTGATTTTTTAGATTAATAATTAGGTTTTCTTGAAATGGGAAGAAAGAGTAAAGAGAAACTATTTTATAATTTTTGCCTTTCATAAAGAAGATAATGTTTTTTCATGAGTTTCAAAATCTTTGTTAAATGATACTCCTACCTCTTTAAGAAGTTTTCTGTCTGATTGAAAAGATGGATTTGAAGTTGTGAGTAACTCATCTCCATAAAAAATTGAATTTGCTCCACATTGAAAACATAAAATTTGGGCTTCTTTTGAAAGCTTTTCTCGCCCTGCACTTAATCTTATTTTACTTTTAGGCATAAGAATTCTTGCTGTAGCTATCATCCTTATCATTTCAATAGAATCAATTTCTTGATTATCTTCTAAACCAGTACCTTCAATAGCTACCAGTGAATTTATAGGAACACTTTCAGGGTGTGGATTCATATTTGAAAGCACTTTTAAAAGAGATGCTCTATCGCTATTAGTTTCACCCAAACCTATTATCCCTCCACAACAAACATTTATTCCTGCATTCCTTACTCTTTTGATAGTATCAAGTCTGTCTTGATAAGTTCTTGTCGTAATAATATTTTTATAATGCTCAGGACTAGTGTCAAGATTGTGGTTATACGCGGTTAAACCTGCATCAGCCAGTCTGGAAGCTTGTTCTTCTGTAAGCATCCCAGCAGTAACGCATGCTTCCATCCCTAAATCTCTTACGCCGCTAACCATCTCTAACATTGCATTAAAAGATTTCCCATCTCTAATTTCTCTCCACGCCCACCCCATACAAAACCTATCTGCTCCCTCATTTTTTGCTATTTGAGCTCTTGCTAAAACCTCTTCAACTTGAAATTGTGGATGACTTTTGATGTCGCTAGAACTATAAATTGATTGACTACAGTACGAACAATTTTCTTCACATCCACCAGTTTTTACGCTAAACAATGATGCTAATTGAATATCGTAGTTGTTAAATTTCCTGTGAACGGTTTGTGATTCCCACATTAAATCAATAAGAGGCATATTAAGTATTCCCAATATCTCCTCTTTATTCCAATCGAACCTAATTTCTTTAAATAACTGATTATTCGAATTAACCATTTTTATTAGGAAGAATATTGAGAATCTTCAAAAGATTCATTTGGTAATGATTCTATCCCGCCGAAACGTCTATTTCTTGATTGGTAATCAATTATTGCTTTAAAAAATTCATGCTCATTGAAATCTGGCCAAAGTACGTCAGATATATAAATTTCTGAATATGCTAATTGCCATAATAAAAAATTACTTATCCTTTTTTCGCCACTAGTTCTTATTAGCAATTCTGGATCCTTAATCCCTCCAGTTAATAGCTCTGAATTAAATAATTCTTCATTGATTTCACTTGGTTTTATTTCCCCAGCAGAAGATTTTAATGCTAGTTCTTTAGCAACTTTTACTATTTCTTGTCTACCTCCGTAATTAACACAAACATTGAATAAAAATTTATTATTGTTTTTAGTAAGTGATTCTGAACTAGAGATTATTTCTTTTAAATTTCTTGGGAAAGGAGTTAAATCACCAATAAATTTTATTTTTGTTGATTCTTCATGTATCTCTTTAATTTCGTTTTTTAAAACTTCGCTAAAAAGATTTATGAGGAAATCAACTTCTTTTGCTGGTCTTGCCCAATTCTCAGTTGAAAAAGCATAAACAGTAATTTCTTTACAACCTAAATTTTTTGCAGATTTGAGAATTTTTTTTAATACACTAACGCCCTGTTTATGTCCAAATGATCTGGGTAAACCTTTTCTAGTCGCCCATCTTCCATTGCCGTCCATAATTATTGCTACATGTCTAGGCAATTTTTGCTTATCTATTTTCATTGATAAGTTACTAATTTTATTGTCTATTACTTTTTCTAAACTCATTAGTTAATCCTTTTTGTTTATAAAAATTTCTGATTTTTCTGACTTTTTTTTATTAATATCACTGATGATATTATCACCTGAGCTTGTCTTTTGGGATAAGACATTTTTACTTAAAGATGCTTTATTTGCTCCCATAGAGTTTTGATTACCAATCAGTTTTGCAAGAAGTTCTTGTAACCTGCTGCTGGTTATTGGCCTTTCTAGTTTGCCTTGGTTTGCTAATGATAACGTACCTGTTTCTTCAGAAACAACAATACAAATACATCTGTCAAATCTTTCTGTAATTCCTAATGCTGCTAAATGTCTTGTGCCATATCTACTTATTCCTTGTCTTGAAAGAGGAAGTATTACGCCAGCAGAAATTATTTTATTCCCTTTCACAAGAACTGCTCCATCATGTAAAGGCGTATCTGTTGCAAAAAGATTTATTAAAAGGTCAGTTGATAATTGTGCCTCAATATGGGTACCTGAATATAAAAAATCTTCAGGTCTTAAATCACTCCCCAAATCTACAACGATTAAAGCCCCTCTTCTATTTTGAGAGAGTTTACCTGCAGTATCAACTAACTGAGTAATAGTAGTTGAAGTTGCTCTAAATTCTCTTGGGGGATTCCCAAGTAATACAGCTAGCCTCCCAGTGCCTAGTAGTTCCATTAATCTTCTTAACTCTCCTTGCCAAAGGATCGCTAATGAAAGAGAGCAAGCGAGGACAACAGCATCAATTAATTTTGATGTTAGTGGTAAGTATGCATATCTTTGAATAAACCATGCTGATGAGACTAAAAACAAATATCCTCTTAGCAGCCATAATGTCCGTTGTTCTTTTACTCTAGAAAATAATAAAAGTCCGAAACCAACAGCAAATAAGACATCTAATAAAAGCTTTAAATTTATAATCCCCCAGAAATTCACACTAAAAACTAAATTAATTTAAATTTACCTGATTTTATTTAATAAAGCGATCAGGCAAAACATCATATTTCAAAAGATCAAATGGACTTTCTCTTTTTTGAATAATTTCTGCTTCTCCATTACAAACTAAAAGTGCTGCGGGTCTCGGTATTCTGTTGTAGTTAGAACTCATTGAATTATTGTAAGCACCAGTACCAAAAACACATATTAGATCTCCTGTTTCACAATTTGCTAGTTCTATCTCCTTAAACAATACATCTCCTGATTCGCAGTGTTTGCCAGCAATTGTATATTTATTTTTTGAATTAAAATTAAAGGGGTTTTTTACCAAACATGCAGAATAATTTGATTGATATGTTATTGGCCTTGGATTATCACTCATCCCGCCATCAACAGACAAATAAGTTCTGATTCCTGGAATTTCTTTAAAAGCTCCAATTTTGTAAATTGTTATGCCTGCTGTTGATACGATAGATCTTCCAGGCTCGCACATCAATTTTGGCAGATCTAAATTGTGTTTTTTACAAGCATTAACAACTGAGTTGGAAATTGTTCTTACCCATTCATCGATAGAAGGCGGATCATCATCTTTTGTATATTTAATGCCTAAACCTCCACCAACATTAAGTTCTTTAATATTATGGCCAAAATTTTTAGCGTCTAAAATAACTTTTACCATTATTTCACCTAGATCCTTATGAGGGTCTAGTTCAAAGATCTGGGAACCAATATGAGCATGTATTCCTTTTAATTTTAGGTGTTTAGTTTCGCTTATGCTCGCAAATAAATTATTCAAATATTCGATTCCAAAACCAAATTTGCTATCAAATGAACCTGTTCTAATGTATTCATGTGTATGGCATTCGATTCCGGGAGTGAAGCGAATCATTATTTCTAAGTCATGATTTAATGAATTTGATATCTCCTCTAGTCTTCTTAAGTCATAATCATTATCTACGATTATTTTGATGTTATTTCTTATTGCGAAATCAATTTCTTTGTCAGATTTATTATTCCCATGAAAAACAATTTTTTCGTTTGGTACACCACCCTTTAGAGCAGTTAATAATTCTCCTTCTGAGACTGCATCAAGTCCTAAACCTTCTGAGGAAACAAGATTACTCATGAATATAGAGCTATTTGCCTTGGAAGCATATATAGGGAGAGATTCCCCTGGGTAATATTTTTCTAATGCTTTTTTATAGGCTCTACAAGACTTTCTTAAAGTGATTTCATCCAATATATAAAGAGGAGAATCATATTTTTTAACTAACTCTTCAATAGAACATCCACCAATTGACAATTTTCCATCTCCTCCAATGGATGTAGTAATAGGTACGATATTTTTATTAGGACTTTCCAAGTCAATTTTCTGTTTTAAAAAAGATTGTTTTTCTTCCATAGGAGAACTTTAAATAAAGTTTTGCCAAAACTGTCATATTTTATAATGACTCTAGATTTGAACTTTTTAAATATACATACATAATAAAATGATATCTATCAAACAAATAAATAAGAAAGATATTGATTTATGTTATGAATTAGATTCAAATACAATTTCCCTATGGAGCAAGAAACAATGGGCTAACGAATTCAAAAAAGAAGGTACAAAAATCTTTGGGTTATTAATTGTAAATTTAGTCATTGGAATATGTGTTTTTCAGGTTGTTCTTGATGAAGCTCAAATAAATTATTTTGTTGTTAATAAGAGATTTAGGAAAAAGGGTTTTGGATCATACCTTATGAGCTATTTAATAAAAAAATGTGAAAAATTAAATTTAAAAAAAATTCTATTGGAGGTTTCTCAGGTCAATGTTAATGCTGAAAGATTTTATAGTCGCTTTGATTTTTCTACTGTAGGAATAAGAAAAAATTATTATAAAGATGGTTCACATGCTCTTTTAAAAGAAAAAAAATTAACAACAAAATAATGTAAAATTTAATTGTTCGGATAACCAGAATCCTTGAAATTACTATAATTTCTTGCTATATCACTAAAAATGTTCAATTTAAATTAATAAATTATACTTTTGGGTATTCACAAAAGCTCATTCTGAACACAAAATTGACATATTACTGGTAGGTTATTAGTAGGAATTTAATCTTCTAATGTTTGAAAGATTTACAGAAAAGGCTATAAAAGTCATTATGCTTGCTCAAGAGGAAGCTAGAAGACTTGGTCATAATTTTGTTGGAACTGAACAAATTCTTTTGGGGTTAATTGGAGAAGGGACTGGGGTTGCAGCAAAAGTGCTCAAATCACTTGGAGTTAATTTAAAAGATTCAAGGATAGAGGTGGAAAAGATAATAGGTAGAGGTTCAGGGTTTGTAGCTGTAGAAATACCTTTTACTCCTAGGGCTAAAAGAGTTTTAGAACTATCTTTAGAAGAGGCTCGTCAACTTGGCCATAATTACATTGGGACAGAACATCTATTGTTAGGTTTAATAAGAGAAGGTGAAGGTGTGGCTGCAAGAGTTCTTGAAAACCTTAATATTGACCTTACAAAAGTTAGAACTCAAGTTATAAGAATGCTAGGTGAAACAGCGGAAGTTGGCACAGGGACCAGTACAAATAAGGGCAACTTAAAAACTGCTACTCTTGATGAATTCGGAACAAATTTAACAAAATTAGCAAGTGAATCAAAATTAGATCCAGTCGTTGGACGCCATTCAGAAATAGATCGTGTAGTTCAAATACTTGGCAGAAGGACAAAAAATAATCCTGTACTTATTGGAGAGCCAGGTGTAGGTAAAACAGCTATCGCAGAAGGTTTAGCTCAAAGAATACAAACTGGGGATATTCCAGACATACTTGAAGATAAAAGAGTTTTGACTCTTGATATAGGTCTTTTGGTGGCAGGAACAAAATATAGAGGTGAATTTGAAGAAAGGTTAAAAAAAATAATGGAAGAAATTAAATCAGCAGGTAATGTCATTCTTGTCATAGATGAAGTGCATACTTTAATTGGTGCTGGAGCTGCTGAAGGAGCTATAGATGCAGCAAATATACTCAAGCCAGCATTAGCTAGAGGGGAACTTCAATGTATTGGAGCAACAACTCTTGATGAATATAGAAAACATATTGAAAGAGATGCTGCTCTAGAAAGAAGATTCCAGCCTGTAATGGTAGGGGAGCCATCTATAGAAGATACAATCGAAATTTTAAGAGGTCTTAGAGAGCGTTACGAACAACATCATCGTCTAAAAATTACTGATGATGCTCTAGAGGCTGCCGCTCATTTAGGAGATCGTTATATATCTGACAGATTTTTACCTGATAAGGCTATTGACCTCATCGACGAGGCTGGAAGTAGAGTACGTTTAATAAACTCTAAACTTCCCCCTGAAGCAAAACAAATTGATAGAGAATTAAGACAAGTTCAAAAACAGAAGGAAGAATCTGTAAGAGATCAAAATTTCGATCAAGCTGGCCAATTACGTGAAAAGGAGATTGAATTGTCTGCAAAAATTAAAGAGGTATTGGACAATAAAAAAGAAACTACAGTTGGAGAGCAATCTGATGCTGATAATTCTTTAAAAAGTGATTCAAAACTTTTACAAAGTCCCCTTGTTAGTGAAGAGGATGTAGCACATATTGTAGCTTCATGGACTGGTGTTCCTGTTCAAAAACTAACAGAAACTGAATCAGTCAAGCTTCTTAATATGGAGGAAACACTTCACCAAAGGCTAATTGGACAAGATGAAGCTGTAAAGGCTGTCTCAAGAGCCATAAGAAGAGCAAGAGTTGGACTGAAAAATCCTAATAGACCCATCGCAAGTTTTATCTTCTCTGGTCCTACTGGTGTTGGTAAAACTGAATTGACTAAATCATTAGCTTCATATTTCTTCGGTAGTGAAGAAGCAATGATCAGATTAGATATGTCAGAATTTATGGAAAGGCATACAGTTAGTAAACTTATAGGCTCCCCTCCTGGTTATGTTGGTTTTAATGAAGGAGGTCAGCTTACTGAAGCGGTTAGAAGACGTCCTTATACCGTCGTTTTATTTGATGAAGTTGAAAAGGCGCATCCAGATGTTTTTAACTTATTATTGCAACTACTTGAAGACGGAAGATTAACTGACTCCAAAGGTAGAACTGTAGATTTTAAAAATACATTGTTAATAATGACTTCTAATATCGGTTCAAAAGTAATCGAGAAAGGAGGTGGTGGACTAGGATTTGAATTCTCAGGTGATTCAGTTGAAGATAGCCAATATAATAGAATTAAGTCACTAGTTAATGAAGAACTTAAGCAATACTTTAGGCCTGAATTTTTAAATAGGCTTGATGAAATTATTGTATTTAGACAACTAACTAAAAATGAAGTTAAAGAAATTGCTGAAATAATGTTGCAAGAAGTTTTTGTCCGATTACAAGATAAGGGCATTAAGTTAAATGTTACCGATGCTTTCAAAGAAAGGCTTGTTGAAGAAGGTTATAATCCTTCATATGGAGCAAGACCTTTGAGAAGAGCAGTTATGCGTTTACTCGAAGATAGTTTGGCTGAAGAAGTTCTTTCAGGGAGAATAAAAGATGGAGATAATGCATTAGTTGATATAGATAATAATAAAAAAGTTACTATAAATATTTCTTCTGAAGAATCTTCTCAAGAGCTAGCAGGTGCTAATTTCTAATCATTCAAAGTAAATATATGCAGTCAATCTCTCCAGAAACTATATATAGGGGAAATTATGCTTGGGAAGAATCTTTACCTCATATTGCCGAATTAACTAAAAGTCCATTAATTCTAGGTAGAGGCATTCAGACTAATAATTTGAGAAATAATATTTTTAAAGATTTAAAAAATCAAAAACTTAATGTTAATTACGCTAATTTACAATTTGATTGTTGTTACGAAGATATTACAAGAGTTAAGAATATCATTTCAAATAATAATAATGATTCTGTTATCGCAGCTGGGGGTGGCAAAGTTCTAGATTCTGGAAAATATATAGCCGAGTCTCTTAATATCCCATGTATTACAGTCCCCCTTAGCGCCTCTACATGTGCAGGTTGGACAGCATTATCAAATATATATACAAAGGATGGTCAATTCATAAAGGATGTCGCATTAAGATCTTGTCCGAAAATACTAGTTTATGATCATAAATTTATTAAAACAGCTCCATCAAGAACACTTGCAAGTGGCATTGCAGATGCCTTGGCAAAATGGTACGAATCCTCAATAACAAGTGCAACGATAGATGACGGTCTTGTTCAACAAGCAATTCAGATATCAAGAGTTTTAAGAGATCAATTATTAATAGATGGAGAAAAAGCGTTTAAGGATCAATTTGAAAATTATCCTTCTTGGCAAAATACTGTAGAAGCCTGTGGACTTACGGCAGGATTAGTTGGCGGTATTGGTGGAGAAAAGTGTAGGACTGCAGCAGCACATGCTATTCATAATGCAATTACTCAGATAATCACTCCTAATAAATTCTTACATGGTGAAATTGTTGGGGTTGGATTATTATTGCAATTAAGATTAGAAGAAATGAAAAACAATAATAAATTAGCTGATCAATCAATTAAACAATTATTGGTACTCATGAAAGAATTGAATTTGCCAACTACAATAGGACAACTTGGAATAAATGTTTTTGAAAATAATAATTTAGATAAAATTGCTGATTTCACTTGTCGAGATAAATCTGAGATTCACTTTTTGCCTTTTGAAATTAATAAACGGGACATAATAGAGGTCATTTCAAATTTTGAACAACAAAAAATAAAAATATAAAATTTTTTTGACTAAAAACAATTTTGAACAATTAAGTGACTTAAATGCAGAATTTTTTGAGAGTGCCAGATTGTCACTATTAGACCCTTTAGGTCTTTATTTGGCAAATGATGTTAAGTGGATAAAACTTAACCAAAAGTGGAATTCTTTAAAATTCCCAGTAGTTATGGGAGGTAAAGGTCAACCTATACTTCTTCTACATGGTTTTGATAGTAGTTTTTTAGAATTCAGGAGAATATATAAATCACTAAAAAGAAATTTTCAAGTTATCGTTCCTGATCTTCTGGGTTTTGGTTTTAGTCCCAGGTGCGCAACAAATGAATACAATTCCTCGAAAATAATTTTACATTTAATTGATCTCCTTAAGACATTAAACATAGCAAAGAATCTAAAAATTATTGGAGCCTCCATGGGAGGCTCAACTGCTTTAAAACTTGCTTTTGAAATTCCTGATTCTATTGATAAAATCATCCTTTTGTCTCCCGCCGGATTGTTTGGAGAACCTAAGAGTATCCCTTTCCCTCTTAACCAAATTGGCGCCTCATTTCTTGGATTGCCTCAGGTCAGAAAAACTCTTTGTAGGCAAGCATTTGCTTATCCAGATGAATGTGTTGGTAAGATGGAAGAGCAAATTGCTTCAATTCATCTAGGTTGTAAAGGATGGAGGAATTCACTTGCATCATTTGCAAAAAGTGGTGGGTTCGCAGGGACTCAAAAATATATCCCAAATATCCCAATTAAAACATTGTGTGGAGAAAATGATCGAATTCTTGGAAAAAAAGAGATTAAAAATATAAGAAGTATTGAAAAATTAAATTTTGTAGGGTTGCAAAATTGTGGTCATCTTCCTCATATAGATCTACCATCATTATCTAGTAAAATTATCCAAGATTATTTTTTGGAATAAAAGATTTTTAATTAATTTAGATACTTGAGAATTATAAAAATATAATACAAAACTGATGGAGTAAAGATGTAACTGTCAATTCGGTCAAGAATTCCTCCATGTCCCGGTAAAAAAGTTCCGGAATCTTTTATTTTTGCATCTCTCTTCATCATAGATTCGATTAAATCTCCAACTAATGCCATGAGAGAAACTGAAATTCCATATATTATTCCAACAAATAATGGATTTTCCCAATTCATTAAAAATGCGAAAAATATTGCTAGTAAAGTTGAACAGGATATTCCTCCAATTAAACCTTCTATAGTTTTGCTAGGAGATATTGGAGATAGAGATGTTTTGCCAAATGACTTCCCAATGAAATAAGAGCCAATATCACTAGCAACAATTAAAAAACAAGAAGTTAAAGTTAAATGAAGGCCTGCAGTATTTGATAAGTTCTCAAACGACATAAAACCCTGATTTGAACTTATTATCACTGAATCTAATCCCCTTAGCTTAATCCAATAACTAGGTAAAAAACCTAAGTAGAATAATCCAAAAATAGAGGCTGCAATATCTGAAATTGTCCCAGGTTTTGGTTGCAAAAGTAGCCAAGTGCATATCCCAACTGAACAGATCGGCAAAATTGAATTTGAAATTTCTCCTTCAAGCAATCCAATAGTCTCAAGATAAGTAGAAACTATAATAATAAAGGATGAAAATAATGTGGTTTTTGTAGCTGGTCTAATTCCTTTAAATTCTGCCATTCTAAAAAATTCTAATAATGCAAGATATGTAAGCAAAGCAGTTGCCAATGTAAAAAACCATCCGCCCAACAAAACAACAATTAAACCAAAAATTCCTATAAGTAATCCGCTTCTTAATCTCATATGAAATTGCTATGTTTCTAAGACTCTTATATTAAAATTTACCAGATCTTTGTTGCATAGACTTTGATTATTTATCCAATTAAACCTATCTTTATCAATTTTTTCGCCAGGAATTAGTAAAGGTATCCCAGGAGGATAAGGGCAAATAATATCTCCAGATATTTTATTTAATGATTGTGAGAAAGAAATACTCCGAGCCTTACTTCTCCAAGCAATCCCTATTTCAATTTCGGGAGCTTGAACTAATTTAAAGGGCGATTTGAGAACTTCTAAATTTTTTGATTTTTTGGAATTCAATAGTAATTTTTTCCATAACTTTTCAAATAAATTAAGAAAATCTTTTTGATTTCCAAATCCTAAGCAAAAAGTGAGAGTCATCATTTCTGGCAATTCGGCAATAAGGCCATTTCTATAAAAAAAGTTATCAGCAGTAAAACCATCAATCCCAGCCTTAGAGGTATTTACTACAATTTTTAAGGGGTCTTGAGTTTCTATGAGAGGAATATTTTTTTGAATTAATTTTTTATAAATACTTTTTGCCTCTAAAATTCTTTTTTGATATTTTGATAAACTTTTTTTGTTAAGCCAGTCCCTTATAGACTCTTCACAAGAAGAAAGTAATAAGGAACTTGGACTGGTAGTTTGGAGCAAATTAATACTTTTGATTAAATTACTTTCATTTATTAGATTCCCTTTGTACCAAAGTACTGCCGTTTGAGTTAATCCATTGAGCGACTTATGCAATGAATTTACGACTAAATCAGCGTTTGATGATAAGGCCGGTTTTGGTAAATTAAGGTTTTCACAAAAAAGGAAATATGAACCATGGGCTTCATCAACTAAAACAGGTAAATTTTTTTGATGACAACAATCTATTAAAGACTCTAAATCTCCGGCATATCCATGATAAGAGGGATTTACGAGAATAACCCCTGCAATTTTATTCTCATCTAAATTTAATTTTTTAAATATATTTTCCAACCAAATTTTTGTAATTGGTTTGTAATGCCCCGTTACGGGTGAAAATTCTAGGTCAAAAAATATTGGATTTATATTCTGCATCGCACAGATTTTTATAACACTTATATGAACATTTCTAGGCATCAGGATATTTTCGCCTGGTTTTGCCAATGCAATTACTGCGGATTGTATTAATCCGGAAGCTCCATTAACTCCAAAAAAACATCCTTTAGCCCCAAATTTGTCGGAGAATTCTCTTTGAGATTTAGCAATTAATCCGCTTTGGGATAGTGGGGAGCCTATTTCTGGCAGTTCGGGCAAGTCCCAATACCCAGGTGGATATTTTAATAACTTCACTAATTTCTTTGGTAAAGCTGCCCCTCTGTTATGAGCGGGAAAGAATAAAGACTTTAAAAACTTTTTAGTTAGAAAAGATGAAATGCTCATAAAGTATTATTGACATATATAGAATGGACTACATGGTAATCTTTTTTGATATTTTTTAACTTTAATGAAAAGATCTTATTCGAAATATTCAGCAAAAGATGACTTATTTTGGTTGATTTTGAGACCATGGATTTTTATCCCAAGAGTTTTATATATCCTTTTAACTTTTATTTTTCTTTTTTTAAGAATACTTTTTCAAGGTAACAGTAAAAATAAAAATGTACAAAAAAATCTTTCGAAATATCTTTTTGATGTAATAACGGATTTAGGACCTTGTTTTATCAAATTAGGCCAAGCACTCTCAACTAGACCAGATCTTGTTAGACAAGATTGGCTTACAGAACTTACAAAATTACAAGATAATCTCCCAGCATTTGATCACAAAATTGCTCTAAAAATCATTGAAGAGGAACTTGATTCCCCTGCTAATGAATTATTTGAAGAGTTTCCAGATAGTCCTATTGCTTCAGCAAGCTTAGGTCAAGTTTATAAAGCAAAAATAAATAATTCTTATCTAGCTGTGAAAGTACAACGGCCAAATTTATACTTTCTCATAAGAAGGGATGTTGTAATCTTAAGGTTTTTGGGAACTTTTTTATCTCCACTCTTACCATTAAATATAGGTGTCGGAATTGGAGAAATAATAGATGAATTCGGTAGGGCACTTTTTGATGAAATTGACTATCAAAAAGAAGCCGAAAATGCTTTGAGGTTTGCAAATTTATTTAAAGAAAACCCAAATATTTTTATTCCTAAATTAGAAAAACAGTTTTCATCCAAAAGGGTAATCACAACTTCTTGGATTGATGGAGTTAAGTTAAGAGATCGAGCTTTACTAGAGGAAAATAACTTAATACCTTCTTCGTTTATAAAAACATGTGTCATCAGTGGTCTGCAGCAATTATTTGAATTTGGATACTTTCATGCAGACCCACATCCAGGAAATATGTTTGCTCTTAAAGGAGGAAATGCAGATTGTGGGAATTTAGCTTATGTTGATTTCGGAATGATGGATACTATTACAAATTCAGATAGACTTACTCTTATTAAGGCAATTGTTCACATAATAAACGATGAATATTACCTTCTCGCAGAAGATTTCCAGAAATTAGGTTTTTTAACCAAAGAACAAGATCTTCAAAAACTTGTTGAACCATTAAAAGAAGTTCTTGGAGGATCTTTTGGCGCTGAGGTTGGTAATTTTAATCTTAAAAATGTAACTGACAAATTTTCAAAACTAATGTATTCCTATCCTTTCAGAGTTCCTAGTAGGTTTGCCTTAATAATAAGAGCCGTTGTTAGTCAAGAAGGGTTAGCACTAAGGTTAGATCCTGAATTTAAAATTTTAAAAATAGCTTATCCATATATTGCTAAAAAACTACTTACTGATAATTCTGAAGAGATTTTAGACATACTTTTAGAAGTCGTTTTTGATAAAAAAGGTCAAATCCAAGTAGAAAAAGTTGAAAGTTTATTAAACATTTTATTTAGAGATTCAGAGAATATTAATTCAGATCTCATACCAGTTGCGAACGCTGGATTGAAATTATTTGTCAGTAAAAAAGGATCCGAAGTTAGGAAGAATCTTCTTTTAAGTCTTATAAAAGATGAAAAATTAGAATTTACTAATGCAAAAAAACTCTTAGCTTTAATTAGAGATACTTTTAGCCCTCTGAATATTGCAAAAAGTGCAGTACAAAATATTATTTCAACAGTTTAGTTTTTATATTTATAGTTAATTAACTTACCTATGAATTTAATTCTATTAGAATTAGATGTAATATTTTAAAAATGAGAATTAAAAGGATTATTTAGCTTTGGAAGATTAAATGAAAATTTTGAAAAATCTCTTTTTATTTAATAAAAAATCTGAAAAAAATAAAGAATTTAGTCCTAGAATGGCTGACCAATTTTTAGAAATTGCAAAGTTAGTAAAAGACGCAAGAATTCAACAAAACCTTACAATTAAAGAATTGTCATACATTTCAAAAATCCCTGAACGAATAATAAACTCTATTGAAAATAATAATAAAAGTACTAGGCCAGAGTATCCTTTTATAAGATCTATATTAATTAAATTAGAGGAATGCTTAGTTTTAAAAAAAAATACGTTAATAAATTTAGCAGTTAAAGAAAGAAAAATTTTAAAGAAAAAGGGAAAGGATTTTATGTTTAGGAAATTTGATCTTGTCAATACATGGCAAGGAAGTCTTTTGTATTTTTTTATATTAGTTTTAACTATTTTTATATTAAAGAGATACTTTATTTTAAATGTAAATGTTATCGAGATTCAAAATATTGAAAATCAAATTATTGATAAATAATTTTTAAAAATATCTATATTAGAGTTCTCCCAAAATTATTTCCTATCTCACTAAACATTTTTATATTATTTTCTATTTCTTCTAAAGGACAATTTAACTTCCATTTCCAGTTATTTTTTGTGGTCCCAGGTTTGTTTAATCTACTTGAATCGTCTAGAGATAAGAGATCTTGTAATGGAGCGATAAAAAGATTAGCATTTGTCCCCATGCCAATTTCTATTAAATCCCAAGAAGGATTTTCTGAAAATTTATATTCATCTTTTATTCTTTTTTGGGATTCATAATCTAAATTATTCCACCATGAAACAGAAGTAGAGTTGTCGTGAGTACCTGTATAAACAACCCAATTTTCTCCTTCAATATTCTTTGGTAAATAAGGATTATCTTCATTGCCATCAAAAGCAAATTGTAATATTTTCATGCCAGGTAGTTCAAAGTTTTTCCTTAATTTCTCTACATCTGGAGTAATTACTCCCAGATCCTCCGCAATAATAGGTAGATAGTTACCCCCTAGATCCTTTTTTACTTTATTTAATAGTGTTTTACCTGGAGAATTTATCCATTTTCCAATAATTGCCGTTTTAGAATTGCCATTAACTCTCCAGTAACCTGCTAAACCCCTGAAATGATCAAATCTTAATATGTCCACAAGTTCAAATTGTCTTTGAAATCTTTTTCTCCACCAATTGAAATTAGTCCTTTTATGCTTTGACCAAAAGTAAGTTGGGGTACCCCATAATTGTCCTGTTGATGAAAAATAATCAGGTGGAACCCCACTTTGAAAGATTAAATCTCCATTTTTAAAAATTGAAAATAATGATTTATTACTCCATACGTCGGCGCTGTCTCTAGAGACATAAAAAGGCAAATCTCCTATCAGCTTAATATTTCTTGATTTTGCAAAGTTTTTAATGACACTCCATTGCTCATGAAGATGCCACTGTATTAATTTTTTAATAAGTATCTCTTCACTTTTTTTCTTAATCCACGATTTTAAGAACTTATTATTTTTTATTTTAAATTCTTGAGGCCATTCCCACCAAGGCAACATATTAAATTCCTCTCTGATAACAACAAATGTTGCATAATCTTCAACCCAAGAATGCCTACTGACCCATTTGTTAAAATTAATTTTTCTTTCTTCAGATTGTGAACTCCAACCTTGCAAAAGGAGGTGACCTAATTTTTTTGTTAGGTCATCTGCAATATCAAAATCAAAATGATCTTTATTCTGATTTGTTGGACCTAGATTTTCTTTATCTGAGATGTAGATAAAACCTTTTTCGATTAAATCATCCATATCCAAAAACCATGGGTTTAGTGCAAAACTAGATGGGGAACTATATGGTGAACCTGTAGAGTCAGTAGGTGTAAGAGGTAAAAATTGCCAGTATTCAATTCCATGCTTATGAAGTTTTCTTATCCACTCTTTAGCTCCTCTCCCAAAAGTTCCACATACTCTTCCTCCCGGAATACATGTTGGATGCATAAGTACGCCTAATGATTTTCTTGCAATAATTGACTCTATAGGCATGTTTTCAATATATTTTGATTCTTTAAACTTAACGTGTTTTTATTTCTCTAAATTCAACCTTATACAAATTTTTTTTAATTGACAAATATCATTGCTGATTTTTACGCCTGGATAAATATAAATATTAATTTTTATTCAACAAATTTTTGCTTAATTGAGGTGTCTTTTGAAAATATCTAGTCATTATCTTTTGCTAAATTCACATAAACGACTACGATGATAATATAGTTTTATGGTGCAAATTTCGTGACAAGTTTTATCACGGCAATGCAGAGTAAAGAATCGAACTTTAATCTAACTAATAGTAGATTAAGGTTAGTAAGTGGGACAACAAACCCAAAGTTAGCTGAAGAAATTGCATCATACTTAGGGATTGAAAATGTACCTTTAATATCTAAAAGATTTGCAGATGGAGAACTTTATGTTCAGATTCAGCAATCTATTAGAGGTTGTGATGTATTCCTTGTACAACCTACATGCGCTCCTGTAAACGATAGTTTAATGGAGCTCATGATCATGGTTGACGCTTGTAAAAGAGCATCTGCAAGACAAATAACGGCTGTAATTCCCTATTTTGGATATGCAAGGGCAGACAGGAAAACCTCAGGAAGAGAGTCTATAACTGCAAAATTAACTGCCAATTTACTAGAGAAATCAGGAGTTGATAGAGTTTTAGCGATGGACTTACACTCGGCTCAAATACAAGGCTACTTCGATATACCATGCGATCATATTTACGGTTCACCTGTATTAATTGATTATCTAGAATCTTTAGATTTAGAAGAAATAGTTGTAGTCTCTCCTGATGTAGGCGGGGTAGCAAGAGCAAGAGCGTTCGCGAAATTAATGAATGATGCGCCGTTGGCTATCATTGATAAAAGGAGAGCTGCGCATAATATCGCTGAAAGTCTAACCGTTATCGGTGAAGTCAAAGGTAAAACGGCCATTCTTATAGACGACATGATAGACACGGGAGGTACGATTTGTTCTGGAGCAAATTTACTAAAAAAAGAAGGAGCTAATAGAATATTTGCATGTGCCTCACATGCTGTATTTTCTCCTCCTTCTTATGAAAGATTAAGTTCTAAGAATCTTTTCGAACAAGTTATTGTGACTAACAGCATACCAGTTATACATAAAGATAATTTTCCACAGTTAAAAGTCCTTTCCGTCGCAAATATGCTTGGAGAAGCTATTTGGAGAATCCACGAAGAAAGTTCTGTTAGCTCTATGTTTAGATAAAAAAATTATTTTTTACAAACCTTGTAATTTCTTGAGTCTCTCAGTTTCAATCTTAAATTGTTTTTCGATCTTTTCAGGGACATTATCTGGACAAACTTGAAGAGCTGATTCAACTAATTGCAGAGATGCAATAAATTGCAATTGTTTCATATCAACTGTTTGCTGTTTCTTTTTTTCTATTATTTTCCCTCCATGTTTTTGTGATACTACTGATGCGAACGTTGCTGAGGCAACGTTTAATGTTTTTGGGAAATCTAGATCAAATCCTTTTCTTGTCGCATTACATAGAAATGAAACACCCATCCCATGATATAAATCTAAATCTTCCTTATTGGCAGGCAAATTTTTAACATTTGCATTTACTTTATTAAATTCATTATTTGTATCAAATAAAAAAGATGAAAAAATTAGAGGAATTGCAAAAATTTTAGATATTTTTAAACTCATATTTGATTTATTTTTAATTCATATTATCAAAGATAACATTTTTTATTTTTTAAACTAAACCTGCCCAAAGAATTTATTTAATAATTTTAATTTCGTGATGATTCTCTACTATTTTAAGCATATCTTTATTCCATGAATATATAACCCTAAATCTATAATTATCAGAATCTACAAGTCTTGTATGTTCAAGAATATGCCAATCTTTGTAAGAAGATTCAAAAATCATTTCGTGTTCGTCGACTTGTTTAATATTTGAAATACCTTCATCATTACTTAAATAAAAATTTTCCCTCTTAAGTTGATGGCCTTTTAAAAATGCATGCATTTCTCCTCGTTCTTTATACTGGGGATTTTCGTCAAAGAAATTATATTTTTTTTCTGGATACCAAGTGAATTTATAATGCGACTCCCATTCGGACTTACTTTCGAGAGCTTGAATATTTATATTCATACTTAAATTATAAGTTTTTTGTGCTTCATCGAGAAAATACGTTCTATTAGATTTCCATAATCCAATATTCCTGGAAAACCATCTTTTTAAATTACTGTTTAAGTTGATTTCAGGAGGGTTTTCACCAAAATGTAAATTTTTCTTTGGATTAATAGCAACCATTTATAAAAAAGTCCTATTTATTTAATAGCCTATCTGTAAAATAAAAAAAAATATCTTAAGGTGTTTATAAGGATTAACAGCTTTTCAACACTTCAGAGGAATTCATTTGAATGATAAAAAAGAGCTAAAATTAATACTTGTGGCAGCTAGAAATCAACTTTCTAGTAATGATATTAAGTCCCTAATAGCTTATTTGGAATCAGATGATTGTGAATTTGAGACATCTCTTCAGATCTCAGAACCCACAGAGCAACCAGAATTACTTGAATTACATAGATTAGTCGCTATTCCTGCTCTTATAAAGGTTTCCCCAGCTCCAAAGCAAATATTTGCTGGAAGTAATATTTTCTCTCAGTTGCAAAAATGGTTGCCAAGGTGGTCACAAGAAGGCTTAACAAAAAATCTTGGGATTAATTTGCAGCCATCCAAAATTGATTCAACAAGAACTCAAAAAGAATTTCTATTGGAAGACGAACTTCTTGTTTTACGACAAGAAAATGAGACATTAACAAAAAGAATAGAATCTCAGGAAAGATTATTAAGAATGGTCGCTCATGAACTAAGAACACCCTTAACTGCTGCTACTTTAGCTGTTCAAAGTCAAAAACTTGGACAAATAGATATTTCAAAATTGCAGGAGGTTATTAAAAGACGTCTTGAAGAGATTGAACTCTTATCTCAGGATCTTTTAGAGGTTGGAACTACTAAATGGGAAGCATTATTTAATCCTCAGAAAATTGATTTAGGTAGTATTAGTGCTGAAGTAATACTCGAATTAGAAAAATTCTGGAGATTAAGAAATATTGAAATTGATACTGATATTCCATCTGATCTGCCAAGTGTATTCGCAGATCAAAGAAGAATGAGGCAAGTATTTTTAAATTTAATTGAAAATGCTATTAAATTTTCTAAAGATTCTGGATCTATAAAAATCACTATGATCCATAAGACAAATCAATGGGTAGAAATAACAATTTGTGACAAAGGCGCAGGTATTCCTTTGACCGAACAAAAAAGAATTTTTCTAGATAGGGTTAGACTTCCCCAGACTTCTGAAGGAACTTCAGGATTTGGTATAGGGTTATCAGTATGTAGGAGAATAGTACAAGTCCATGGAGGAAGAATATGGGTCGTATCTGAAGTAGGGGAAGGTTCCTGCTTCCATTTCACAGTTCCTGTGTGGCAAGGACAAAACAAAGAGCAACAATACTTGACGAAAGGCTAGCCTTACTCTTAGTTTTTAATAAGCTGTTAAGCTAATTTCCTGGCCCCATCGTCTAGAGGCCTAGGACACCTCCCTTTCACGGAGGCGACAGGGGTTCGAATCCCCTTGGGGCTATTACTTTAAATTTATAACGATCTTTTTGATGATTTTGCTTGCCTATCTACGGCAATTAAATTTTCTGAAAGATCTTTTTTCAGTCTCTTCTCTATCATCCCTATTGGCATCCACTGACAACCTTGAACAGTAAGATCATAAATTAATGAGTTTGTTGAAGTATTTTTAATATTTTGAATTTTCCAACTACCCTGAAACTTTCTAAAATCTCCTTTTATTAAATTAAATTTTAAGAGGCCAAGCTCCTTATCTTCAAATAAATCTATAGTTACTTCAGCTGAAAACTTCATGCCAAGGAAATCCTGAGCCCCAACTTGTTTAAGGTGAACATTATTTCCCTTCTGAAATATTTTTTTGCTCGATAAAAGATTTGGTATGTAGAGATTTAGGCGATCATAATCTGTTAAAACACTCCACAAAGAATCAAAGCTTGCAGAAGTTGTAAGTTGAGCTGCCAGTCTTCTCGTCCCACCGGAAAACTTCTCCATAGTCTGCTCAATTGTCCTGTAATCATTGTTCTTAGAATGATCTTCTGATTCTTGAGGATTATTCATAAATGAATTTTTTAATTAAATAAAAAATTATTTCTGTGTAACTATACTGATAAAAACAACAAATACTGAAAAATTAAAATAATTTCTTTTATTTATCCCGATCTCAAAACGTAACCATTTTTGTAAAATCACTACAAATTAAACTACAAATTGATAATCTTTTATAAAAGAAATCTAAAAAATGTATTCACAAGCAAAAGTAATCGCAGGCGGATTAGCTCATATACCAGTAGTTATAGCTGTTTTTTATTTTATACTCACAACTTTTAATAAAAGAGCCTTAAAATTTGTTGAAGAAGCAAAAACAAAAAAACCTGAGGCAAAAGCTGTGGAAACTAAAAAAGTCGCTGTTTCAAAAACAGAAGCGCCAAAAACAGAAGCTCCAAAAATAGTTAAGAAAAAACATGCAGATGTTCCAGTCAATATTTACCGTCCTAAATCACCATATGAGGGAACAGTTATTGAAAACTACAGTCTTCTCAAAGAAGGTGCAATTGGTAGAGTTAATCATATAACTTTCGACCTTAAAGATAGTGATCCATTTTTAAATTATGTAGAAGGGCAAAGTATTGGTATCATGCCTGCTGGTGAAGATGCTAATGGAAAACCTCATAAATTAAGACTATACTCAATAGCTAGCACTAGACATGGTGATAATTTTAATGGAAATACAGTTTCTCTTTGTGTAAGACAGCTTCAGTATGAAAAAGATGGTGAAACCATTAATGGTGTCTGCTCTACTTACTTATGTGATATTAAGCCTGGAGATAAAGTTAAAATAACAGGTCCTGTTGGTAAAGAAATGCTTCTCCCTGATGAAGAGGACGCAAACATTGTTATGTTAGCCACTGGAACTGGAATAGCACCAATGAGGGCTTATTTAAGAAGAATGTTCGAACCAACCGAAAAAGAAAAAAATAAATGGAATTTCAAGGGTAAAGCTTGGTTATTTATGGGTGCTCCAAAATCAGCTAATTTGTTATACGAAGAAGATCTTCAAAGATACATTGCTGAGAATCCAGATAATTTTAAATATACAAAAGCTATTAGTCGTGAGCAGCAAAATACAAAAGGTGGAAGAATGTACATTCAAGACAGAGTTTTAGAGTCAGCCAACGAACTTTTCAATATGATTGAAGATGAAAAGACACATATATATCTTTGTGGATTAAAGGGTATGGAGCCTGGAATAGATGAAGCAATGACTAAGGCAGCTGAAGAAAAAGGATTGAACTGGTCAGAATTAAGACCTCAACTAAAAAAAGCAGGAAGATGGCACGTAGAAACTTACTAAATCTTTGATATTTAGATTTAAGTTTCACATACTAAATACTTTTTGGTTTAGACACAATATGTAGCTAATATTAGAAAAAAAGAGGATTTTAAATAAAGAATACTAAAAATATGCCTTCAACTTTAAGTAATCCTCTAAGATTAGGTTTACGGCAGGAAAGAGTCATATCTCCACAATGTTTAGTAATTTTTGGCGCTAGTGGAGACCTTACTCATAGAAAATTAATACCAGCCTTATTTGAACTCTATTTGCAAAGAAGAATTCCTAGTGAATTTGGAATAGTTGGTTGTGCGAGAAGACCTTGGACTGATAATGAGTTTAGAGAAAAGATGAAAGTAAAGTTATCAAATCAAATATCTGGTAAAGAAAGGGAGTGGGAACAATTTTCTAATTATCTTTTCTATGAACCAGTTGACCTACAACAAAGTGATCATGTCGTAAGGCTTTCTAGAAGATTAAATGAAATTGATAAAACACAAGCTACTCATGGGAATAGAACATTTTATTTATCAGTATCTCCGAATTTCTATGCAAGTGGATGTAAAGCCCTTAAAGGGGCTGGCCTTTTAGATGACCCTAAGAAAAGTCGTTTAGTAATTGAAAAACCTTTTGGAAGAGATTATTCAAGTGCAAAAAAATTGAATAAGATCGTTCAAAGTTGCGCTGAAGAAAGTCAGATTTATAGGATTGATCATTATTTAGGTAAAGAGACAGTTCAGAATATTCTTGTTTTGAGGTTTGCTAACACTATTTTTGAACCAATTTGGAATAGGAATTATATATCAAGTATTCAAATTACTTCATCTGAAACAGTTGGTGTTGAAGATAGAGCAGGTTATTACGAAAGCTCTGGTGCTTTACGGGATATGCTTCAAAATCATATGACTCAAATGCTTGCAGTTACTGCAATGGAACCTCCTGGGAAATTTGAACCAGAAGCAATAAGAAATGAAAAAGCTAAGGTTCTTCAAGCTTCAAAACTTGCTGACGATAATGAACCGTGGAATTGTTGCATAAGAGGTCAATATGGAGAGGGAGGGAATATTTCAAATCGACTCAAAGGATATAGGCAGGAAGATGGTGTTAATAGTAACAGCACAACAGAAACTTATATTGCGACAAAAGTTTTCGTGGATAACTGGCGTTGGCAAGGGGTTCCTTTTTATTTGAGAACAGGTAAAAGACTACCTAAAAGACTTGGAGAAATAGTCTTGACTTTTAAAGACGTTCCTGTTCATTTATTTGAATCAACAATAATAAATCCTGCCCCAAATCAACTTGTCCTTAGAATTCAGCCAAATGAAGGTGCTACTTTCAAATTTGAGGTAAAATCTCCTGGTTCTGGAATGAAATCAAGACCTGTTGAGATGGAATTTTCTTATGATGAATCATTTGGAGAACCCTCAGATGAAGGCTATGTAAGATTATTAGCTGATGCAATGCTTTCTGACCCAACATTATTTACTCGAAGTGATGAGGTAGAGGCAGCCTGGAAACTTTATACGCCATTAATAGAATTGATGGATAATTCTCCTTGGAAGTTACCTATTTATAATTATGAATCTATGACATGGGGACCTCCTGAGTCAGATCAATTAATTTCAAAAGATAATATTTTCTGGCGTAGACCCTAAAAATGAAACCTCAACTTACACTACAAACACCTTTAGAGTTGCCTTATCAGGAAATTTCTAATTACCTTAATAAATTATGGATTTCAGAAGATAAAGATAATAGTGGAGCTAATACTTTCACATTAATGGTCTGGCAGCCTGCTTGGCTAGAACAATGCTTGGTCCAAAAAGGATTAGTAAATGGACCAATTACTGGAAATTTAAGTCGAGAGATAATTGAAGTTGCTAAAAAATTTATATTAGATCAAGGACTTCCTATCACTACTTCACTTAGTAGTGAAGAATTATTGAGTTTGTTGAAGGAAAATTTATCTAATAAAGACTTTGAAGATTTTAGAGGACAATTTTTTGAATCAACGATAAGTACATTAAATCCAAGAAGATTAATAACTCTAGCGCCAACATTAAATAAAAATTCAGATATCAAAACTTTTGTATCCGCTTACTGTCCATTAAGTGATGCCCCAGCTATGCAACCTATTTGTGGGGATTTAGTTGTTATTAGGGGGGGCTCGGAATCAATATCTAATAATGGATTAAAAATAATTGATGAATTATCTATTGCTGAATTACCTTCATGGTTGTGGTGGAATGGAAGCTTGGATGAGTCGCCTGAAATCTTCGAATATTTTACAGATCATGGTCTAAGGTTAATAATTGATACTGCTCTTGGATCGCCTCAAAGATGTTTAAAAGTTTTACATCAATTAAATAATTCAAATAAAGCTATTAATGATTTGAATTGGGTTAGATTGAAAAACTGGAGGGAATCATTGGCAATGATTTTTGATCCGCCTTCAAGGAGACCAATTTTGGATCATATTACTGATATTGACATTGATATCGCGGGAGATCATATGATTCAAGCGTTGTTTTTGATTTCATGGATTAGCGATAAACTTGGTTGGTCTTTTCTAAGAGTTGAAAGAAATACAGAATCAACAAAAATAGAGTTTGAAAGAATTAATGGCGAAATAATTTCTACATCAATTAATCCCTTATCTTTGGGAAATCCAAGTATTCATTTAGGACAAGTTATTGGATTGAGGCTGATTTCAAAAATTAGTGAGGTTCAAAAAAATAATACATGTGTAATACTTGGCTGTGAATCAGTGGAATGTATGAGACTTGAAGCAGGGGGAATGGCTAATATGGAATTAATAGAACAAGTTGTTCCAAATTCTTTTTCTACATCAGAGTACGATGTTAGTAAATTATTGGGAAGTAGTAGAGGTAATACCAGTCCTCTTTTTGAAAATTCTATTAAAATAGCTCTTCAAATATTTAATGGTTTGAATAACTAATAGATGCCTTGTGTAATATCTTCTCCTTCAAGTGATAGCGGGAAAACCACATTATCTCTTTTGCTATCTTGTTGGGCGTTCTCAAAAGGTATAAAGATACAAACTTTCAAGGTTGGCCCAGATTATCTTGATCAACAACAACTTAGCTCAATTGGACAACCTATTTGCAGGAATTTAGATATTTTTTTAAGTGGTGAGGAATGGGTACAAGAAAGTTTTTTTAAACATTCTTTGAAATATGAATTCTCGTTAATTGAAGGAGCAATGGGTCTGTTTGATGGACTAGGGTCAACAACCTATTCCAGCACAGCAAATATCTCTAAACTTCTCAATGCTCCAATAATTTTTATTGTTAATGCTAAAGGTCAAGTAGCTTCTCTTTTGGCGACTATTCGAGGTTTTAGAGATTTCGATAGTGAGTTGTCAATAGCAGGAATTATATTTAACAACGTTAATTCAGATAGACATAAAAAATTAATCAAAGAAGTTTTTAAAAATGAAGATATCGAAATTCTTGGTTTTTTACCATCTGATTCAAAAATAACTTTAAACAAAGCTAATTTAGGTTTGATATCTCCAATGGATAATGGAAAAGAAATTGATGTTGAATATTTTGCTAATTTCGCCGAAAGAAATCTTGATATATTTTCTCTTATTAAATTTCTGAAATCTCCTCAAAAGAAAATATTTAATTCTTTCAATTTTAAAGATTTTAAAATTGATAAAAGTAAACCTATCGCAATTGCAGAAGATAAAATCTTTCATTTTCAATACCCTGAAACTAAGGAGTTTTTGAGTGCAATAGGAATACCATTGATTTCATGGAGTATTTATGATGATGAAGAAATACCTAATGAGGCTTCTTCTTTAATTATTCCTGGGGGGTTCCCTGAAAAATATGCTGATCATATAAGTAACTCTACAAAAAGCTTAAATTCGTTAAGGAAATTCCGCAAAAATGGATTTATATATGCTGAGTGTGGAGGGATGATGATTTTAGGAGACTTCATCAAAGATGAAACTGGTAATAATCATAAAATGAGTGGTATCCTGCCTTTTAGATCAAAAAAAAGTAAACTTTCAGTAGGTTATAGATACATTGAGGGTTTAAAAGATACTCCAGTCATTAAACAAAATCAATTAATTAGAGGACATGAATTTCATTATTGGGAAATTGAAAATAATTTATCTGAACTTAATTCTGGAAAAGCTGAGCATCAGAAGAATCTTTCTTCCCCATGGAAAATTAAATCTTGGAAAACCGAATATAAAAATGAAGGCTTTTTTGATGAAAAATTACATGCAAGTTGGATTCACTTACATTTGCCAAGTTCTCCAGAAGTCGCAAAAAACTTTATAGAAGCCACCCAAATTAGTTTTTCAAAAAATTCTTAATTTATTATCAAATCAAATATTTTGAGAGGAGAACCTAAAAAAAACATTCCAGGCAAAGTGATTAATGGCCCTAAAAAACTCCCAACCATGACCTCAATTTTCGTATGACCCAAGGTTTCTTTTAACAGTAATTCAGATTGAGGTTCTAGTTTTTTTGATAGTTTATTAATTTCTGCAGCTTGAATTCCAGCTGATTTTCGAACGCCGCTAGCGTCATACATAACTATTAGTGATACAGCAACTGATAATGCAAATATTGAGCTATCAAATCCCAATTCATAACCTATACCAGATGTAGCACCAGTTATTAAGGCCGAATGACTTGAAGGCATACCACCCGTCTCGAACATAATTCCTAATCTCATCTCTCCAGTTGAAAAGAAATTGAATACAATTTTACAAATTTGAGCTAGCAAACAGGATAATAGGCTCCAGAAAAGAACTGAATTATTAAAAAAGGAAAAAAACTCAGGCATAAATTAAAAATAATTATCTGTCTCTATTTGTAATAAAGTCGGCTAACGATATTAAATACTTTGCATCTGCACCCCAAGGTTCTATTGCTTTTTTTGCATTTTCTACTAAATCAAATGCTCTTTTCTTTGACTCCTCCATTCCAAGTAATTTAGGGTAAGTAGTTTTGTCAGCTAAAAGATCTTTGCCAGCAGTTTTACCAAGCTTTTCACTGCTGGAAGTTAAATCAAGAATATCATCTATTATTTGGAAGGCTAAACCAATTCCCTCTGCATATGTTGTCAGAGCTTGTAATAGTTTTTCGTTAGCTCCTGCGATCATCGCGCCAGTTCTTACACAGGCCTTTAATAAAGCCCCAGTCTTGTGAAGATGAATATATTCGAGAGTTTCAAGGTCGACTTCTTTGCCTTCGCATTCCAAATCAACAACTTGTCCCCCGACTAGGCCTGGTGCACCCGCAACTAGGGATAATTCACCAACTACATTTAATAATCTATTTGGATTGACTCCAGGGCTTCTTAGAGAGACCATCTCAAAGGCCCTTGTTAATAAAGCATCGCCCGCAAGAATAGCTAATGCATCGCCATATACTTTATGGTTTGTCGGCCTACCTCTCCTCAAGTCATCATTATCCATGGCAGGCAGATCATCATGAATCAAGGACATTGTATGGATCATTTCTATTGCTACCGCAGTAGGAACTGCAAGAGAGGGTTCTCCTCCAGCCAGTGAGCAAGATGCTAAACATAAAATTGGACGTATTCTTTTCCCTCCAGCTAAGAGGGAATATCTCATTGACTCTCTTAATATTTCTGGATTCTCAGGGCCCAAGGAAAAATCAAGGGCTTCTTCTACAACCTTTTTTGTGTTTTTAAGATATTTTTCAAAATCAGAAATACTATTTATAACTTCAGTCATATTATTCCTTTAGTAAAAAAAATTTCATCTTGCAGTTTATGGCAAAAGGTCATTAAGAGTTGATGATAAACCAAATTGCTTTTGCCAGCTAAAAATAGTATTTACAAGTAACATTGTTACTGTCATTGGTCCAACACCGCCTGGTACAGGCGTGTAAGCAAATACTTTAGAAATGACATCTTCTAATAATACATCGCCACATAATCTGGTTTGTTTTTTATCGGAACTTTTTAATCTATGTATGCCAACATCAATAATTACTGCTCCTTCTTTCACAAAACTCGAATCTACAAGATTGGGTTTTCCTGCAGCCGCAATTAGAATGTCGGCTTCTCTACAGACTTTATTCAAATTTAATGTTTTAGAGTGAGTAATTGTTACCGTTCCATTTAGATTCAACAACATAAGCGAAAGCGGTTTCCCAACAAGCAAACTTCTTCCAATAACAACGATTTTCTTACCTTCAATTGTAATATTTTGGGATCTTAATAAATTAATAATTCCAGCTGGTGTGCATGATCTCATCGCAGGCTCATTTTTTACTAGTTTGCCAATGTTAATCTCATTTAGTCCATCTACATCTTTGCTTGGATTAATATGGCTGATCAGTTTTTGCTCGTCAAACTTCTTTGGGATGGGAAGTTGTAGTAACATTCCATCAATATCTTTATCAGAATTAAGTTTGATTATTAATTGTTCAACTTCTTTTTGCTCTACACTATCTTTTAGATGAAAGATAAAGCTCTTTATTCCAATCCTTGAACATGCTTTTTCCTTGTTATTAACGTAAACACCACTCGCAGGGTCTTCACCTATTCTTATTACAGCTAAACCGGGAGCTCTTTTAGTAATTTTTTTATTACTAGATATATAGTCAGTTAATCTTTCTTCAATTTCAAGAGATAATTTTTTACCGTCTAATTTTAATGACATTTAGAAAAACATCTCCTTTTTACACCTAGCATGCCTATAATTTTAAATTATTCAAATAGATTTATCTATATTCTGTGCAAAACATCATAACTACTCTAAAAAAATTGTTTTATCTGTGGAGGCGAAGTCAAGTCCCAGCAAAACAACCAATTAAAATTTCAAGAATAGATAATCTTATAATTTTTTTAGTATGCATTTTAATTTCAATAATTTCTTCTTATAAATTACTTCTTATATCGCCTTTAAATATCGCAGATATTTTTTCTTGGTTTTTGTCCTTTACTGAAATACTTATTAGTTCCGGAGTTTTGATATTAGTTTCAAAAAAAGAGAATCCCACAATTTCTTCAAGACAGATCTTCTTGATCATTACTCTTCTTTTGGGGGTGCAAGTTACGAAATTAGTCTTAGCTTCAACCATAAGTCCATTATCTATGATAATTCCACCGGCATTAATAATATCTCAAGGAATGGGAAGCATAACAGCTTTAGCTTGGGTATCAATAGCGAGTCTTATTTGGCCTGACCCAGAAATTGTTATCAATAACAACTTATTTTTTATTTTATTATTTTGTGCTTCAATAGTATCTCTTCTTGGGGGAAGAATTAGAAGTAGAGCTCAGTTACTTCAACTATCAATTTTTGTCCCAATAGGATCCTTCTTGAGTCAGTGGATATTAATAGGCAAAGATAAAATATCTATTATTAATAAGCAAGATTTTGTATTAGCTAATGGGGATATATTTTCTGACTCCTTGCTTTTGGCAATAGCTATGCTTTTTACAATTTTATTTATTCCTATTTTTGAATCGATATTCGGATTATTAACTAAAGCAAGATTGCTCGAATTGGCTGATAAGGAGAAACCTCTAATTAGAAGATTGTCTCTAGAAGCTCCAGGTACTTTTGAACATACCTTACTTATATGTGGCTTGGCAGAGGAAGCAACAAGAATGATTGGTGGTGATATTGATCTAATTAAAACTGGAGCTTTATATCATGATGTTGGCAAATTACATGCACCTAATTGGTTTATTGAAAATCAAGATGGTTCAAAAAATCCCCATGACGAATTGGATGATCCGATTAAAAGTGCAGAAGTATTACAAGCTCACGTTGATGAAGGATTGAAATTTGCTAGAAAAAATAGACTACCTAAACTGATAGCTAATTTTATTCCTGAACATCAAGGTACCCTTAAAATGGGATATTTTTTTCAAAAAGCTAAAGAAAAAAATCTCGACATTAATGAATATTATTTTAGATACAAAGGCCCTATCCCTCAGTCTAAAGAAACAGCTATTTTAATGCTTGCCGATGGATGTGAAGCAGCATTAAGAGCTATGAATATTAATGCATCTGATGAAGAAGCTTTGAAAACAATTTCTAATATTATCTACTCGCGTAAAAAAGATGGGCAATTAGATGATAGTAATTTATCGAAAGGAGAAATTTTTCTAATAAAAAGGGCATTCTTGAATGTGTGGAAAAGAATTAGACACAGAAGAATTCAGTATCCAACTAGCAAGAATAATACTTTTTCTTAGTTTTCAATTTTATAACCTAATACTTCTTCGATGTTTCGGATTACACCAATAAAGAAGAGCTAACGTACTTAATAATGTTGTTAAAAGAGTAAACCCACCAACTCCATAAATGTCTTGAAGAGTTATGAGCCTTACAACTGAATAAGGACCCATACCAGAAATTACCATTGATAGAGATACTAGAGTTAAAGTTACTCCCCATTTTCTCTCTGCTAACAGAGCTGCTGAGGAAACTATGCCAACAATTGCAGCAGGCCATCCAAGACTTATGGCAAGAGTTATATTCGCAACTTTTAGTGGAGGCCCATAACTTATTATTAATGCGATTATTGGAAGTGCAACTATGTTGCCTATTAAGCCAACCCACGAAAGTGCCCAATATCCAAGTACCCTTTCTCTCATTATTTACTGCTTTAACTATTAATTTAATCTACAGTATTGTGAGACTACTTTTTGGTGCTACTTAATAATCCTAAGAAAATAATTTAATTAGCAGGATTAGATAGGAACTTATTATCAGAATTCTCTAAATTATCAAATTGTGGATGAATTGAATTTTTTTTCTCAGAAAATACAAGTCTATTTAAAGCATTAACGTAAGCATTCGCTGCAGCAACTACAACGTCTGTATCAGCAGAATGACCAGAATATATTTTATTATCCCTTCTTATTCTTATTGTTACTTCGCCCAAAGCATCAATTCCTTCTGTTACCGACTTAACAGAAAATTCAATTAATTCATTAGGAACTTTAGCTAATTTATTTAAAGCCTCGCATACAGCATCAACAGGTCCAGTCCCTATTGATACAGCAGTGTCTTCACTATTATCTTCCGTGTTTAGAAGCGAAATGGTGGCAGTAGGTTTAGAGGCGTTACCACAACTTACTTGTACAAGACTTAATTGAAATTTAGCTTCGGGGAGCTGAACTTGTTCACTAACAATTGCTTCTAAATCTCTATCAGTAATTTCTCTTTTCCTGTCAGCTAAATCCTTAAAACGAGCAAAAGCATCATTTAAATCTTCTCGACTCAAGTCATATCCCATCTCTTCTAATCTTGCTCTTACCGCACTTCTTCCACTAAGTTTCCCTAAAGAAATTTTGTTTTCACTCAAACCAACAGTTTTTGCGTCGATAATTTCGTAAGTTAGTCTATTTTTTAAAACCCCATCCTGATGAATGCCTGACTCATGTGCAAAAGCATTAGCTCCAACAATTGCTTTATTAGGTTGTACAGTCATTCCAGTTAGGTTAGAAACAAGTCTAGAGGTTTTTGTTATTTCTTCTGTTCTTATAGCCGTAAGAGGAGTTGGGGAATCTGGATTTCTTTTGAAAAAACTATTAAAAAAACTTTTCCTAACATGAAGTGCCATTACTAATTCTTCTAGAGAGGCATTCCCGGCTCTTTCACCAATTCCATTAATAGTACATTCTAGTTGTCTTGCTCCATTTTTTACTGCCTCAAGAAAATTGGCTACTGCTAAACCCAAATCATTATGACCATGAACCGAGATTACTGCCTCATCAATATTTGGAACATTTTTATTTATGTCGACAATTAGCTTGCCAAATTCACTAGGAGTTGTAAATCCAACAGTATCAGGGATATTTATTGTTGTCGCTCCTGCAGAAATTGCTAGTTGAATAACTTCGTATAAAAAATCAGGATCACTCCTTGAGGCATCTTCACAAGAAAACTCAATATCATCAACTAATGATTTTGCATAGTTAACCATTTCTGGAACTATTTGAAGAACATCTTTTCTGGATTTTTTAAGTTTATGTTTAAGATGAATATCACTTGTCGCAATAAAAGTATGTATTCTTTTTTTGGGAGCTGGACTTACTGCTTCGTAACATGCTTTTATATCGCCTTTAGACGCTCTAGCTAAACCGCATATTATAGGGCCATTTTCTTTCCCTACAGCATTAGCAATTTTATTAACAGCTTTAAAATCTCCTGGACTTGCGAAAGGGAATCCAGCTTCAATAACATCTACTCCTAATCTTGCTAATTGATGGGCGATAGCAAGTTTTTCTTCGAGATTTAAACTGGCACCAGGAGATTGCTCTCCATCTCGAAGAGTTGTATCAAATATCAAAATTCTTCCAGGATCTTTTGACATTAGAGGGAGTAAACTAAACTTATATTAAGCTAATTAAAAAAATTTGACTAGATTTACTTCAATAAAAATTTGTTGAAAGATTATAACTTAGATAATATTGGTTAAAATTATGAAAAAAAAATAAAATACTTAAATTTTTAAAGTATTCTTTTATGGTTAAAGCCTTCTTTTATAAAAAATAATTTCGAATTTTTATAGAACTATAGGCATAAATTTAAAAAGTATGAATGGGCAATACCCTAAAAATAATTTTTTAGGACAGTTAGCGATAGTTTTACATGCGCATCTACCTTATGTCAGAAAAAATGAAAAAAACTCTTTAGAAGAGGATTGGTTATTTCAAGCGATTTTGGAATGTTATATACCACTACTTCAATCAATAGAATCTTCCAAAAATGAAAATCCTTTAAATACCAAACTTACTATTAGTTTGTCTCCAACATTATTATCACTTCTAAATGATAAAAAAATTAAAGAAACATTCCCAAGCTGGATTGAAACAAGAAATAATTTCTTAAACGAACTGCCAAAAGAAGAAAAAAATGCCTCTGCATTTTTAATGAATAACCTTAATGACAAATACTTGTATTGGCAACAATGTTCTGGAGATTTAATTGAGAAGTTTAGAGTTTTAAATAACTCTGGAAATTTGGATATTCTTACTTGTGCTGCTACACACGGATATTTGCCAATTTTAAGGGAGAATCCAGAAACTGTTAAAGGACAAATCAATACAGCCATTAGGAACCATGAAAATATTTTTGGAACTAAGCCTTTAGGTATTTGGTTACCTGAATGTGCATATTATGAGAATTTAGATGAAATGCTATTTAATTCTGGAATTAGATATGCAATCTTAGATGGTCATGGTATTCTAAACGCTACGCCAAGGCCTAGGTATGGCGTGTACGCTCCAATATGCTCGAAAAAAGGAGTAGCCTTTTTTGGAAGAGATAGTGAATCAACTTTACCTGTTTGGTCAGCAAAGGACGGGTTCCCGGGAGATAAGGTTTATAGGGAATTTCATAAAGATTTGGGATGGGAATTACCTATCTCCAAACTCCAAAAGAAAGGTATCTCAACAAAAAGACCTTTGGGTTTGAAGTTTCATAAGATTACAAATGATAAGGTACCATTAGGGGAAAAGGCGTTTTACTTAGAAAATGAAGCCAAAAAGAAGGTTGCAGAACATGCTGATTCTTATCTTCTCGCGAGATCCAAACAATTAGAAAAATTAACATTATCCTCTTCCTTCAAGCCCTTATTGGTAGCTCCATTTGATGCAGAGTTATTTGGTCATTGGTGGTATGAGGGACCTTTTTTTATTGAAAATATTTTAAAAAATTCTAGTAAATATTCAATTAAGCTTACAAATTTAAAAGAATTCTTAATTCAAAAGCCAAATCTTCAGATTTGCGATCCATCACCATCAAGTTGGGGACAAGGAGGTTACCATAACTATTGGATTAATGATGCAAATGCTTGGATTGTTCCTGAAATTACGAAAGCAGGCTCAACTTTTGTTGATTTATGTTCTAAAAAATTTAATAATGACCTTTCTTTACGACTTTTCAAGCAAGCAGCAAGAGAATTACTTCTCTCTGAATCCTCTGATTGGAGTTTCATACTAAGAGCTGGAACTACAACTGAACTTGCAAAAGAGAGGATAGAAAGACATTTGTTCAGGTTTTGGAAAATAGTTGAAATGATTAAAAATCATTCCAATATCAATTTAAAATTTCTTGAAGATATTGAGGAAGAAGATAAAGTTTTTCCGGATATTAATATTAATGATTGGCGAAAATAAAAAAATACTAAGAGCTTGTTAGCCTCGAAATGTCACGACTTTAGCTAAAAAAAATTCTGCAAATTTTTAATGTAGAAGAAAAATATTTGTAAGCCTTCAAAGTATTAACAGTTTCATTAATACTTAACTGATCGTCATAGATGTTTTTGTCATTCCCATAAATTGGCTTAAAGGTGGTATGAAACTTGTTTAATTTTATGCATAAAAGAGTAGAGTGATTCAATTTAACTTAAGCATTCCTAGTTTTACTTTTAGAGGTGAATTTATAAACATCTTACTCATAACGTAAATTAGTTTTGGGAGTGGAAGTGTATTAGTAAGAAAACCTACCCATTCATTCGTTGATAATCTAAAGAAATTCGAGAAAAAACATCTTAATCTACTTTCGTCAAAACTCATCAATCTTCTAAGACCATATTGGTAAAGTTTATGCCTTTGTGTTAACTCGTAAGGCCATAGGATCCCCCAACCTTTTGTTGCTAGTTCAAGAGAACTTAGATGAGGTTCTTCTAAAAAGAGTGCTAATTTTTCTGCAAGTAGTGGAGCTCTTCTTAATAAAGATCCGATCATGTATCCTGATGCAGGATGCACCATGCTAGCAGAACCTCCAAAACCAAGTACAAATTGTTTTTTAAATGGGAGGGGTAAATTCATTGGGAAAAGGCAATTCTCTTCATGAAAAATTTCACTTACCTCTATACCTTTATTATTCAGTCTTTTAAAAAGTCTTTTTTTAAGATTCTCTTGGGATAATGCAGGATAACAAGCTAATGATGTTTCTTCAACAAAAAAAGTTTCATTTCCAAGATCCATTGCATAGAGAAATGATGGAGATGATAATTTTTCTTCATTGTTTAAATGATTTGGACGAAAATCCATTAAAACAAACTGTTCCTTACTGACTGGTGGCGATGAAAATTTCCCGACGATTCCATATGCAGCTTGTTGAGCGATCTCATTTTGGACTGGCCTTTTTACAAAATTACTTTTATGACCACTTGCGTCAATGACTAACCTTGCCTTTATCCTTAGTCCTGAAAAACAAATTACCTCAGATATTTTATTTTTCTCTTTAATATCTTTAGCTGTTTCATTCAACCATTCAATTCCTTTACACTTTTTTAAAAGTTCGTTTTGAAAGGCTTCTTGGTTTATCAAACCATAATCATAATTATGTTTTGTTGGATTATCTCCCTTTTTATTTTCCCCATTTCCAAAAAAACTAACTGTTTTACACCATCGATGAGATAACAAGGACTCTAATCCTAATTCCTCTAATTCAGAAGCCCAAATACCATATGTATTCTCCCATTTTTCATTTGGAGATTTAGTTGATATCCCTTTTATATTTAGATCTTGCTTGGCTAATTCAGAGGCCAAGCAAAGTGCGGCGGGCCCGGAACCAAGAATTAAAATATCAAGTATTTCCATATGATCTAATAAACCATTTTCTTTTAATTTTCTGTGCCTGCATTAAATTGGTCTAGTTCTTCTGTTTGTGCATGAGGAACTAAGACAACTTCTGATAAGTGATCACCCTCGTCCAACCTTTGTAATTTTACTCCAGTAGCGGCTCTAGATTGTTGGGAAATTTTATCTGCGTTTGTTCTTACTATCACCCCTTTTTCGGTCACAAAAAGTAATTCTTCCCCTTCTCCGAGGACCTTCAAACAAACTAATACATCATCTTTAATTCTGAATTTTATGGCTTTCAAACCCATGCCTGCTCTTTTTTGCAATCTGAACTGAGTTACAGGCACTCTTTTACCTAGTCCAAATGAACTGGCAATTAGTACCCAAGGACCTTCTGAAGAGTTAACTTCAAGATTGTCATCAAATTCGTTAGTAAGATCTTCATTTTTAGCTAATTGATCAACTAAATCAGATGTCAAAACATCCATAGATACAAGATTGTCTCCTTTTCTCAGATTCATAGATTTAACCCCCCTCGCAGTCCTGCCAAGTGGCCTTAATTCCTTAATATCTAATCTGAAATGAATAGCCATTCCTGTTCTTGATCCAATCAAAACACTATCACCTTCTCTTGATAATCTAACCCAAGTTAAAGCGTCTCCATCCTCAAGATTTATTGCTATTAATCCATTTGATCGAATTTTTGAGAAGGCAGAGAGTGAAGTTCTTTTTATAAATCCAGCCTTGGTTAGCATTAATAGATAACAGTTGTTATCAAAAGAATCTACTGCAACCAATGAAGTTATCTTTTCTTCTCTTGGTATTGGGAGAAGTTGAACTGATGGAGTACCTTTAGCTGTTCTGCTACTCATAGGAACTCTATATGCTGGAAGAGCATAAGATACGCCTCTATCACTGAAAAGCAAAAGAGTATCATGATCATTACAGCTTATAAATAATTTTACTTCATCATCTCCTTGTGTCTTTGTTCCAGCCTTACCTCTTGACCCACGACTTGTAGATTCGAATTCATTAACAGGCATTCTTTTTAAATAACCTGCTTCAGTTAATAAAACTACAGATCTGTCATTAGCGATAAGATCAATATCATCTAGACCACCTCCTAAATCAAGTATTTCTGTTTTTCTTGGAGAGGAAAATCTTTCATCGATTTTATTAAGTTCTTCAAGAATAATTTCAAAAATTCTCTCTTTACTATTCAATATTTGCTGATATTGGTTGATTTTTCGGGTTAATTCATTATGTTCACCTTTGATTTTATCTGCTTCTAAGGCTGTTAATCTTCTTAACTGCATTTGTAAGATTGCGTCTGCCTGTGTGGCAGATAACTCATGATCATTTTGTAATTTTTCTCTAGCTGAAGCTGTATCTTTTGCTGATCTTATTAGATTGATAATTTCATCCATAGAGCCCAACGCTAATAAAAGACCTTTTACAATGTGATCCCTCTCTTCAGCCTTTTTTAATAAAAATCCCGTTCTTCGCCTTATTGTCTCCACTCTGAAGTCTAGAAATACATCTAACATTTTCCTGAGTGAAAGTGTTGTGGGCTCTCCTTTTACTAAAGCAAGGATATTTGCACTAAAGTTATTTTGTAGAGGTGTTAACTTAAATAAATTATTTAAAACTACTTGTGGGTAGGCATCCCTTTTTAGTTCAATAACAATCCTCATTCCGTCTCGATCACTTTCATCTCTAATATCAGAAATACCTTCTAGTTTTTTTTCATTAACTAAGTCAGCAATTCTTTCTATCAATGCCGCTTTATTAGTTTGAAATGGGAGCTCTGTAATTATTACTGCATCTTTTTCTGCTCTACCACTGGATTTAATTTGCTCAATATTTGCTACACCTCTCATGGTTATTGAACCCCTCCCTGTCTTGAAAGTTTCTCTGATACCATCTCTGCCTAGGATTTGACCACCTGTGGGAAAATCTGGACCCTTAATTATTTCAAAAAGTTCTCTATCTTCAATCGAAGGGTTATTGATGATTGATTTAAGACCATTAATTAATTCTCCTAAGTTATGAGGTGGAATATTAGTTGCCATTCCTACAGCTATTCCAGATGATCCATTTAGCAGTAGTTGAGGAATCCTAGCAGGTAAAACTGTTGGTTCTTGCTGAGAACCGTCAAAATTATCGGCGAAATCTACAGTTTCAGATTCAATATCCTCTAATAGACTTTCATCTGTAAGAGACTGTAAACGAGATTCTGTATATCTCATTGCGGCTGGAGGGTCATTATCAACAGAACCAAAGTTTCCATGGCCATCTATGAGAGGCATTCTCATAGAGAAATCCTGAGCCATCCTAACCAAAGCATCATAAACAGCAGTATCGCCATGAGGGTGATACTTACCTAGTACTTCTCCAACAACTCTTGCACATTTTCTGTATGGTCTACCGCTAGTTAAACCAAGTTCATACATTGCATAAAGAATTCTTCTATGAACAGGTTTTAATCCATCTCTCGCATCCGGAAGAGCACGACCGACTATAACGCTCATTGCATACTCAAGGTATGAGCGAGACATCTCGTTTCTTAGGTCAGTCTGAATAATTCGGTCGTTATCTTCGCTTAATCCTGAGTTATCAGAATCTAAAATATCAGACATATAAAAATCCTTTTTTTAATAATAATCGCTCATTGTCATAATGAATAAAAAAAAATATTTATTTAATTCCCAAATACTCACATTTACACACAAATCAAAATAAAACCTGTTGTTTTTGAATAAACCTTGGCTTATTACCCCTTTAGTTGTTAATTTATTCAAAATAAAGAGAAAAATTCCGTGAATATTGAACTTGGTTTAAATAAAAAAGTCAGAAGGGCTTATGGCATTGATGAAATAGCTTTAGTCCCGGGTAATAGAACACTTGATTACGATTTGACTGATCCTTCTTGGTCAATAGGTGATTTTAAAAGAGAAGTTCCGATCGTAGCTAGTGCCATGGACAGTGTTGTCGATGTCAATACGGCTGTAGAACTCACAAAATTAGGTTCCATAGGGGTAATTAATATGGAGGGTATACAAACAAGATATGAAAATCCTGATGAAATATTGAACCAAATAGCATCTGTCGGGAAGAATGAGTTCGTTCCGTTAATGCAGAAAATATATAGTGAACCCGTCAAGGAGGAATTGATTTTACAAAGAATAAATGAGGTCAAAGAAAGAGGAGGTATCGCTGCTTTTAGTGGGACACCTCAAGCTGCTATTAAGTTTAAAGAAACACTTAATAATTCCAAAATAGATTTATTTTTTCTTCAAGGAACAGTTGTTTCAACTGAACATCTAGGTATGGAAGGTAAGGAAACCTTAAATATTAAAAATCTCTGCCAATCTATGAATGTCCCAGTTGTAGCTGGAAATTGTGTTACTTACAAAGTTGCAAAACTTCTTATGAATGCTGGAGTTGCAGGACTAATGGTTGGGATAGGACCCGGAGCGGCATGTACATCAAGAGGAGTATTGGGAATTGGAATCCCTCAAGCAACTGCAATTGCTGATTGTAGTGCGGCAAGAAATGATTACTTTAAAGAAAGTGGTCGTTATATTCCTATTATTGGTGATGGAGGAATTGTAACGGGCGGAGATATCTGCAAATGTTTAGCATGTGGAGCAGATTCTGTAATGATTGGATCCCCAATAGCTAAATCCTCAGACGCTCCAGGTAAAGGATTTCATTGGGGTATGGCTACTCCAAGTCCAGTATTGCCAAGGGGCACAAGAATTGAAGTTGGTTCTACAGGCTCCTTAGAAAGAATAATTAAAGGCCCTGCCTTACTTGATGATGGGACACATAATTTATTAGGAGCCATTAGAACCTCAATGAGTACTCTTGGTGCAAAAAATATTAAAGAAATGCAAGAAGTTGAAATAGTTATCGCACCATCGCTTCTCACAGAGGGTAAGGTTTATCAAAAAGCTCAGCAGCTTGGGATGGGTAAGTAGTTCATCTAGAACAAAATTATAAAACCTTAGTGAATTAAGTATTAAATTGAAAAATTTTCTAATTAGGAGTTATTATGAAATGATGGGGGAAACCCCATACTCCTCACACACTAAATCGCCCGATTAATCGGGCTTTTTTAGATATTTTGTTACTTATATTATTTTATCTGTAATGAAATCATCACTTAAAAGATTTGCCTGCTAAATTTTCAAAAAGGGAATACTTAAATTATGTCATCAGCTCCAGCCGTAACTGATTCTTCATTTGACAAGGATGTACTGCAAAGTGATCTACCAGTATTGGTTGATTTTTGGGCACCATGGTGCGGTCCATGTAGGATGGTCGCTCCAGTTGTAGAAGAAATTTCAAAGGACTTTGAAGGGAAAATTAAAGTTTTTAAATTAAACACGGATGAGAATCCAAATGTAGCCAGTCAATACGGAATTAGAAGTATTCCTACATTAATGATTTTTAAGGGTGGTCAAAAGGTTGATACAGTTGTTGGTGCTGTGCCAAAAGCAACTCTTTCTAGCACTTTAACTAAGCATTTATAAATTTAAAAGCTTTGCATAAAATTGGACTAATAGACTATGGAATGGGTAATATTCATTCTGTAACAAAATCTCTAGAAAGTCTTGGAGAAGAAATTATATTGATTAAAAACTTTAATGATTCGAAGCTTTGTAAGGCGATAATACTTCCTGGGGTTGGATCATTTGATCCAGCAATGAATAATCTCATAAACACTGATTTGATTACTGATTTGAAAAATTGGATTAAAAGTGGGAAGTCCTTTTTTGGGATATGTTTAGGTCTCCAACTCCTTTTTGAATCTAGTGATGAAGGAAAAGTTCAAGGGCTAGGGATTTTAAAAGGAAAAATACAAAAAATACCCACAATTGTTAACCAAAGAATCCCACACATGGGTTGGTGCCAACTTTTACCTACTAAACCAAATACATTATTAGAGTTAGAAGAATTAAATAATTGGGTCTATTTTGTACATTCCTATCATGCAATCCCAGATGACTTAAATATTATTGCAGCTCAGGTTGATTATGGCTCTGAAAAATTAACTGCAATGATTGAGAATGATAATTTATTGGCCTGTCAATTTCATCCAGAAAAATCTGGAAAAACCGGCGAAAAACTTTTGAGAAGATGGTTGAGTAATATTCAATAAGAGATGTTTAGGAATGAAGACTAACTTAAGATTAATAGGTGGTAAAAAACTCCAAAGTCCAAATAATTCTTATACCAGACCTACAACTTTGAGAGTGAGAGAGGCCATATTCAATATATTGAACAGAAGGGTTGAAAATAGTAACTGGTTAGATTTATTTAGTGGAACAGGGGCCATTTCTTGTGAAGCCTATAATCATGGGGCAAGCAAAATAATTGCAATTGAAAAAAACAAAATCAACTCAAAAATTTGCATAGAAAATTTACTCTCGTTGGAGAATGTAGAGAATAGGAGAAATGATATAGAAGTTATATGTAAAGACGTTTTGAAATGGACAAAACCTAATTATGAGAGAAACTTATCATCTAGGAATATGGACTTTAACAAATTAAAATTTGATTTTGTTTATCTAGATCCTCCATACGATGTGGATTTCCATGAATTAGTTTTAAATCAAATATTTAAATGTAATCTTTTAAAAAAAAATTCAACAGTTATTTGTGAACATTCTCCAAATCTATTTATTAAAAAAAGTACTTTGTGGGAAACTATAGATGTAAGGAATTATGGACAGTCAAGATTAACATTTTTAATCAATGTCCAGCATCCCTGAGCCTCTTCTGTATTGATTCCATGCACTAACGAATAATCCAAGAAGAGTTATTGGAACTAAACCTAAAACAATTCCACATAGAAGAGGCTCGATCATTTTTTGCCTTTTTTGAATTTCTTACTCACAATTGTTACATAGAGACTATTTTTTGTGTCAACATCTTCATCAACTGCAGCAGAAAGAGACTTTAAGAGAGAATTCTTAAAAATTGTTTTTGTTGTATTTGGAGTTTTATTTATTTGTTTTTCAATATTTCTCATAAATCATCATGAAAATAACAAATATATTATTGAGACTCTTGAACTTAATGGCTCTGCCGAGGAAGGAGATGCTCTTTTTAAGATAAATTGTGTTGGATGTCATGGAATTACAGCAAGAGGATTAGTGGGGCCAGACTTACACTCAATAACTCAACGTCTTAATGATAAAGAGATAATAAAACAAGTTACTGGAGGATTGACTCCTCCTATGCCAAGTTTTGAAATTGATCCTGTAAATATGTCCAATTTATTAAAATATCTTCATAGCCTTGAATGATTTTGAGAAAAAATTTTTCTAATTTAAAGGTAATTTTAGTTGAACCAAATGGCCCTTTAAATGTAGGAAGCGTTGCTAGATTATGCAGTAATTTTGAAGTTGATGAATTAAGAATTGTTTCTCCTAAATGCGACATATTTTCTTTAGAAGCAAAAAAAATGGCTCTTAAAGGTCAAAAATTTCTTAAACATTGTATGGTTTTTGATGATCTTCAAAAAGCAATTTTTGATTGTGATTTGGTTCTAGCATCTTGTGGAAGGATTGATGTAAATAAAGATTCATTTTTTGTATCTTCTGAAGATATATTTGATTGGACTTTATCTTTTAAGAAGATTAATAATTTAGCAATTATATTCGGAAGAGAAGATAGAGGTTTAACTAACAGTGAATTGCTTTTAGCAAATAAAACTTTTAATATTCCAACTTCTGAGAATAATCCTTCATTAAATCTTTCTCACGCTGTTTCAATAGTTTTGTATGAATTAAATAAGTCTTCTAAGAAGAATTTAAAAAATGAATTAAAAGTTTTTAACTTAGCATCATCGAAAGAAATACATGATACATTTGTGGAGATAGAAGAAATGCTTTTGCGAGTTGGATATCTTTTAAAACATACCTCCAAGGCAAAAATCAGTAAATTTAAGAATTTTATTTTGAGGGCAAATACATCAATGCACGAAATAAATGTTTTAAGAGGAATTGTCCATCAAATAAACTGGTTTTTGAACAATTCAAAAAAAAATAAGTAAGTATAAACTTGATTAATTACTATTCACTTCTTGTTTTAATTTGATATGGATATTTACTAAAAACATTTTCTGAAGTAACATCTATTGATTATTTGAATATTTAAGAAAACTAAAACTGTGCCTACAACAAAGAAAAGAAGAGTTTTTCCTTTTACCGCAGTAATTGGTCAAGAAGAAATGAAATTGGCTCTCTTGTTAAATGTTATTGATCCAAGAATTGGTGGAGTAATGATAATGGGTGATAGAGGGACTGGAAAGTCTACTACAATCAGAGCCTTAGCTGATTTGTTGCCTGCAATCGATGTTGTTAAAGACGATCCATATAATAGTTCACTAGTCGATCCTGATTTACAAAGTAAAGAAGTTTTGGAAAAAATTACTCAAGGAGAAAATCTAGAGGGTATTCAAAAACAAGTACCTATGGTTGACTTGCCTTTAGGGGCTACTGAAGACAGGCTTTGTGGAACCATTGATATAGAGAAGGCTTTGAGCGAAGGTGTTAAGGCATTCGAACCCGGTCTATTAGCAAAAGCCAATAGGGGTTTACTATACGTTGATGAAGTGAATTTACTTGATGATCATTTAGTTGATGTACTTTTAGATTCGGCCGCCTCCGGATGGAATACAGTTGAAAGGGAGGGGGTCTCAGTCCGACATCCTGCGAGGTTTGTCCTTATTGGTTCAGGAAATCCAGAAGAAGGTGAATTAAGGCCTCAATTATTGGACAGATTTGGAATGAGTGTTGAAGTTAAGACTGTTAGAGATGCCGAATTAAGAGTTCAAGTAGTTGATCAAAGAACTTCTTTCGACGATAATCCTGATGAGTTTTCATTGAGTGTTGAGAAACAACAAGATGAACTTCAACAAAAAGTAATTAAAGCACAAGAAATATTAAATTCTGTTAAAATGGACGATGACCTAAGATTGAATATTTCTGCAATTTGCGGAGAACTAGATGTGGATGGTTTACGTGGAGATATTGTTACAAATAGGTCTGCAAGAGCAATTGCAGCATTTGAGGGCAGAACTGAAGTGCAAGAAGATGACATAGCAAGGGTTATTTCTTGTTCTTTAAGACATAGACTTAGAAAAGATCCCTTAGAACAAGTTGATTCAGGTGAAAGAGTTATTCAAGCTTTTTGTAAAGTATTTGATTTAGATGAAAAAGAAAATCTTTCAAAATTTCAATTGTCTGCTGAAGCTTAATAACAGTGAGAATAATTGGGATTGACCCTGGATTAGCTAGAGTTGGTTATGGAATAATTGAGATAAAAAATGAAAGAAAGATATTATTAGATTGCGGCGTTATTGAGACAGGTAAAGATAAAAAAGAAGAAGAAAGACTTTATGAGATATTCCAAGATCTTAATGAATTAATAAATCATTGGAACCCAACTGCAGCGGCAGTAGAAAAATTTTTCTTTTACAGGTCAAGCACTACCATTAGTGTGGTGCAGGCTAGAGGCGTGATTATGATGGTATTGGCCTCAAAAAAAATTCACGTTAGTGAGTATTCACCTGCTCACATAAAATTAACAATTGCTGGGTCTGGAAAGGCATCTAAGAAAGATATTCTTGATGCTGTTATGTATAACTTAGACCTTAACAAACCTCCAAAACCTGATGATTCAGCAGATGCATTGGCTATAGCACTTACAAAACTAAATGAAGATGGTTTTAACTGAAAATTTAATATGACGATCTTTGAAAATAAGAAATTGGAGAGGGATACGTTTAGAAAACTAAGAGATGGGATGTCTCTTAATCAAAGAGAAAATGTAGAAAAGAATGTAAGATTATATATTGATTCAATTGTTAATGGATATAAAAATATTGGTTACATAGCCATATATTGGCCTCTAAAAAATGAAGTTGATATAAGAGGTCTCAAGAAAAAATTTACTTTAGCTTTGCCTAGATGTAAAGATGAAAAAGATTTGTTATTTTATCCATGGGACGAAAAACCTCTTACCAAAGATTCTGAGGGAATACTAAGTCCCAATAATTCTTCCCCTTTAAGTCATTCGCAGATAAGCATGATATTTGTACCATGTCTTTCCGTTGATAAAAATTTAACAAGATTAGGTTATGGAGGTGGTTATTTTGATAAATTAAGGAGAGATAATGATTGGAGAAATGTTCCATGCATTGGAGTATTAACTTCTAATTGTGTAAGTACGATTCCATTGACCAGAGCTGAATGGGATATTCCTTTATCGGGCTTTATCACAGAAAAAGAAATATTTGTATAATAAAAGATTCATAAAGTGATTAATTTATAGTTTTTTAAAATGGAAAATCAGGAAAAATACAATAATTTATCAAAATTAGTAGAAAAGCTGAAGAAATCAGAAGATCCAAAAAGAAAATATGAATACATTTTGTGGTTAGGCAAAAAATTGAAAGAACCACATAGTGAAATCCTTGTTGAAGAAAATAAAGTTAAGGGATGTGTTTCAGAAGTTTTTGTTAAAGCAACTATTAAAGCTGGTAAATTATTTTGGGAAGGATACTCTGATGCTCTTATAACAAAGGGTTTGTTGGCCTTTCTAATAAGTGGATTGAATGAGTTAACACCAAATGAAGTTGTTGAAATAGATAAGAAATTTATAGAAGATACTGGTTTGAAAGCAAGCTTAACTCCTTCACGATCAAATGGTTTTTTAAACATTTTATTGAAAATGCAGTCTCAAGCAAATGAATTTTTGTAGGCCTAATAATATAAAATTAAACTCAAAGTTAAAAGAAATAAAAAATGAGAAAATGCAAAATTGGGATTGTAGGTTTTGGAACTGTAGGTTCAGGGATTTATAAAATATTAAATTCTGAAGTTGATTCACATCCAATTCTAAAAGAAATAGAAGTTGCAAAAATAGCAGTAAAAGATCTCAACAAAAAACGGGATATTGAGCTAGATAATAATTTATTAACTGATGATCCATTTAAATTAATTAATGACCCCTCTATCGATGTAATTGTTGAAGTAATGGGTGGGATTGATTTGGCGAAAGATATTATTCTGAAATCATTAAAATTAGGTAAATCTGTTGTTACAGCAAATAAAGCAGTTATGGCAAGATATGGAGAAGAAATATATAAAACTGCATCCAAAGAAGGAGTTTATATATTGTCAGAGGCGGCAGTTTGCGGGGGGATTCCTATAATCGAACCCTTAAAAAGATCATTAAAAAGTAATAGCGTAAAAAAAATGGTTGGGATAATAAATGGCACAACAAATTTTATTCTTTCAAAGATGACAAATGAAAAAGCTGATTACAAGGAGACCTTAAAGCTGGCACAAAGCCTTGGGTATGCAGAATTTGATCCAACTGCAGATGTTGAGGGCCATGATGCAGCTGATAAGATTTCAATTCTTAGTGAACTTGCATTTGGAGGGAAAATTAAAAGAGAGGAGATTCATTCTGAGGGCATTAGTAAAATTAATCTTAAGGATATCGAATATGCCAATAAATTAGGGTTTGAAATAAAACTTTTAGCGCTCTCCGAAAGGGGACAAATTAATAGTAATGATTCACTCGCTTTAAATATTTGGGTAGGACCTTCTTTGATTCCAAAATCTCATCCATTGTCAACAGTTAAGGGAGTTAATAATGCCTTATTGATTGAGGCTGATCCTCTTGGAGAAATAATGTTATATGGTCCAGGTGCAGGGAGTGGCCCAACTGCAGCATCAGTAGTATCAGATATATTAAATCTGCATGCTGCCTCAGTAAAAAATAATAATTCAATCGATCCATTATTATCTTTTGATTTCTGGAGAAACTGCCATATAATAAATTCTTCACAAATAAATAAAAAAAATTACCTTAGAATTATTTGTCTTGATAGTCCAGGTGTCATAGGAAAGATTGGAGATATTTTTGGAAAGAATAATGTATCAATCGAATCAATTGTTCAACTTGATGCTAGTGAGGACAAAGCTGAAATTGTCGTTATTACTCATGAGGTGAATAATGGAGATTTTGAGAGATCGAAAGATGAAATAAATTCGCTAAATGAAGTCAATATTATTGCAAGTCAATTAAGTTGTATTTAAAAAAATAGTTTGCAAATTTCCTTATAGCTTGGTAAACCGAAGAAAGTAAGTGTTTGGTTTTAGCACCTTAATGATTCATTCAAAACTATTAGATAATAATAATGAAGATAATTTAGTTTTTTCTGAAAACCTATATAAAGGTGCTTGTGTAAAAATTAAAAATAGCAATAAGACTTTTCAAGTAATTGGTTTAAATAGAGGTAATGAAATTTGTTGGGTGAGAGAGTGGCCTTTTGCTTGTAATTCTAAAAAAACATTTGCTTTAGAAATTAGTGAAATAACCTTACAAATTTTCTGCTCAAATAATTCTTCAGGATAATTAAGAACTAAGGAAATATGAAAAAAAAAATTGTTTTATCAATATTTATAATTTTAATTTCTTTTTTACAGAATTCTTGCGGCTCAAAAAGAATATCTAAAAAAATCATAGTAGCAAGTTCTGGAAAAATTGAATCTTTAGATCCAGCTAGAGCAAATACTCTTAAAGCAATTCAATTAATCAGTTCTCTTGGAGACACATTATATGAATTAAATTCTAACGGAGAATTAATACCTGAATTGGCCTCGGGGATGCCAGTTATTTCAAAGGATAGACTTCAAATAACAATCAATTTAAGAAAGAATGTTTTTTTTCACGATGGAACTCCATTTAACTCAAATGCTATGAAGTTTACCTTTGATAGATTCAAAAGAATTGGAACGATGAACTATATTTTAGGAAATAAGATTAAATCAATAGAAACGCCAAGTGAATATTCAGTCATAATAAATTTGAATAAACCATCAAGTTCTTTAAATGGTTTACTCACATCAGTAAATTTAACTCCAATATCTCCTACATTTTACAAACAATATTCTGATAAGTTTCTAAATGAAAAATTTGTTGGTACCGGCAAGTATGTGCTGACCAGTTTTTCTAATGAAGTTCAATCAATTGATCCATATTTGAATTATTGGGGTGAAAAGCCTTTAAATAACGGTCTTAATTTTGTGGGATATTCAAATTCGTCCTCTCTTTTTGGGGCTTTAAAAAGTAAACAAATTGACGTGCTTTTATCAAATTCAATTGATGATAGTCAGAGAAAAAGTTTAAATGATTTAAGCAAAAATAAACAGTTTAATGAAGGTAATAGCCCTTTCACTGAATTAAGTTTTATAAGCCTCAAAACTAGTTCTTATCCCTTAAGTAATCTTAATTTAAGACTGGCTTTGGCAAAAAGTCTTAATAGAAAATTGATTAGTGAGAAAGTAAGTTATGGATTAAGGAAGCCATCTAGATCAATTATTCCTCCGATATTAAAAAAAGATAATCAAGAACTGTGGCCTAAATATGATTATTTAGAAGCGAGAAAGTTATTGCAAAAAGAAAATTATTGCAATGGAAATATTCTTAAAATACCCCTTACTTATAGATCGAATGTACCAGCTGACAAGCTTATTGCTCTAACATGGCAAGAAGAAATTAAAAATTATTTGAAAGATTGTATTGATATTGAACTCAATGGGGTTGAATCTACAACAGTTTATAAGAATCTAAGTTTAGGAATTTATACGGCAGTTCTTCTCGATTGGACTGGGGCTTATTCAGATCCAGAGGCTTATCTTACCCCTCTTTTAAGTTGTAATGAAATAGTTGATGGCATATGTAAAAAAGGAGAATCAGTTTACAGCGGTAGTTTTTGGGGATCTAATAAAGTGGAAAGTTTATTTCTTGAGAGTGAAAAAATAAGTGGAATTAAAAGATTAGAAAAACTTGTTGAAATTGAAAAAATAGCAGCAAGTTCAATACCTTATATTCCTATTTGGATCTCCTCTCAAAAAGCATGGTCACAAAATAAAATATCAAAACCTATTTTTAATGGCGCAGGAATAATTTCATTGAGTGATCTTGAGTTAATTAATGAGTAGAAATTTCAATAAACTCCTAAATTATTCCTTATTAAAAATTTCATTAATACCGATAATGTTATGGATAATTTCTTCATTAGTTTTTATTTTATTAAGAGTTGCTCCCGGCGATCCTGTCGATGCCATACTTGGATCTGGTGCAGATGAGGTTTCTAGGGAATTTCTAAGAAATAAATTGGGGCTAAATCAACCTTTAATAAATCAATATTTTTCATATATTAAAAATATATTGAACTTAGATTTTGGCCAATCTCTTAGTACCCAAGAGCCGGTCTTTAATATTATTATAAAGTCATTGCCTGCAAGTCTTGAGCTTGGATTCTTTTCAATATTAAGTGCCATACTAATAGGATTCCCATTGGGATTAATTGGCTTAAGAAATAGAGGGAAAAAGACTGATTATATTGCGAGAATATTAGGAATTGCTACATATGCGATCCCTCCTTTTTGGGGTGCAATGTTAGCGCAATTATTATTTTCTGTATTTTTTAACATTTCCCCAATTGGAGGGAGATTTCCGATATTTCAGCAACAACCCCAAATTACAGGTTTTCTAGTTTTAGATAGTATTATTTCAAATAATATTATTGCCTTGAAAGATAGTCTTTATCATCTCGCACTCCCTTCTATTACCCTTGGCTTTTTATTAAGTGGTATATTCAGCCGCTCATTAAGAGTAAATTTTGATAAGACATTAAAAAGTGATTATGTAAATGCTGCTATATGTAGAGGAATATCGAGGAAAAAAATATTTTTAAACCATGCATTGCCTAATGCTCTACTGCCAATTGTCACTATTTCTGGCTTAACTATGGCCTCTTTAGCAGGAGGTGCACTGTTGTTCGAGGTGACTTTTTCATGGCCAGGTATAGCTTTAAGATTACATGAAGCTATTTCTCAAAGAGACTATACCTTGGTTCAAGGAATTGTAATTTTTACCTCTATGCTTATAGTCTCTCTAAATCTCTTCGTGGATATTTTAATCGCATATTTAGATCCACGAATAGAGTACTAATTTTCAGAAATTTCTTTTATCGTTTCAAGATCTAAAAGATGGAAATCAAGTCCAAAATCTCTTTGGTTTTTAACTACATTAGGGATCTTTTGGTCTTTAATATTTTTTAAAAATTCAACTATAAATTTAGTAGATAAATCTTGTACTAATATTGGCTCTGAACCAATAAAAGATTCACTTATTTTGAAGAGATCATTATTTTCTTCATAGCTTTTATTAATTCTTATTGGAGAGAAATGACTTGCTCCTTCAATAATTAGAAATCTATTTGATGGATTATTTAAAGCATAAAAAACTCTAAATTGTTCATTGATTAACGGTGTAATAAGGTCATAAGTACCACCTATTAGAAGAGTTGGTGCTTTAATGCCTGTACTATTTTCTTTTGGCCATACTAAACTTCCAAATGAATTAAAACCTATAATCGCACTGGCCTTATTAGAGTTGTTTTTCTTAGGGAATGGTATTTCACTCAACTGACATTGAAGTAATTTTGATAAATTTGTTACCGCAAAGTCTTTTAATGCCGAATCACATTTTTCCTCTAGTTGATCAGTAGGTTTCTTGCCTTCATATAAAAGTGCTATTAAAGCACCAAGTGAATGCCCCATTAAAATATAAGAATTATTAGGTAAACCAAATTCTCCATTTTCATGAGCTTTCAATACAGCATCTAAATCTTTAATTCTATATAAGTAAAAGTCTGCACTTCCTGGTATTGTTTCCTTACCATCGAGTACTTCTATGAATGATTCTAAATTACTCCCTCTATGATCTATGAATAATATTGGCCAGCCTCTTCTGGCCAATTCGTTACCAATCCATTTGAAATTATTAATTTCGCCTCCAAGTCCTGGCATAAATATTATCAATTCTTTATCAAAATTTGTTTTATTGCTTTTCCATATTTCAATTTCAAAAGGTTTCACTCGGTGAGGAGCATAAATTTTTTTTTCAATTTTTATTAGATCTTTAGTTGATTTTTTTTCAGTATTTTTAAAGGCATTTTGTTTAGTTCTTTCAAGTTGATTTAATTTGGACAAAAGTTCTTGTTGCATTGATAATTCATTTTTCCAAGATGAAATTATTAAAATTAGATTATCAATATCCAGTGAAATTTCTTCTGATGGTAATGCCTTTATGATGTCTAAAGTTGAAACTTCTTTTTTTTGATCTAATAAATTTTCTATAGTGTTATATATTTCTGTTCCATTATTGTCATTTGGAACTTTAATGCTTTTGCTTAATTCTGTAAGAATTTTACGCCCTATCCAACTTCTTAATATTTCTCTATTTAATCCCTCTTCTTTGAAAACTGGAAATTCTAAAAATTTTGATAATTCAAAAACTCTTATAAAACCATTTTTTTTTAACCAATCTATTAATTCTGTTGAATTATCTTTGTATTTTTCTAATTTTGATAATTGTTCTATAGTAAGAGGGATTTCCATCTCTTCGAACTTAATATTTATCTTTTCAGCAGCCTTTAAACCATTATTTAAAAATAAACCACAAAAACTAAAAAAAATTATAAAAATGTATTTCACTAGTGATTAGTCCAAATAGTTTACAAATTAGCAAAAATTGGTGGATTCAATTTCCTTATCATTTGAGGTTAATAACCAAGATAAGATTTTTCGCTGCATTTGGAGCAGGAGGTGTTATTTATTTAACATCACTTATTTTTAATAACCTAGGATTATCGGCGACAGATATTGGCCTGGGATTTACCATTTCAGCAATAATTGGAACCGTAACAAGACTCTTTACAGGTAATTATCTTAATAAAACGGGAAAAATACAATTTCCGATAATTACTTCTTCAATACTAAGTATTGCCGCTAGCTTATGCCTCTTTTTTTCAAGAGATACTTTTTTGTACATAATTGGACAATCACTTGTTGGGGCTGCTGCAGGAATATATTGGCCTGCTGCCGAGTTTGGCGTGCCCTATTTTTGTCATCCTATCGAAACACGTAAAGCTTATGCCCTTGTTAGAAGTTCTGAGGCTTTAGGAATATTTCTAGGGGTATTCTTAGGGGGTTATATGACGAATTTTTTGTATTCTAAATCAATATTTATAAATGATATATTTTGCATGTTAGTTATCACGTATTTAATATCTAGAAAAAGTTCGTCTATAAAAAGAAACTTAGAAAATTTTCAAAAAAAATTAGTAGATCCAATTAATCAGGGACAATTGAAATGGAATAAAAATTCAACAATTATAATTTTATCTATTTTATTGATAACTACCTCTTTAGCCTTGATACAAGTAACTTTGCCTCTGGATCTTGTTAAAGGTGGAGTATATCGTAATGCATTAAGCAAAGAAATTATTAGTCTTATAATTTCTATTCAGTTAATTTTATTGTTGTTTTTACAATGGCCTGTCGGTTCTTGGATATCTAAGAAAGAAAGATTATTTGGCTTGAAATTTAGTTTAATAAATTTCTCTTTCGCTTCATTTTTATTATTTATTTCTAGTTATTTAAATATCCCAGCGTTTTATTTAATTTCTTTGGCATTGATTTTAGTAAGTTTAGGGACTGCTTCATTTCTTCCAACATCAACAGATGTCGTTTTCAGAATAGCTCCTTCAAATAAAAAAGGTTTTGCACTTGCTCTATTATCACAATGCTTCGCTATGGGTTATTTTTTTGGACCATTTATTTCAGGACGCATATTAGATCTATTTGGTTATGCTTCAATAATCTGGCTTTCAATTTCTTGTTGTTGCTTTATTGCCTTTACAATTCTATTTAAGAGATTATTTTAATTAATCTTTTCTAATTCAATAATTCTTCTCTCTCTAAGAAATAAGAAAAAAGGTGCAGAGAATGCGAAGGCTATAAGAAAAGTTCCAATGTATACAACCCACATATTCTTCATGTTTAGTTTTTTTGATTCATTTACTATCCATATAAAAATAGCGCTTGCACCTACTAATAAGTCTCTAGAAATTGACTGAGCTGCAGGGTTTGCATTCGCTAAAGAAATGAAGTTATTTATATCAAAGCTGTTTCCATATTCCCTAGCAAATTCGAAATTTGCCAACATTGGCAGAACAGCTCCCAAAATTGATAGAAAAAGGTAAAGAAAAGATAGTATCTGTTTATTATCTTTTAAAATGTTAAATGAATTCACTTGTCAAAAATATTTCTTTTAATAATAGTATTTAAAAGCTTATGATTGTTGACAAGAATAATAAAGTTGAAGACTATAAATTTAAAAAAGGAAATTTAAATTTTGCCGTTATTGGTCATGTTGAGTGGATAAATTTTTTAAAGGTTGATCAATTACCAAAACCCGGAGTTATTTCACATTCTGAAAAGTCCCTTGAGTATCCAGCTGGTGGTGGATCTATTATCGCGAAAATACTTTCTGATTTAACTTTAAACCAAATTCATTTTTTTACGTCATTAGGTAATGATGATTATGGAGATAAGTGTTTCAAGATTCTTTCAAATATGGGAATTAAGTTGCATGTAGCTTGGCGTGATAAACCAACTAGAAGAGGATTTAGTTTAATTGACTCTCAAGGTGAAAGAGCAATAACAGTTATTGGAGAAAGGTTAGCTCCAACTCATAAAGACAATTTAGAATGGAACATTTTAAAAAAAATGGACGGAATTTTTATTACTGCATCTGATTCAGAGATTTTTAAAATGGCCAGATCAGCTTCAATACTGTGTACAACACCAAGGGTAGGATTAAATACAATTAATAATTCAAATGTTCTTTTAGATGGATTAATAGGCAGTAATCTTGATCCCGGAGAAGTTTTTTCTTTTTCTGAATTATCGTTAAAACCGAAATATACTGTTAAAACTGAGGGAGAGAAGGGAGGCATAATATTCCCAGGAGGAAGATATAAGGCTCATAAAAACAAAAAATTAAAGGTTGATTCTTATGGATGTGGTGATTCTTTTGCCGCGGGTATTCTTTATGGAATGGCATCTAAATGGGATATAGATAAAAGTTTAAATCTTGCTAAAGTAATGGGAAGAGACGCTAGTGAATTTTTCGGACCATATGCAAATAATGATGAAAAAGAATTGAATTAACACTTACATGAGCAATCCAGATAATAAAAATAAAAATATTCTTGTAGAGAACATTATTGTTTTCTTTTTATTTATTGTTTTTTTGGTTTTTAAATCTTTGAAAACTTTATCTAGAATTTTTACTTATGGAATCTTAAGAAAAGAAATATTAACTACTAAAAGTAACTTAGGAGTAGATATTAAAATAAAAATTAAATAGTTAATGAATATATTTTTATTTTTTCTAATTTTAGGAGTTATTTTTTTTGTCTACAAAAAAGTTAAATATAAAAAACCAAAGAACTTGAAATTAAATAAATTTAAAAATAAACTTCAAAGCACGCAAACAAATATTGAAAGAATTTTTTTAAGAGAGGAAGAAAAAACCTTTTCAAACCCTAATATAAATATTTATATTGGGAGTTATGATAATGAAGAAAATATTAATAGGAAATCTAATATTCACAGAGCAAGGCTTTCAAAATTTAAGAAATCCAAATTAAATGGTGAAATGATATTTCAAGATGATGAACAAAGGATTTATAAATTTAATAATGGTAAGAAAGTTTATTTATAAAAAGTTTACTTATAGTTTTTGTTCTAACTACACTCAAGACTTTCTCTGGTTGAAACTCCTGTTGTTGGATTGATCCCATCAGCAATTTCACAAAGATTTCTTTGATCTTCGCTGTCAAGAATAGCGTAAGAAAAATCTGCTCCTTCTATTTGAGCTCCTGCAAAACTGCTACCTGATGCGATCATATTTATTAAAACAGCATTTCTAAGATCTGTTTTTTGGAAATTAACTCGATCAGAAAGAGTATCTGTCAGGTCGATTCCATTTAAATTAGAACCTTTTAAATCAGATAGGGTTAAGGTTGTCCCATGTAAATCAACGTCACTAAAATCTGCATCTCTTGCCACTGCTCCAGCTATAGATGACAAATGAAGATCTTCTCCATGGAAATCAAATCCTGTAATATTAGATCTTACATAACTTGGAACTTCATCTCCCTCGCCCTTAACAGCTACATTTGCCCCAGCAAAAACTGGAGAGGATAAAACTAAGAAAGAAAAAGTTATGCATAAAAGATATTTTATAAATCTGAAAAATTTCATACTATAGAATTCGAATATCATTATTTTATAACAATTAGATAATTTTTAAAATTGATATATAAATTTGGAACCCCTTTTTAAAATTATTTAACACTATAAATTTTAAACCTAGGTTCTAGATTGGTTATACAATCTAAAAGTTTTTTATTATCTTTGCTATTCGTAACCTTGAATTCAGATTCAACTGTACCGCCTTCATCTCTAATGGCTTGATTTAAAACGATGGAACCATTTTCGTCAGATACCGATCTATGAAAAGTTCCTCTAGGTATCCTTAAAATATATCCGCAAGATTCTAATCTAACTTTATAAAAAGGGTAATCCCAACCAAAATTGACAAGAAAAAATGTTCTACCCCCAGAGATAGCTAATAGATTATCTTCTTGATTGTGATGTATGTAAAATTGCCAATTCTTAAATTCTTCATCATCTGGAGGACTAACTGCAGGCCCACTGTGAATAACTAGATCTCTATAGTTTGATTCATTAACACTAATATCAAAAAATCTTACATCTTTTGTATCGCGAAATTTTTCATAACTTATCAATTCAAACATTTTCGATTTGTTTGATTTGATAACTGGAATTTCTAAACTTGAGTTCAATTTTCTTTAAATATTAAACAAATAAAAACAGATATATATATCCAAGAACGTATCAATTAACACTAAAAAAGAAACATATTATTATTTATATTTTTTTGTTATTTAAAAAGCTTAAAAATTTAGTGTTTATTTAATTTCAAGAGGTTTGATTTCCCAGGATAAAGTATTTTCTAAATTATTTTTTCCTATAAAGTTTCCTGTAATTACAGAGGTTAAATTAGATTTTGAAGAGGATACCAATGTTAAATATCTATCATCTATTAATCCTTTTCCGCTTGGATCAAAACCTCTCCAACCAGCACCTGGAATATATAGTTCGGCCCAAGCGTGTAAATCCAACTCAGATGGTAACGGATCTTCAAAATGATAACCACTTACAAACCTGCTTGGGATACCTATAGACCTGCAAGCTTCAACCATCAGCATTGCTAAATCTCTGCATGAACCTATACGTTCTCTAAGTGTTCTACTAGCCGGCCATGCTGGGCCTGTATGTCTTTTGGTATATTTGACCCGATCTTGAATAATCTCTATTAGCTGGTAGGTAAATGATAATGCGTTATTAATGCTTCCTGCTAAGGCTTCTTGGGCAAGTTCTACGGCAGATGGATCATGTTGTCCATTAGGCATCCATCCCTCTAATGCTCCCTGTAAATCTCTGTTAATAATGCTTCTACAAAAAGGTAATGTTAAATCTCTATTTTTAACTCCATCAATAATGTTTGGATGTTTTATAGTTTCAACTTCGCTAATTGATTCAATAATTAAATTATCTGTTAATCCATTGAATCTGATTCTATTAATCTCTTCTCCGCTGGCAGCAAGTAATGGATAAATAATTTCTGGTTCTGGGGTTATTTTTAATTCAAAATTCTTTAGTTTTTGGAAGCCATTTGACCTTGGCTTTATACACAATCTATGCTCGCCTAATTGAACAGGTACTTCATATTTATATTCAAGTTTGTGAATGTATTTAATTCTCATTAAAAAACTTATTAATTGATAAAGTATTTTTCTTGAATGAGATCATTTAATTTATTCAAATCAATTTGCAATGAATCGATTGCCTCATGTAAACCATCATTAATTATATCTTCAATTCTGATATAACTCCACTTTGCTTTGAGCAAGCCTCTCATGCATTCTAATTCTGAAGGGTTTTCCAGAGATGGAGAGTTATCTATCATCTTAAGAGTATTGCTTATCCCATCAAGACAGTATCTTATTGATCTCGGAAAAATTGGATCCAGTAAAAGGAATCTTGCAACTGATTCAGGCTTAATAGAATTTTGCTCTGCTTTCCTAAACATTTGATAAGCTCCAGCGGAACGTAAAAGAGCAATCCATTGCAACTCATCAAGAACACCTCCAAGTTCATCTAGGCTGGGTAGAAGTAAATAATATTTAACATCTAAAATTCTCGATGTTTTATCAGCTCTCTCAACTAATCTTCCAAGAATGCTAAATCTCCAAGCAAGGTCTTTGCTTAAAGTCGCATCTGTAATTCCATAAAAAAGCTGACATGCTCTCCTTATTTCACTTAATTGTTCTTGTCTTGGCTTATTCCATATTGCTTCTCCTTCTTGCATATTCCAATATAAAATATTAATTTGCTCCCACATTTCTGTTGTCAACACGTCTCTTATTTGTCGTGCGTTTTCTCTAGCTAATTGAATACAAGAAATTATGCTGTTTGGATTTAAACGATCTCTTATTAAAAAATTTATAACGTCATCAGGCTTTTTTTCTGGGAATCTTTTATCAAAAGATTCTCTGTCGCTTGAAGCATCAATTAACGGGAGCCAAGGCTCTGCACTTCCTGGTGGACAATCTAATGACATTGCTTCACTTACTTCCACAAAACGAGATATATTTTCTGCTCGTTCTAAATAACGATTGATCCAATAAAGAGATTCTGCTACACGACTTAAAAGCATATTATTTACCTACAACCCATGTATCTTTGCATCCTCCACCTTGAGAAGAGTTTACGACTAATGATCCTTTTTTTAATGCTACCCTCGTAAGCCCGCCAGGACTAACCCATGAATCTTTTCCTCTCAAGATATATGGTCTTAAATCAACATGGCATGGATATAGTTCTCCATCACATAACGATGGTACAGTAGATAATTCTAATGTTGGTTGTGCTACGAAATTTCTAGGATTTTTTCTAATTTTATTAGCAAATTCTTCTATTTCACTTCTTGTTGAGTGAGGTCCAATTAACATTCCATATCCACCAGCTTCAGCGACAGACTTAACAACAAGTTTTGGTAAATTTTCTAGAACGTATTCCCGATCCTTTTCGTAATGACAAATATATGTTTCTACATTTTTAATAATAATTTCTTCATCAAGATAATATTTAATCATTTTTGGAACAAAAGAATAAATCATTTTGTCATCTGCTATCCCAGTCCCAGGGGCATTTGCTAAAGCAACATGACCAGCCTTGAAAACATCAAGCAATCCGCTAACACCAAGGCAGGAATCTTTTCTAAAATTAAGAGGATCTAAAAAATCATCATCAATTCTTCTGTAAATGACATCTACCCTCTTTAAACCGGAGGTAGTTTTTAAATATACATAATTATCATTACAAATTAAGTCATGACCCTGTACTAATTGGATGCCCATTTCTTGCGCTAAATAACTATGTTCAAAATATGCACTATTAAAAATTCCAGGAGTTAGTAGAACTATTTTGGGAGTGTCTGTCCAAACAGCAAGTTCTTGAAGGGTTTTTAAAAGATATGATGGATATTCATCAATTGGTTTTACTATTCTTCCAGAAAAAAGATTAGGGAAAATATTTTTCATAACTAATCTATTTTCTAAAAAATAAGCAACCCCAGAAGGACACCTTAAATTATCTTCTAAAATATGCCAATCTCCTTTTCTGTCTCTTATTAAATCAAGTCCCGAAATTTGACACCATTTATTTAATGGAGGTTTGAAACCTATCATTTGAGGTCTCCAACCTTCTGAACTCTCGATTAACTCTCTTGGAATTATTCCATCATTAATTATATTTTGAGAATTATAAATATCGTCTAGGAATAAATCAATTGCCTCAAGCCTTTGTTTTAAGCCTTTTTCTAATGTTACCCAATCATCTTTACTTATTATTCTTGGCAGTGGATCAAAAGGTAATATTCTCTCAGTACCTTTTAAACCAGTATCGTTTAATCTGAAAGTGGCACCATGTCTTAATAATAATTTTTTTGCTGCAGAATGATTCCTGTTTAACTCTTCAAGACCCATATTATCTAAAGAGGACAGAAGTGGAATTAATATTTCTCTTGCAGAGTTGACGTTATCTTTAAAGTATTCATCAAAACTATTTTTTGGACGATAGCTTGAAAACATATATTTCATGGTTTAATAACTTTTACTTTAGCTTCAAATCTTTATTCGTATTTATGGCTACAAAAAAAAACATCCCCTAACTCGATCTATTTCTTTATTTTGATCATTGAAGTATATTTTTTAAAAATCTAAAAAAGTATGAATTCTAGTAATTGGCAATTTGTTTTTTTTAGATATTTCGCAAGCTTTCTTTTTATTCTCTCTCACAGTTTGCTTGTCCTTGATCATTTACCTATTGGGGCGGCACTCCATGGACTTGGAGAAGTTTTTATTGCTCCTTGGGCTTTTAGGGAGAGAGCATGGGATCTTGTTGTTATTGCAGTTTTATTTTTCTTCTTTGATATCTGGGGACTTATAAACACTCCCTGGAATTAACTGATATTATTTATTTACTAATTCCGAGAAAATCATAATAAAAATGAAGTCTTATTTTATTCAAATTTTTAAAATAATTTTTCTTTTATTACTTACGAATAGTTCCAATTTATATGCACATAATTTATTTAATGGTGGTTGTAAAGAACATTGTGGGCAAAAAGTTAAAGTAATAAGTAATAAAAACAAATTAAAAAATATTGATGATCAACTAAATATTGAGAGTAAAAATTCTTGTTTAAATAAATCATTATGTAGAGGTTGACCATTCGAGATTTTTAAAATTGTTTTATGAAATTATTTCTTTGATAATGATCATTAAAGTACCATTTGCTTGATAATTTTTATTAGGAGGATTTAATTGATTTTTAATTAAAAAAATAAAAGTATATATCAACGGTAAAAGTAATGATGAAGCAGCAACTAAAGCGATTATCTGGTTCAACCTAATAAATGGTTTTTTTACAAGTTCCTCTCCACACAAGCCACAAATCAAATTCCCTTTTGAGGTTTGTTTTTGAAATTGATATTTAGGATTGCAATATGGGCAATAATATCGAACCATTTTTAAATTTTATTGTTTTAATCATTATCTATAAAACTAGAAGAAAGTCATCTTATAAAAAAAAGAGGGCTTACTTAAACCCTCTTTTATCTCTTACTTATATTTTTTACTGAAGTTATTAACGCACCTAAATCATGGATCCTTGTCGCTAACTTCTTTTAAGCTAATTCTCACCAAAATTAACTAATTGTCTTTAACTGGGGCAAAAACTCTAGAATTAAGCTTGTTTCTTAAAGGGCACCTAAACGATGCAGAAGAAGGAAGCTTAGACATTAATAAAAAATAATTGGAGCAGTTAATTAAATTAGTTCGGGTTATTCCGAAATTTCAGGCAGGCTATCGATCATTTTGAAAGACCTCCTAGAACTCAACAATATAAAATTAGGAAAATATTTCTCTAAAGACAATCCGTTTTTATACGCATTGCTTTTTAATTAAAAATGTCCGAGAGTAGTAATCATTCGCGTTAATTTTTTTGAGATATTTTTAGTAAGTTTTGCTTATTTCCTTTGATATTTAATTCGATTATCTTGATTTTAAATAATTGAGGAACTCTTTTATGAATCATTCGAAAGAAGTTATTAAAGCTGATCAATCTAATCCTATAGACGAATATTTTCAATGTCTCTCATATTGCGATATTCACCCAAAAGGTATAGATAATGACTGTGAAGTCATCTGTATGGAAAGACATTTAAAAGCTAACTATTGGTAGTTTGAATTATTTTATTTTCCTGCTTAAATTCCTTCAAAAAGAATTAGTACGAACTTTAAATTTCCAAACATTTACTACACCTTTTGCGTTAACTGCAGCTAGTGCACAATCATCAGGTCTCCACGAAAGTGCACCCACTAAATCGCCTGCGAATGCAGCCCCAACTGGGTCACCATTACCGTCTTTTTTTAGAAAACTTGCGACAACAGAACCATCTCTAGATCCGGAAGCTACAAGCATGCCTTTATTTGAAAAGGCTAGGCTAGAAATAGGTTCGGTATGGTGCCATAGCTCTCCAGGCATAGTCCCCTCGGGACCGTCACCTATAAAGCTCCACACTGTAATTCTTTCACTGCCACTAGTTGCCAGTAATTTTCCACTATCGTCAAAAGAAAGGTGACTGGGTTTCCCTGGGTATCCTGTCATTTCAGCATCCATTCCGGTTGATCTTCTCCAAAAATGAACTGAATTGTCTTGACTCCCGCAAGCGACTATATCACCATCAGGACTTAATTCCATTGAGACTAATGATCCTTGCCACTCGAGCTTTTGATTCGTTTTATTATTTACTATGTCAAAGAATGTTACTCTCCCGTAGCAGGCTGTAGCTAGCTCATTATTGTTTGACCATTTTATTGCACTCACTGTGCTTGGATGATCATCTGATACCCATTTTTCTTCCCCAATTTCATTAAAAACATATACTTTTTTTGAAGAAGCTGCTGCAAGAAATAAGCCATCATTTGACCACTTAAGATGCTCTACCCAAGCCTTGCCAAGATCGAGAGTTTTAATTACTTTACCTTCGTGACAATTATATATTTGAATATTTCCATCTTGACCGGAAGTTGCAAAAATCTCTCCTTCTGGATGAATGGACATTGCTAATAGACCAGCAGAGTGTGTATTTTCTTTTTTCCAAATAATTTTCCCAGTATCTCCTTCAAAGGCAAAAATACCTCCTGCTACATCCCCAACAATGAATAACTTTCCTTTAGTAGCCCAACCACAAACTATGGCATAATCATTAACTTCAGCTGTCCATCCCTCGTGGAACATGCCTCTTGGGCTAAATGATTCTATATCAGGCATTTTTCAAAACCTTCTTTCATCTCTTTCTCGTCCAAATTTCTACCTATAAAAACAAGTTGGTTTCTACGAGGTTCGTTACCCCATTCCTTATCAGGTTGCGCTGTAAATAACATATGTACCCCTTGGAAAACTATTCTCTGTGGGTTGCCTGAGTAGCTAATGAAACCTTTAGTTCTAAATATATCCACCCCTTTTTCAGAAAGAAGTCTGCCCAACCAAGTATTAAGTTTTTCTGGATCAACATCTCCAAATCGTTCAATTGCAATGGACGTTACTTCATCATCGTGCTCGTGCTCGGCTTGCCAGAATCTTTCAATATTAAATGGGATCTCTTTTGAATTATTGTCTTCACTTTTAATGATTTTCATATTGAATTCTTCAGCAGTGTGCTGTGTATATAAACCTATCTTTGATCCCTTTTCGATATTTAATATAAATGATTTATTTCCTTTATCCTCCAATTTAAGGTTTATATGTTCTCCAAATGGAATGATATTACCAGGTTCTAAGCTTTTAGCTTTTTCTGCATAAAGTCTTACGCAGGATTCAGCACCATCTTTAAGTTCTTCTTCACTCTCACTTTGATTAGCGAAAGCTACTAATGACATTTCTGGATCGGGACCTTCTTCTAGCATTAATTCATATTTACCTGCAGCAAGGTCGTAAACACCTGTCCATTCAAAAGGATATTCTGGTTCAAGAAATGTTGGTCTGCGTTTAAGGATTTGATCTAGATCAAATGCACTTAGATTTAGGACTGTTTCGATTGGTACTTGGGCATTCTCGGCTCTAATGATTCGAGTCATTCGGTTCATATCTCTCAATCTCGATTCAAGAGTATCTAGTGCATCATCAGAGACTAAATCAGTTTTATTAAGGACAAGAACATCTGCAAACGCAACTTGTTCTGAACTTTCATCACTTCTTCCTAGCTGCTGATCAATATGAGCAGCATCAACTAAAGTTACAATTCCATCAAGAGTAAATTCAGAACTAATTTCTTCATCCATGAAAAATGTCTGCGCGACTGGCCCAGGATCTGCTAATCCGGTCGTTTCTACTAAAACATAGTCAAACTTATCTCTTCTTTTCATAAGGTTGCCAAGGACTCTTATCAAATCACCGCGAACAGTACAACAAATGCACCCGTTTGACATCTCAAACACTTCTTCATCGGCATTAATTACGAGCCCTTGATCTATCCCTACTTCACCGTATTCATTCTCAATTACGGCTATTCTTTTCCCGTGCTCTTCACTTAGTATTCTATTAAGTAAAGTAGTTTTCCCTGAACCTAGAAATCCAGTGAGAATAGTAACTGGAACTTTATCTTTGATGCTCATTTACTGATTTTTACCAAATAAACAATAGTTTAATAATAGTAATAATAAGAAATGAAAACCGTTTTTATTAGAAAAATTTAATCTGAAAGTTTATACCATTCAGACTCAAGATTGGAGCCAGATTCTTTATCACAGCTTCCACCTAATGAATCAACAATTGTACAAGTGTTGTGAACGGCTACTGAAACCGTATTACCATCCATCATCAATCCATCAACGAATATTTGATTAGAAGCTAAAGGAACTGAACTTTGTCTACTTAAGTTCCTTAATAACTTAGATGCTGGAATTTGTTCAGGAAATATCGCCTGAACTTTCTCTTCATCTAACATTTTTAAAGTAGAACTTATGTTGTCTGGCCTTAAGCTTGAGGAGTCTCCAAGAAAGTCAAGTAAACTAATGGTTTCAAAACCAAATGCATCCCCGTAGTATTCCATTGCTTTGTGTTTAGAGACAATTACTCTGTTTTCCTCAGGAATAGAGCTTACTTGTTCGACGATCCAACTATCTAAGCCTTCTAAGAGAGAATCAGCTTTTTCGAATCTTTCATTAATTAGTTTTCTGTCACCTCTATTAAAAACTGAAATATCTTTCTTTAAACTTTTGCTTATAAGATCTCCCATTTTTATGATGTTATGTGGATCATGCCATACATGTGGATCTAGACCTCCATGGTCATGATGGTGATGCCCCTCTCCTTCGTCTGGAACTTGTGCTATTGGTTCTACATCACTATTTGAAACGTCTTTAAAAAAGTGTTGAGTTGCTTCAAACTCAAAAGGCATGTGTTCAGTAAAAAATATATATTCACCATCTTCTTTGATATCCACGTTAAAAACAGTACTTTCTTTTCTTTGATCAAAGTTAAGAACAAAAGCTTTATTACTTGCTATCAAAGTTCCATCATTTTTTCTGCTTATTGAGTCTTTAGATCCTAATAATTCTTTGGCTAAATCTTCAGACCCTTCTATGTCATTAGATTTGAGAATCACCATCTTCATTGCAGGATCTGCATATTCGCCATCGACTTTTTCAAATGACCATTTGTATGAACCCTTAGAAAGCTGGAATTTACCTGCCCATTCGAAAGCACCCTCAGCATGATCATCATGACCTCCATGATCAGAATGATCATCTACCTTAGCTGAATGTTCAGCATGATCGTCATGTCCGCCATGGTCTGAATGGTCATCGTGACCTTCATGATCAGAATGATCATCTACGTCTATTGCACTAACACCTACAACAATAGTATTCTTTTTACTTTCCCAATTTCTCATACTTGGAGTCATTTCTTTGCCAAGAGTGAATACTTTGTCTGCGCTATTTAGTAATTGAGCTTGTCTTGGATTGATCTTTAAGTCATGAACATCCTGTTTTCTATCTACTAAGCATGTAACTTCGTCAGATGGTAAAGCAATAGATTTAACTAAATCACAAACTAGTGGTTCTACTGCTACGTATGACTTCCCTTTAGCCATTACATCCTGCCCAAAACCAGAAAATATAATCGTTCCAGCGATTACGGAATTTTTAATAATTGACTTACTTGAACATGTTTTATTTGATAAAAGTCTTTTAAAAATTGACATAAAAAAATTATTAAATACTTAAAAATGATAATCATTTTCATTACACCTGACAAGAAAAGGTATCAAATGTTATGAAAATAATACGCAGCTTGTATTATTGGTAAGCTTGTAAAGTGACTTTTTTCATGAAGATTAATTAATGGCTACTTTAGTCGCTGAAAATTTAACATTTGCATACACAGAAAAAAGTAAGCCAGCTTTAAATAAGGTATCGGTTGAGATTAAACCTGGAACTCTAACAGCGCTAGTAGGTCCAAATGGTGCCGGAAAATCAACTCTTTTGAGGATATTGCAAGGACAAAATACTCCAGATAAAGGCGAAATAAAAATTGATGGTGAAAATTTATATAGATCTAGAGCTCTAGTGGCACTTATGCCTCAAAGAAGTTCTATGAATTGGAAGTTTCCCATTACAGTTGAAAAATTGGTATCTCTTGGTCAAATAAAGTATTCAAAATCAAGAAGTAATAACCCCTTTCAAATCAAGGCTCTTCTAGAATATCCTAATTCTTGGATTAATAAATGTTGTGAATTAGAAGCGACAATGCAAAGAGTAGGAATTGCTAATTTGGCTAATAGAAGACTTGATTCTCTTTCAGGAGGACAGCAACAAAGAGCTCTATTAGCAAAAACTCTTATGTCCCCTGCAAAAATATTTCTTCTGGATGAACCTTGTGCGGCATTGGATCCCCCCGCAAAAGAGGACTTCCTGAAAATTGTTCGTCAACTCGCAGATGCGGGACTTTCTTTGCTAGTAAGTAGCCATGATTGGGGCGAGTCTCTAAATAACTACGATCAAGTAATCGTTCTTGATAAAAGTGTTTTAGCAGTTGGTAGTCCTGATCAAATAAAAGATAAATTAGATGCGATAAACATAAGCTCTATAAAGGAAAATAATTTCTGTGATTAGAAAATGTTCCTTATTAATTTTGAGCTTGATAACAGTTTTGGCAAAGGCCGAAATATTCGAGTGTATGAAACAAAAGTTGAAACTTTCTTGGATTTTTTTTAGGGGCATGAATATCTTTAACAGGACAACCTTCCATTTTCGACGTCTCTCCGCATTGAACGCAGGTCAAATGATGAATGTCTCTATCTACGGGAGTATAAAGAACCTCTCCTGTTGGGAGATGTCTAGAACGAATTAAACCATGCTTTATAAGAACTTGAAGATTCCTGTAAACAGTTGTCAGTCCCATAGCTTTTCCGCTTTCAATCAATTGTCTATGCAACTCTTGACCGCTCAGTTCATCCTCGCATTTATTAAGTTCTTCAAGAAGTTGTTCTTGTCTTTTGGTAATGTCAGACTTAGTTACCATTGCTTCCAAAATCTTTTTTTGCCTCGTATTTTTGATCATACCGAATCTTTCGAATAATGTCTTTTATTAATAACAACTGGTGGTTGGTTCCATTAATAATAACTATATTTTCTGGGATCTTATGCCCAGCGATGGGAACTGTATTAATCACCCATAAGAGATTATTACAAGTTAATTTAATCTCTCATTGCGTGTTGCCTGGACTTGCTCTCGCATTAGCGCTTGGAATTCACCCTTCAATTGGTGGTGTTATAAGTGGTCTTTTAGGCTCGGTAATTGCGGAAAGTTTAACCAATAGAAAAAGTGAAAATTATGAAGCAGTTATGAATACTATTCTCGCTGGAATGCTTGGATTTGGGGTCCTTATAATCCCTTTACTCGGAATAAGGATTGATTTGGAGGCAGTATTATTTGGCGATTTATTGACAGCAAATTTTGGAGATTTACTTAGAACAATAATTGCTTTTTTAGTATTTATAATTTTAATGACTTTTGGATATGAAAAGGTTGTTTATGTTGGATTAGATCCAGAAGGTGCATCCGCAAGTGGTATAAACGTTTCTTTATTAAATCTTGCTTTGAGTTTTACAACGGCATTAGTAATTGTTAGTTCAATGTCAGCAGTGGGAGTGATTCTTGTAATTGCTCTTCTTTCTACGCCAACTTTGTTAGGGCTAAATAAGGCTCATAGTTTAAGAATTGCAATGATGAGGTCTTCATTTTTTGGATTATGCATCTCACTTCTGGGATTTATTCTCTCTATAGTCTTCAATCTTTCGCCTGGGCCTGCAATTAGTGTTATTTGTGTTGCATCTCTTTTGATTCCTAAGCTTCGCAAATAATTAAATCTTAAATGTCCAATCAGAGTTTAATGCTTGTGCTTCTGGATTGTTTTTTAAAGCTACTTCCATAGCCTCTTTTTTATTATTAGCTATAACAACTTCATCAAATTCCTTTCCATTTTTTTTGAGACTTACTTTGAAACGCATAAAAAATTTTTAATTAATCAAAAGTTAACCACTAAGCAACTAGATTTAAATACTTTTAAAAGTTAATTGATGAAATAGAAACTTTAGTTATTTTGAAGTTTTTCTACTACAGATTCTTTCTCAATCTTAGCAACATCCTGTAATCCATTAGCATCAAACCAAGGAGCGTTTTCCCAATTAAATCCTTCTCCAAAAGTATTATCTGGAGCAGCTACATACCAGTGACATGATGAATCGGGAACATCTACAGCACATTTTGACCAGTCAGCTTCCCATTGTGGAACTTGTACCCACATTACAGATGCTAATAAAAAAGAAAAAATAAAATTCATAATTATCGGTTAGCAAAATTTTGAAAGATTCTTTTCACATTCTTTCTTTCTTTTCTTCCAGTAATTTTCAAGTATTTGATATTTATGCTTATTTTTAAATTTACTTAAATGAATATTATGCTGATTAAGAATTGAAGTATTTTTGATTTTCATGACTCAAGCTGTCTATGTAGAACATATTTAAGACATTTTATAGATTTTTTGAAGTGAATTTATACTTAATTTTTGTCTTACTTTTGTGTAGGTAAGTATTTTTCGGGATTATTTTCAATATAAGTTAGCGAATATTTGACAACACCTACTATTACTGAAAAAAGAGCAATTGCCGAAATAATAAAAATAATTTTTTTGTAAATGCTTTTCATGAATTTATTATGTTTTTACATTATTTTTTTTCATCAACGCCCAATTTTTCTGAAAGATTTAAATAATTAGTAATTTATACTGTAGCCTTTTAAATTACCTACGGAGTAAATTTAATACATCAGAAACTCCTCACACACTTTTTTCTGATAACTTTAAAAGTACTCGACCGCAATGTTTGAGTACTTTTTGTATTTTTGAGATGTGACAGTTAAGATAGAGGTCTATTAAGCATTACATATTTTGAATTTTGGTGTGATATTAGGTGTGTGTGTAGGAGGAATTGATTTATTTCAGTGGAAACAAGGAAACACTTGATATAAATCAATTTTAAAAAGATCTCTCTCTGAGGGATCTTTTTTTTTTGGAGATTATTAGAAATTCATATTAAATTCCGAATATAAAAACATTTATGCTTTCTTCCAAAAAATTATGTCGTCATTACAAATTAGTAATTTAATTCGTTAGATTATAATTCGTTAAATTTTTCTGTTAATGCAAATACTTTTTTTAGCAATTTTAATTTGTTCAAGCTTTTTATTCCCTTCTTCATCATTTGCCTCACATGTAGAACTAAAACCTTGTGTAGAGATTGCTCATTGTGTACGGGAAGAATGGGAGGTTAACAATATTGAGAAACCTTTTGAAGAGATTAAAGCATTTATCGAAAACACTCCAAGAACTGAGATAGTAGAAATTGATGGCGATTACCTTCATGCTGAGGCGACCAGTAAATGGATGAAGTATGTAGACGACTTAGAAGTATCCTTTCTACCTGAATCAAACATCTTATCAATAAGATCAGAATCAAGAGTTGGAGAAAGTGATTTGGGAGTGAATCAAAAAAGAGTTGATTTACTAAAATCCAAAATGTTTTAAGATAAAAAAAGTTAAAAAAAAATTATTTGTTTTTATTGTTTTTTGTATAACTTTGTCATTTAAAAAAAAAATTAGCAGATAAAAAAGTGATAATTATCATCATGTCCTGATAAAGGCTAATTTATTAGATTTTCTCTAAAAAGATGATCATAAATTTTATATATTTATTGCTATCTAGTTTTGTTTTTTTCTGGTTTTATATAAACATTAAAAAAAATGGACTTAAATGGATAATAAAAGGTCTTTTTCAAATTGGAATATTGGTATTATTTGTTGGAGGGTTTTTCAAAATATTTTTCACCTTACCACCTAATTTATTTATAAAAATAGTTTTTCTTATTATTTATACATGGTGCACTGTTGGGATAAATGTAAATTTCATGATCCCTTTGATTAGTTTGATTGACCAAAAAATAGTGAAAAAATAAAACTAAAATATGCCTTAATTTTTAGTACAAAAATAAATCTATTTCCTTAATCTGCATTATTAAAATTTATAAGATTTATTATTTTTTTTGGAAAGTCTTTTTCTTGTATACCTAGTCTTTAATGCCAAGTCTGTCATTATATATATTCCAAATAAAAGAATGACTATTCCGATAAAGTATTTCATTATTTTTTATGTAGTTACTATGTTTGAGATTTATTCATGATGCCAATTAATTTGAATATCTATTTCTTGAGATAAATTTCTTGTAACTGGACATTCTTTGGAAGCTTTTTTCAAAAAATCAATAGTTTCATCAGAAGTGCTCTCTGGTATAAAAATATCTATTATTAGTTCTTTTATCTTCCTCTCGCTATTTTGTGTCATTACTTTTTCAATGTTTAAAAATATACCTTTCAAATCAAATCCTTTCGATTTAGCTTTGATTGCCATAATGGTTAGCAGGCAAGTACCTAGAGATGTTGCTAATAAATCAGTTGGGGAAAAACTTTCACCTTTTCCGCAGTGATCTAAAGGTGCATCAGTTCTAATAAGACTTCCAGATTGTAGATGAATAGCCTCACAGTTTAAATTTCCTAAATAAGAGCATTTAACTTTAGTCATTTTAGAAAATTAAATTAGGAAAATATTATTAATAAAAAAACTATGGAACATAACAAGATTATTTATGAGAAATTTTTTATTTGCATATTAGTGGAGTATTAAGGAAATTCATCATTCAAGTTTTGAAATCAGTTTTTATATCCATATTCCTCTATGCAATACTCAATTAATTCAATTGATTTATTAAGAGTTCTTTTATTTTTATTTTCTAGATCGAAGCATTCATTTAGAACACGTATAGATTCATTTAAAAATGATTCTTCTTTATTTTTTAAATTTTTAACTTGATTTATATAAATTAATTTTTTAATCCCAATAAGGGAAAATATGATTATTAATATTGTAAAAATTGCTATTTTGAATTTATTCATACAATTAGTTATTACAAATATTTTAATTTATTTAATATCTAAAAACTTTGCATAGCTTATAGAACTAAGTAATTACATATGTAGCTGCTGTTATTGCTATAGCAGTAATTGAAATGAAGATGTATGGAACAACCTTTAAAGGTATATATAGATTATTTTTGGACATAACTAGAACCTTTATAAAAAATAATTACATTCCCTTTAAACTTTATAAGTCTTCAAATATACAAATTAATTTTCTTTGTATAAATTCAATCCTTTTAAAGATTAACTAATTTATATTCATTGAATTTTCATTAAATAAAGTATCTCTAAATCCTGTCTAGAGTCCGATATTTTTCTTTTTAAAAAGATTAATTCTTCTTGGCTCATTTTTGATTCTTTTATCATCAATTCTGCTTGTTCAATAGCATGTTCTATATTTCTAATTTTAATTTCTCTTATTGAGGGATCATCTTTACATGCTTTTTTAGTATTTGCATCTAACATATGTACGAAAAAATCACCTTGAATATAATCTTATTTAAAACTTCATTATGCTACAACCGCAAATTTAATTAAAATAAATTATTATCAAGTTAAGAACTTTAACCTTAGCTAACCCTCTCTTCAATTGATCGAGTGGGTTTTTTTTATGGTGTAATATACTCCTAGCATTTACTATTAATTTGGAAGATTCAAAATTTAATCCTGAGGAAAATAATTCAATCGAATCGTCCCCCAATTTGAATGAAGACAATAAAGATCTTAATGAGGGGAATAATAAAGAAGAAAATGTTAAGGCATTTACAGAATTTCTAGAGAAAGCAAGTAATCAAGATTCTTCAGAAGAAAAAGTAAAACTTGATCCTGAGCAACAAAAACTAAAAATTGACAAATCACTTTTTAAAAGATTTCTTAATAATGGATTTGATGGCATTTCAACTAATCCAAACTATAAAATGTTGGCATTATTAATAGTCCTTTTAATTAATTTGTCTCTATTTTTTGTAATTGGCAATATGGGTAAAGCGTTTTTAAGAAATGCAGGAATTATGGGTTAAAAGTTATTTATTTCTTTTTGGGTATTCATCTTTACAATTTTGATTCTTCAAATGAAACTGTGATATTTTCTTGTCAAATTAATATTTAAAAAAAATTTGGATAATAAAGAGCCAGAAAATCCAGTAGTTTATCTTTCTAATTTAGTCAAGAAATTAGATGTAAAAAACAGAAATGGTTTAGTAGCCTTAGCAATAGTAAACCTTTTAGTGATTCTTTTATTTAAATTTTATTTGAAAGGATCTGGATTATTATCTTGAATTAACTGCTGGTAGTATTATTCAGCATTCTCAAATTGTTTTGCTAATCTAAATGCCTTCTTAATTATTAGAAAGCCACCATATGCTCCTGCCAGTAAAGGTAATACTATTAAAGGGTTAGGGGAATAATTTGAATAATTTTTCACACCCTCAACATATTCATAACCTGAACATTTAAGAAAGATAAAGCTAAAAAATGTGATACTCCAACCAATGATTGATAAAAAACCACCTTTTTTATCACCTTCGTAGAATCTGTCTAGACCTAAGCCCCAACCTCCTATTAGGAATATTCCTCTAACTACAGAATTTTTTTCTTGATTTCTAAGCATAATAAAAAAATGTTCATTATGAACATAACCTATTTGTATTTAAGATGTGAGATGTTTTATTAATTAATCTTTAAAATAAATTTTTAATGATTTTTTCTATAAATTACAAAATTATTATTCAGTGTTTAAATTAATCATTAGAGATTGTATTTGAATTCAACAAGGAAATTGAAGGCCTTATATAAATAAAAATAGACCCATACATATCCTGCATAATTCTCATTTCATCGTCTAAGTATATAATTGAAACTTGGCAATTTGGCGATTCTTTATTCCAAGGTAACTTATTCCATACCTCTTTAACTGGATACCATCTATCCATAAGTAATTCACTAAATAATGGAATCTTATTAAGTCCATCAACTTTGGAAACTTTTGTCTTTTGTAAGTTCATATCAAGTAAATTATTTCTTAAAACTAAATCACTTGCTAGGGTTATTACTCTTCCACCAAAAGTAGGCAATAGTTTGAACCAACCTAGGATTGGAATAGTTGTAAGCCCAAATATTGTAGTGTCAAAAGTAGATATAAATTCTTTTTTTTCAAAATCAATCTTTTGAGCAATTCTCCCAATAGTTGATATGCCAAAGGATCCTACTTGCAATTGATGTAATTTAAAAAAGAGATTACTTTTAAATTCATCATTTAATGCCTTTTCAATAGCAAGGAAGAAAGGAGAACTTCGAAATAATTCAACATTAGAAAAAATCAATTCCCACTCTCCAGACATTAATTTTTCTGATATTTCAAAACTAAAGTCTTTAAGAGCATCAATCAATTCATCCATTTCATTAGCTTTTTCTTCATACATAGGAGAAATTAATTTATTTAATCTTTGCCCTCTATCTGTAACAGCAGCTATTTTATATATATTTGACTTTATCTCTCCAATTTCTTTCATAACTCCAATACAAGAAATACTAATTTATCTTAGGAATTTAATTTGATGTTGATGGCAATTTTAATAATGCTGGTAATAAAACCAATTAATATTCTCCCCACCTTTTACCAATATTAAAACCCCATTCAGTGGTTAATTTAATTACTTCATCATGATTCTTGCATTTTGAAAGGGATAACTTTTTACTAGGATTATTTTTTATTAGCTCAGCAATTTGATTAAGTTGCTCTATTTTTTTTAGAAAATTACTTAGATCTTTATCTGACATTTATCTAGGAAGTAAATTTTTGATCATAAGTAAATATGTAATAAAGAACCCAGGCAACACCAATAATAAGAATTGCAATCATTATATTTACTGACCAAACTACTTCTATCATGTAATTTTTTTATATATTTTTAATATATCCAAAATTTAAATTAAATTAACCGTTAATAATTTAAATCTAGAACAATACACTACTAATACTAGGTATATAGAATAGTCATAAATACTTCAAAAATTATGGGAGAAGCTAAGAGAAGGGAAGAGTTAGGCTTACCACCTAGAGAAAAGAAAAAGGAAAAACAAACATCGAAAAATCAACTAAACAAAATTTTAAATAAATATCCTTATTTACCTTTCATTTTAGGTTTTTCATTACTAGCAATATTAATTATCGATTTAGTTAATTACTATAAATAGATATATAAAAAGGGAATACTTTCAGCAGAAGAGAAGATTATCTTCGCAATTACGAAATTATTTTTCCATAATAAAAATAAAACTTATGAAACCTATTAACACCTCATGCGCCTTAATTTTAGGGGTACTAACTTTGTTTTCAATAACTAATGTAAATGCAGGTGGCTGCAGTTCTCATACTGAGACGAAGGCAGAAATTGAATGCTTGTCTGATGATAAAAAATGTATAGATGCGAAAGAAAAAGAATCACTATACAAAGTTGAGGCCTAAATGTTTGATAATCTTGGAACTGCTCTAGTACAGGCATTAGGCTTCTTTGCTGTTTTTGGTTTTTTTATATATCAAACTTTATTTGCAGATAGCAAACCCAAAAATTCAAAATCAAAGCCTAAGAAAACAAAGATTTCCGACAAAAAAGAATCAATTAAAAAAGAACCTAAAAAAGGCTTATTTAACAGAAAACCTAAACCTGTTGAAGAGAATTTAACAGTCCAAAAAAAGGGATTATTTGGGAGAAAAAAAGAAGTTATTAAAGAAGATATTAAACCAAAGAAAAAAGGATGGTTTAAATAGGTAAAGGTACTTAAACTCTTTTTTGATATCTTTTATACAAAAACTTTTTTTAGTAACTTTATAATTTATAAAGATAATATTCAAAATGAACCATAGAGAAATCACAAAAAAATATAGCGAATTACTTAACAAGGCTGAGTTTGCTACTGGCCGTAAGGAAGTTGTAGGTCTTTTAAAAAAAGCTGCCAAATTGAAATCTCAGATTGAAATCAATTATTAGATTTTAAAATTAGTTTAATTCTAAATGTAAAAAATTTTTTTAAATAAGTTTTTACATGAGATAATCTGCATAGATTATTTTTCTTATGAATAAAAAAGGTTATACAACCGAAAGCGGTGGTAGACAAAATGGTTTTGCAATTGAACCAGAAATTAACCCCATATCAGAAGGAGAATCAAAGAAATCCATTTTTTTATTTATTGGAATATTACTACCTTTTCTAATAGGCGGTTTTTATTATTTAAGGACTCTGAATATATTCTGATATTTTATAAGCCATTTTTAGCAATATATTCTTCTGAGCTAACTATATCTTGCATTAAGCTCTCTGATGAAGGATTAAATCCATTTTGCTCTAAAAATGATTTAACCTTTTCGAATTTTTGCTGAATTTTCTTTGTATATGGAGTTGTCATCAAATAATCATCTTTTTCTGTTGAATAGTTCATTTGATTAACGGATTACTTTTACAATTAAATTTTGCAAAATATGCTATTGCTAGTGAAGTTATAAATATTACATAAATAATTTAATAGTAATAAATACTTATAAGTTGCTTGTGTGAGGTCGATATTGGTTGATTTTTTTTAAAGAGTACTTATAGTAACTAGTTCCATTAAATCTCTGGACTGCAGATATTTTTGAAATACTTCAGAATAAAATGCTTTTTTAGCAGCAAATTTTGATTCGAATTCAATTACTAATCCAAGCTGCCCTCCATCCCATTCATTTGAGGTTGATTCTTGTATTAAATCTCTTTTTACTATTACTCCTCCCACAGATTTAATCCAAGGCAATACTGTCCTTATATATTCCAGAAATAAATCAGCATTTGGAATTGAAATTTTCTTTAGCCAATAACTCTTTGTCATCAAATCAACATATTCTGGGTAGAATATAGCACATGGAGGTAAGTATTTATCCTTAGCTATATACTCCAGCGTTTATTAAATGGAAACCGAAAATGATTTATTAAATTTACTTCTTAAATCTCCAAATTCAGAGAGTATACGTACTATTGCCGAACAACTTGAAATTGATCATAATTTTTCCTTTACCAAAGATAGAAATGATTTGCAGGGTGTTTGGGAGCTTAGGTGGAGCAGTTCTAATAGCCCTTTTTTAAAATATTCTCCTTTAATTGATAACCTTCAAATTCTTGATCCCTTAAATTTAAATGGTCTTAATTTACTTAAACCTAGAGGAATAAAATCAATTATTGGTACTGGCATTTTGTTAAGACTTAATTACATAAATGAAAATAAAATTGGGGTCAAATTTACACATGCTGGTGTTATTGGTCCTAAATTTGGAAGAAAAAATATAAAGGCTATGAAAGAAATAAATAATGAACAATTAGGGTGGTTAGAGATAACTTATTTAAGCAATAAGCTTAGAATCTGTAGAGGTGATAAAGGAACTTTATTTGTTTTAAGAAAAATAAATTCACCGACTTTATTCAAGAATTTCAAGGAATTTATTAAAATCTATTAAAAATAGAAATTAATTCTTTATCCAAATAGACTTTAATACGAAATAAATTGGTAAATATTTAAATGATTCTTTAGGTATTTCATAACTTAAGAATTTTAGTGCTTCTTCTAACCAGTAACCAATATCAAATCCTAAAAGAATTTTTTCTACAACAAACCAAAATTCTTTATCAAATATAAGTCTGAAGTTTAAATAAACATATTCCCAATGAAAGGTATTCCAATATTGGGTTAAAAATGAGGATAAAATAAGCCATAGTGATATAAATAGAAAACTTTTAAGAAATTTATAAAATTTTTTCATATACCAGTAACTGTCTTATTTAATTTCAAATATTCCTTATTATTATTTGGATCAAATTTTATTTCCATTAAATATATTCAAAAAGATATAAAAATATTGTGAAAATAGTAAATTTTCGTGGCATTAATAATCTATTCTTCATTTTTTAGATTCTGTGCCTTTAGATTTTTATTCTTAAGAAAAAATCCTAAAAACAGAAAAGCAGAATATATTAGTAAGCTTATGCCAAAAATTAAAACTATCTTTGAAATATCCATAAATGATTTTTTTTATAAATTACAGCATTTTTTGCAAAGTTTTATCTATGGTAATGATTTTTCATTTATCACGATAACGAGCTTCAATTATTAAGCTAATAATATTATTTAAATCATATGCAAGTAGCTTTTGCCTGGAGCCTTTGTCTATCAGTTGGTGTTGTTTTATTATCAATTATTCCATTAACTATAGGGAGAGTTAAAGCGGGATATTCTGTTGAAAATATGTCTGCTCCAAGGGCTTTATTCGATGAATTACCTTCTTTTGGAAAAAGAGCAGTTTGGTGTCATCAAAATTGTTGGGAAAGTATTTCCCTACATGCACCCGCATGTCTTCTTTGTTTGATTAGTTTAACTGACTCTAATATTGCAATAATTGCAGCATTGATTCATCCTATTTTTCGTTTTTTATATATTGGTGCATATATATTTAATATCGCCACAGCTAGAGGTTTAATGTGGGCCTCAGGAATTTTTACAACACTTTTGCTTTATAAAGAGGGCTTAACTCAATTGATATAAACTTTTAAACAATAAACTTTTCTAAAACTTTTAATTGATATTCATTGATTAGTTCCACTTTATTTGATTTTGCTAGTTGATGAGCAGACTTTGTAAAGCCAGATTTTGAGACTATTATTGCATGTGTACCTTTCCAAAATAATTTACCAGCTGAAATTTCCTGAACTGCTTTATTTCCAATTGCTTTTTCATGATCTTTGCATTGTATACATATTCTCAAATCATTTATTGACGCAATTAAGTCAACCCCTTGATCTCCTGTAATAGGGGTCTCTTTTACTTCCCAGCCATTTTGTTTGAGAATTTCCATACAATGATTTTCAAATCTAATACCTTTTTTGTAGTTTCCCTTTTTTTTACTTGAGTAGCTTTTTTCTATTAGGTTTAAGCATGATTTCTCAATTTGACTTGCTATGAAAACAAACCAATCTTCAGTCTCGAGCTTTCTAATAGATCCAATTATCTCATCATCAATAGTAGGATTTTCATTACAATAGGATCTCCACTTTTCGAAAAATAATTCCGTACTTCCAAATTCTTTTAAAATTACTTTTTCATAGAAGTATGGTATACCCTCTTTAAATCGCTTAGATCCATTAAATATATTTTTCTCAATGGCTTTTTCATCAAGAGGTGGATTGCCAATCCATTTTTTATAATCCTCGTTACCGTAAGCATCTATCTCCCTTAATCTGATCCTCTCCTCTAACAAATTGTATTTGTTCTCGTCAATTAATTTATTAATTGTTTGAATAAAGAAATTGGAATTTAAGGCATTATTTAATTTTAACTTTTTCTTCTTAATTTGATAATCTCTTACAATTATAAAAATTAAAAAAATGATAAAAATAATTAAAATAAAAAAAATTTTCATTAAAGATTTTTATTTTCTATCTAAAAAGTTTTTGTTTTTCTAATAACAAAATTATTTTTTGTTATTACTGAAGATTCATTTACTTCAAACCCATTAATTGCTGATATTTCTCCTTTTATGCCTTCTAATGTTAATTGCTCGATAATGCCTTTTATTACTTCATCCTCGACCAATTTTCTATCAATTCTTTCGGGTGTAATATCTGTAAGCCATTTTGAGGTCTTTTTTTTTACAACCTCTGTAGGGTTAGTTATTTTTAAGTAGATAGCCATTTTTTTAGTCATTCAGTTGAATTATAAGCATTAAATCTTCTTAACTTTTATTATTGTCATTACTTTCCCACTCAAGAAATTGAAAAACAAAAATTGCAAAGATAGAGAAAAATACTATAAACAACCCTAACCATCCTATAAATTTGTGCTCTGTAAAAAGATTAGTGAGCATTGATTTTTCTTGATATCTTGATTCCATTTCATATTGATAAGAATCAATAACTTGAAATATATTCATAATTAATAATCTAATAAATCATTCAATTGGCGGATAATAGTTTCAACCGTTTAACTTACTAAAGGCTTCCGATAGGAAATCTGGTCTTTTTCTTATTATAGAAAAATTCAGTTTATTTATTAAGACTAAATTGACTTCAGCAATCGTTAAGATTTCATTTTTCTTGTTATGAAATTTTGAAATTACATTAATCCTAGGACTTTTATCAATATTGAATTCGCTCTCGATTGTTATTTTTTCACCAAGAAATAAAGGAGATTTATATTTTATAGAAGTATTGATTAAAGGTAAATCTAAGCCATTTTTAGTTAGTTCGAAATAACTTATACCTACTTCTGAAAGTGCATTTATTCGGCTTTCTTCAAGCCAATTAAAATATTTACCGTGCCACATAACTCCTGCATGATCTGCATCTTGAGGTAAAACAATTTTTTCTATTTTCCAAACTGGTTTTGAGTTCATCTTTTATTTAAAAAATATTTTTATTCAATGAAAAAAAACTTATTTTGATATTGTAGATTAATTTTGTTTATTAACATAAGAATCATCAAGACTATATTTATAAAGTTATGTTTAATCGTAAAAATAGAAGTAGAAAAATGAAGAAGATTTTTCAATGGGAAGAATATTTAAATTGGAAAAATATGTCAAAGGAACAGAAATTGAATTTTAAGAGGGCGTGCTTGTTCCCATTTCTCGTTTATATAGTTTATGTTTTTCTTAATCAGTACGCCTTGGCAATTCTTTTGTTACTAGGTCTTTATTTTTTAATTAGATTTAAAAATAGAAATAAATTGGGAAGATGAATATTTTTTTATTTTGATTTATTTAGATTTGTTTTAAAATTATCTAGTTTTTCTAAATAACTTTATTGGCGTATGACAATAGTATTAGATAAATTTTTTTTATGAAAAAAATTGTTTTGTTTTTATGTGTATTAGTTTTTTCAATATTTTCTAATACGAATAATTTATTAGCAAAAGAAATTGAAAATAACATTAAAGATAATATTTCAAATGAAATTGAAGAAATTAAGCCTGATAATAAAAAAACTAATATTTCTAATTCTTCAGTAGAAGATATATTTGGTGATGAACAAACTTTTCCATTCGTTGCAGGTTTAGGGAAAAATGCAGCCCACTGATTTTAAGGTTATTGATAATGTAGAAAAGATTTTTTAATAATAATGAAAGGTCTTAGGGTCCTAGAACTTTCTGAAGCACTTACTGTTGATAGCGCTGATTTATTAGCTGTTTGTGCAATTTTAAAAATAAAAGCCACATCTAGATTAAGCTTGCTTTCATTTGAAGAATGTAAAAAGATAACTGATTACTATGAAAATAAAAATTAGAATTTTTTTATAAATTATTTTCTTCTTTAATGTCTTTAATCATTGATACTAAAGTTGAATGAATTTCTTCTTCAGATATTTCATTTTTAAAATTGATAATTGCTGATTGGCCATCGTAATTGATTTTTATATAACTATTATTAATTTCTTCCATATAGGCATTCTCAAATGTTGATATCTTCCCATAATGGGTAAGATATTTGTGCACTGAATCTATGTGATCATTGTTCATGTGATCACAAACTCTTTTACTTGTTTCTTTACTAATAATTTTCATTTATAAAATAATTTTTTTTAAGCTAATCTATTTTTTTCATTATTCAGAGTTTTAATCATTTTAATTATTAAATTTTTAACTTCATTTTTATCAACAGCTCTAACCAAGTTATTTCTCAAATTTGATGCTCCTTTAAAGTCTTTGCATGTCCATGAGATATGTTTTCTCGCTATAAGCAATCCGTGATCTCCTTTTTCTTTTATTAATTCATCAAGATGCTCAATAATTAAATATAGTTTTTCTTCTGTGTTTGGTTCTTTAAAATTTTTATTTTCTCTAAGAGCATAATCTATTTCTCCAATTTTCCATGGGGATCCTAAAATTCCTCTTCCAATCATTACACCATCAGCATTTGTTTTTTTTAAACAATTAAGAGCGTCATCTGGATTTTTGATATCTCCATTAGCAATTACTGGAATTTCCAACGACTTTTTAAGTCTCCCGATCATTTCCCAATCTGACTTGCCTGAATACCCCTGTTTTCTAGTTCTTCCATGAAGTGTGATCATCGTTGCTCCCGCATCTTGAAGTTTAAATAAGAAATCCTCTATATTTTCTTCTTTACTATCCCATCCGAGTCGTGTTTTTACTGTTACTGGAACCCTAACAGCTTTTACAACATTTTTGACTAATTCTATAGCAAGTTTTCGGTCTTTAATTAAAGCACTGCCTCCACCTTTCTTTGCAATTTTTTTTACTGGACATCCCATATTTATATCAATTAAGAAAGCTCCAGAGTCCTCAGCTTGTTTCGCAGCTTCAGAAACAGCATATGGCCTATTATCAAATATTTGTACTCCAATTGGACCTTCTTCTAAATCTATTTGATTGATTTTTTGTATGCCATATCCTTTTTTAAGACTTGTGGCATTTATCATTTCTGTAAAAAGTAAAGAGTTTGGGGCCCATTTACGTACAAGTCGTCTAAAAATATTATCTGTAACACCTGCTAATGGCGATAGCATGACCTTACTCGTAATTATCCTGTTAACTCCCCTTCCTTTTAGACTTATATTTGAAGACATATAATTTCAAATTTATTTAATCTTTCTTTATTATAAATTCAGATATGGAGCTGATTTTATTTTTTCTATTTATTTCTTAATTTATAATAAGTGCTTTTTCTTAAATAGGCCTAATTGATTACTTTTTTTGCTAGTTTATGTTGAGTTGAAATTTAAAAAGGAAATTTTTTCTTGTTTATATTAGTATCTATTTTTCTTCCAATAATTATTTTTATTGCACCAATAAATGTAAATGCTATGCAAGGTAATTTAGATTTATCAACTGCTCAAACTTCTGTAGGCAAAAGATTTGCTAAAGTTTTTTGTGATGCTAAGAGGGAAGGTTTAGATTCTGATTTTGCTAGTGAATATGCTTTGAATAATACATATTTGAAATTTGTAGCATTTCCAGATGATGACGAATATTTGGCTGATTTATGGAATTTCACCCATAATAATATATTAGATAATTGTGGTGAATTTGTAGATATAAATGATCTTAAAGACCTAGAGATTTTTTTTAAAGAAGAAGGTTTAATTGCATCAAATAGGGAACTCTATTTACCAACTTTTGAGAATAATTAGATTAAATTTTTAGCATGTACTAAAATATAAATAGAATATGAAATTTTATGAAACTATTAGGTTTAAATTCACCTGAAATATTCATAATATTAGTAATTTTGCTTTCAATTTTAGGTCCAAAAAGAATTGAAAAAGGTTTCTTATTATTCAAAAAACTATTAAAGTTCCTCTTAAGTAAAGATGAAGATCAAAGCTCAGTAAATTCAAAAGTAAAATCAGAGGAACCAGAAGAAAGTGAAGTTAAAGCAGAGACAGTAGAGCCAGATGTAAAATCAGAGGAACCAGAAGAAAGTGAAGTTAAAGCAGAGACAGTAGAGCCAGATGTAAAATCAGAGGAACCAGAAGAAAGTGAAGTTAAAGCAGAGACAGTAGAGCCAGAGATAAAATCAGAGGAACCAGAAGAAAGTGAAGTTAAAGCAGAGACAGTAGAGCCAGAGATAAAATCAATTAAACCTAAAAAAAGAACTGTTAAAGATGAAATAATAGAAGTAGAAGTTGATTCTGATAATAAATAAGATTTAAATTAGATAAAAGAAAACCAGAGAAGGTTGAATCCTAAAAAAGAAAATTTTAAAATAATTTGCTTATTTTTTAATTAAATATAAAAAGTCTTTATTTTTAATATATTAATTTGAATTAAAAGAAGGTTTTTATGAATCTAAAGCTACTTCTATAGCGGCTATTAAGTTTTCGTCAAAAGGTTTAACACCTGGCTTGAATCTTGCAATTACTTTACTATCTTTCCCTATCAGAAACTTCTCGAAATTCCATTCAACATCTCCTTCAGGTTCAACTTTGTTGAGGGTTGTGTATGGTTCTGTGGTGTTGCCTTTGGCATGAACTTTTTCATAGATTTCAAACTTAACTCCATATTTTGTTGTGCAAAAATCTTTTATTTCAGAAAGAGAGTCGGGTTCTTGTTTCCCAAAATCATTACAAGGGAATGCTAGTATTCGCAGGCCTTTGCTTGAATATAAATCATGTAGCTTTTGAAGATCCTCATACTGAGCAGTATTACCGCAATAACTAGCTACATTAATAACTAAAATGACTTCCCCTGAATATTCACCTAGTTTTATGGATGATCCGTCTGCGGAAAGAACAGTAGTATTTTGTACGTCAACTTGCATGTCTTAAAAAAATCACCCTTTGAAGATAGCATTGTATAGACTTTATTGTGTTTAATTTATCTAGTAGTTTTGGTAATTTCTTTTATAAGTTTTAATTTTTCATCTATTAAACCATTTATAATTAATATTATTAATCAGTTTAAATTTGGACCCTTTAGACCCACTTACTGAAATTATATATTCTGGTCAAGGTTTTTCGCCTGCAATTGCTTTAGAAAGAATTATTTGGGCAATGATTGGAATCTTTTTTTTAGGAGCAATTTCAAGATCAATAACTAATAGCATTCGAAGTCAAAATTGGTTTGGTAGAAATTTTTTATTTAGTTATTCTAAAGATAAAAAAATTACAGATGATACATCTTCCCAACCTTCTTGTGATGAGGAATAAGTTTTATATATATGAAAGAATCAATTTTTTCTAAAAAGAGAATTTTATTACTTGGTAGTGGCGAGCTTGGAAAAGAATTAGTAATAGAATCCAAAAGATTAGGATTAGAAGTTATCGCAATTGATCGATATGAAAATGCTCCTGCAATGCAAGTTGCTGATTATTCAAGAGTAATTGATATGGGAGATAAAAATATTTTAAAAAATGTTATAAAAGAATTTAAGCCTGATTATGTTGTCCCAGAAATAGAGGCACTTTCAATTGAAGCCCTAAAAGAACTCGAGGATGAAGGATTCAATATTGTTCCCAACGCTAGAACTGTAGAAATTACAATGAATAGAGAGAAAATTAGAGACTTAGCTTCTAAAGATTTAAAAATTAAAACCGCAAAGTTTGATTATATTTTTGAATTTGATGATTTAGAAAAAAAAGCAGATGAAATCGGATTGCCACTTTTACTTAAGCCTTTAATGAGCTCTTCAGGAAAAGGGCAGAGTTTGGTTGAAACAAAAAATGATTTACAAAATGCTTGGAAACAGGCACAAGCAAATTCAAGAGGAAAGGTTAAAGGTGTAATTATTGAAGAATTTATTAATTTTGATTTTGAGTTTACTCTTTTATCTGTAAGAAAAGAAAATGGTGAAAATATTTTTTGTTTACCAATTGGACATCTTCAATCTAATGGAGACTATCAATGTAGTTGGCAACCTTTAGAGATCAAGGAATCCTTAATTATTGAAGCTAAGAGAATGACAAGTAGAATATTAAATAACCTTAATGGAGCTGGATTATACGGAGTAGAATTTTTTATAAAAGGAAGTGAGGTTATATTTTCAGAATTATCTCCAAGACCACACGACACTGGTATGGTTACATTAGTTAGTCAAAATATTAATGAATTTGAATTACATTTAAGGGCTTTTTTAAATTTACCAATACCCCGTATAGATCTAATAGAGCCCTCTGCAACCAGAGTTATACTCTCTAACCAAGACTATCCTAATCCTATTTATGAGGGTCTTAATGAAGCATTAGAATTTGAAAAAACTAAAGTACTCATATTTGGCAAACCAGTTTCCAGAAAAGGCAGAAGAATGGGTGTTGTTCTCTCATCAAATTCTGACATTAATTTGGCTAAAAAAAATGCAGATGAAGCTGCTCTTAAAATAAAAGTCAGTACTACATAAATATTAAATAAAAATAACGAAAAAAATACTTATTTCCTTTGTTTTTGTTAGGTGTCTTTCTAAGTATTATTTTAGTATGTTCTCTTTTTCTCAATGATAGAAAATTATAAAGGTTGGGATATAACTTTAAATTGGGATAATAAATATTATCTCGAGAGGGATAATACTAAAAATAATTTTTTTAATCAAAAGGAAAAATGGATTGGGGTTCACTTAAATGGTGAAAAAATCTATGGTTCTTCTCTGAAAGAAATTAGGCATATTATTGATTATCCTAGCTTGCATGCAAAGTAGGTTAAATGATTTTTTTAATTATCTTGAGTATTCTCATTATCTTCAATTAGTTCATTAGCAAGTTTTCTTAAATCTCCCTTAATCGAGACCCATGTAAAGGCAATTATAAAAATTGAAGCAGATATTGCAACAGTGATTTTTTCGACAGGGGACATTCCAAGGGCAATAGCAAACATTTCAAACCAAATACTAATTTTTTATTATATTGAATTTTTTTGAATAGTTAGAAACAATTTTTTTTTTGCAATGATATTTAATTAATCAAAATATAATAAATAAAATTTAAATTACTTATTTTATGAATTGTTTCTGATTTCAATTTTATTCAGTAAGATTAATTTATGGAAAAAAAAAAGTGCCCCCAATGTAAAAATTTAATTTTAAAAACTTCTCCAACATGTTTATATTGTGGTAGACCTAATAAATTTATAACTAAGGAATACGTAAATAAAAAGTGGAATAAAGATAATAATCAAAATGTATTTGATTATATTTTTATTAATAAGTATATTGTATTTATTTTATTATTAATATTTACAATTTTTATTATTAAATTTAGTTAAATATCATCAAAAAATTAGTCTATTATTGCATCTAATACTTCTTTAGTATTTTTTGACAATTTATTTTTTTTAATCTGCTTTATTGTTTCTATCATATTACTTTTGTAAGGTTCTGAATAATAATTATATCTACTAAATACTTTTACAAAACGGGAAATTACTATTGGATTTAATTTATCAAATTCAATTATCTTTTTTGCAATATATTTATAACCAGAACCATTAATTGCATGAAAAGTACTATTTCTTGTTACGAATGTATTTAATATAGCTCTTAAAGTGTTTGGTGATTTTGAATCAAAAAACTTATTTTCAAATAATTTTTCAATGTTGCTTGTTTTTTCATCAATTTCTATAGATGCATTAAATGAGAACCAACTATCCAAAACGACACTATTATTTTTCCATTTATTGAAGAATATATTTGAAATAATTTTTCTTTCAGGACAATTAATTCTACTGAAAGAATTCATTGCAGCTTTTGCTAGCGTCATCGAATTACTATCGACATAATTAATTATTTTGCCTTTAATTTCCCTATCATCACTGCTTAAGAGTAGTTTCCAAATTGTTTCGATTATTTTTCTTTCATTTTTACCTTCTGGCCAAACTTTATCTAGATTTTTCTCTATTTCTTTGAGCTTAAAATATAATTCTTCTTTTAATTTGGTACCAAATAAATGATTTAATTTGTCAATCGTTTTATATATCTTTAAAGGGTCTATATTTTCAATCTCCGATTCAATTTCAGCAAATGTCGGAATACTTATTAATTCTGATAAAAGGGATAAATTAATATCTTTATTTTTTATAAATGATATTAAGGTGCTTATTAATTTATTTTCAATTTTATGATCTGGTTTTTCATCTAATCTGCATGAAATAATTTTTTTATAAATTGCTTTTACAGTATTAGATAGTGTAAAAAAATCGTTTTCATATTTTAAGATTAAAAATTTTTCATCCAATGTAGTGTCTGATTCCCACTCAACTGGAGAAGAGAATTCGCGAAAATAAGTTACTAAAGGGACTGGGAGGTTTGATCTTACATTCCTAAAAATAAACTCTTGTTTTTTGGTTTTTAAAACAACTGTTTTTTCTATTGTTTTATTGCCACCGCAGAATATAGCCAGATTTATGGGAATTATTAGAGGTAAATTATTATATGAGTTATTCTTTATTGGATTACTTTGAGAGGCTTGAATTGTAAGTTTTTCCTCTTGTTGATCCCATATTCTCTTTAATTTAACTTTTGGTGTGCCATTTTGCTTGTACCAGACTTTAAATTTTTTAGGGTCGATTTCCTTGTTGTGCTCTAAAATTTTGTCGACAAATTGGTCTATTGTTGCTGCCTTACCGTCATATGTTGAGATGTAATTACTAAAACCTTTATAGAAATTTTCATCTTTTACAAGCTTGTTAAGCATTCTTATTATTTCTGATCCTTTTTCGTATATCGTGGTCGTATAGAAATTGTCTATTTCTTGATATTTTTCCGGCATTACAGGATGTGATGTTGGTCCAGAATCCTCTCTAAATTGATTTCTTCTAAGAAATTTTGCATCCTCAAGTCTCTTAATTTCATGATTATGAAGGTCTGAGGTGAATTGTTGATCTCTGAATACTGTTAAACCCTCTTTTAGAGATAATTGAAACCAATCCCTACAAGTTACCCTATTACCCGTCCAATTATGGAAGTATTCATGGCCGATCACACCCTCTATTCTTTCTAATTCCTCATCAGTTGTTGTTTCAGAATTAGCGAGTATTAGTTTTGAGTTGAAAATATTAAGACTTTTATTTTCCATTGCTCCCATATTAAAATGCCTGACTGCAACTATGTTGAACAATGACAGATCGTATTCAAGGTTATATTTTTTCTCATCCCATCTCATGGATTTCTTCAAGGAACTTATTGCGTGTTGAACATATTTTTCATCGCCATATTCAACATAGATATTTATTTTTACTTTTTTATTTGATTTTGTTATGAAATTGTCTTTTACACAGTTTAGTTTCCCTGCTACCAAGGCAAATAGATATGAGGGTTTAGGATATGGGTCTTCCCAAAATATTTCATGTCGATTATTTGAAAGATTATTTTTTTTTACGACGTTACCATTTGAAAGCAAGACAGGATAATCACTCTTGTCTGCCTCAATTCTCACGGTGTATTTGCTTAGAATATCAGGCCTATCAGAGTGGTAACTTATTCTTCTAAACCCCTCTGCCTCACATTGTGTAGTTATAATTCCATTGCTCTCATACATTCCTAGAAGGGATGTATTTTCCTTCGGTTTAATTATTCCTTCTATTTTTAATGTAAAATTATCTTTATTTATATTTTTGATTTCTAAGTTATTTTTTTTTTGAATGTAGTGTTTCTTTTCTAAAAGTAAGTCATCTATAAATATTTTTTTAATTAATATATCTTTACCATCAAGAAAAAGATTTTTGGCATTCTTATTAATTTTTACCAAATTAAGTTTAGTTGTAACGTAAACATCATTTTTCTTAATTACGAAGTCCAAAAAAATTTCTGGTATTTCAAAATCAAAAACTTTGTAATCCTCAAGTTTTATATATTTTGTAATACTCTTTTGGTTTTTTTGATTGATCATCTATTCAAAGAAGTTCAGTAGTGAAAAAAATCTTTAATACTTATTCTGAAGTTATAAGTTAGAAATTTCATCTTCTGATTGGCAAAAATGTGCTTTAATTTTTCCAGAAGGAAGTAGTTCGTATAAAGAAGGATTATTAATATCAGGCGATCCGTCCTTATTTAATTTGTACCTCCAGTCCCATTTTTTATCTGTAAAGGAAATATAATCTTTTCTTAGAGAATATGGAAGCATAAGCTTTTTTTTATTCCAATTAATATTTATAAATGCTCCTGGCTTTAACTCAGATATCTCTTCTACTATGGAAAAGTCACCATTAATATTATTTCTCATCACAAGATTAAGCTTTGAATTTTCACATACATAGCTACTATTTAAAGCTAATAAAAGTATTGAGGTGATAAAAAATGAATGAATTTTTTGAGCTCCTTTTAAAGTAGATTTATTTTCAAGCTAAATGACTTAATTAATAATCTTTTTGGATCGATTTAAATCATAATAGATTGCATACTCTTTAGATCTACAAGATTACAATCTAATTCCTCTTCAAAGTCCTGAACTGAAATAAAATTATTTAAAAAACCTGAATATTTTGCATCTCCGCCTATGGTGCTTGAAAGTATATATTTTGGATTGAATTTGTTAATCAATTTAGGGATTACATCAGCACCTTTTACAAAAGAACCAACTATGGGTAATTCTAAATTTTTTGTAGGAGTAATAACTGCATCAAGACTTTGCTTGTTTAAATTTTCATCAAGATATCCATGGGGTTCTATATAAAACCCATTATCTTGATCGTCTTTAACAATATATCCGTTTTCTATTTTTGGCACTGGAGCCCCAGCAGTTGCTTCAAAACTTAAATTAAAAAGATTTGTCTTTTCAGTGGGATTAAGCACTTTAATTGAACTAAAACCAATTTTTTTTAATGTTTCAACAGCACTTTTAGGGCAAATTATAGGAATTTCCTTTCTGAACATTTCTAATGTTGGAACATGACAGTGGTCAGGTAATCCTTGGGTTAACAAAATAATATCTATTTTTTTATCTATTGAAATTTCTTCTTCTAATGATCCTTTAAAAAACCACTCACCTGGAGGAAATATTAAATCTCCTTTGAGCCAAGGATCAATAATTAAATTGGTTTTTTTAAATTTTATGAGCCAACCATTGGAACCAAGGTAGGTCGCTTCAAAAGTCATTATCAATTAATTGTTTTATTAGAATATAAGGTAATTTTGGCTTTATCGAGAAATCACTAATTGAGATTAGTTTGCTTCATTTAAGATTTGAAATGACTTTCTTTTTAAATTAAATATTAAAACTTGATTATCTTTATAACTAAGATCAAAGTTTTCTTTTTCTAGCATTTGTATTGGTATTAGAGCTAATCCTCCTGTTCCTGAAAATATGATTGGCATGGTGCTATTTTTAGTCCCATTCATTTTTTGTAAGTCAATAGCTTGAGAAACTATTTTCCTAGCCTTGTCGAATCCATAGTCCTCTATTAATTCAGGCCATAAAAAGTTAACTAATTCATATTTCGAAAACTCAATTTGAACTGTTTTCATTAAAAAATAATAGATATATACTGATTACTTAATTACGATATTTACTTAATTACTATTTTTAAACCTATCCATGACTAGTTGCAACATATCGACTACATCACCATCAGTTAAATTTAAATCCTTCTTTAAATCATTGCAAGTTAAATTCATTTCAAGTGCCGCTTCAGCCATATGATTAACTTTTTGGTTATCACCGCCCAATGAAATAAAGGGATTGAAGTTTTCTATCATTTAATACTTGTTGTTACCACTTAGTTCTAGCTAAGAAATAATCAATTATCATTTATTGATACATAAGCTTATAAATATGTTATTTAATATTTAGAAAGTTTTTATTTTTAAACTAGGGATATTGATATACCTTTTGATATCAATGCTAATCTTCTGGCTCTGACTAGTAAAGGAAATATCAAATTTGTTCGTTTATTTGATTTAAATATTCTAGAAAGTAATAAAAGTAAACTACTTGAGGGATTCTTTATCTGTTTGCAAATAGTATTAATTGCATCTGCCCCATGGAAGATATCTTCATTTCTCAGGAGAATAGCTCCTTTATCTAGGTCATATCCTTTCTTTAGGAGGGATTTAATTAGATTTAAATTTTTACGACCATCTAGAATTTTAATATTATTTAACTTGCTTTTGATCTCAAGGAGCTCGGCAAAATGATTGCAGAATGGGCATTCTCCATCATAAATAAAGGTATAGTTGGAAGTCATTAGAAAAGAAACAGTTTTGATGGTCTTAAAGTGCGCAATCAAAATAGTAATGCCTTGATAATAAAACAAATAATAAAAATTTTGTGGATTTCTTATAAGGGGATAGTTAACCGATTCTAGTAATTACGAAGAAATGTCTCAATATAGGTATATTTTTCATAAAAATCTGTATGCTAACTCGGAGATATTATGTTTTAAAATCATGAATTTATTAGCTTCTTTTGCTTTAGGTGGGTTCAATCCATGGGCAGCTGGCTTTGGAATTGGTTCTTTAGTCCTTTTTGGTCTTGTTGGTCTTGTGGCGGGTCCAAACCTAAAGAATTTTGACCCTGATGCATAAATCATCGAATTTAATTTAGATTTTAAAGACTCATTTGAGTCTTTTTTTATGCGGTTTTTTAAATTTATTTTTAGAATCAAGCTAAATTATATTCCTCCAAAGAAATGTTGTTAAATCCTTTTTATCCATTTACTTTCTTGAAAATCTCTTCTCTTAAAGCTACTATTGTTTTTTTATCAATTCTTTTAATTAAATCAAATTTGCTTAGATTAAAAGGAGGACTAGTAGGAGGTCTTTTTGCCTTGATACTTATATCGGGAATTTTTGCCTCTAGTACCATAGCTTTAGGATCTTTAGTTTATGCCTATCGATTAAAGATGAAATCTAATTCTGATGATAATCAAATGCAGGATTTAGAAACTGTTAATGTTTAAAATATTTTGTGAATCAAATTAAGTTGGATAACCTAAAATGGAGTTCCAGGAACAAAATGTAAAACTAAAAAACCAAAACCTGCAGCAAAAACTATTGATACTGCGATGATTAGAAGGCCCGATGCCATCCCTCCTTCGTTAAACGCCATTTAGTAAGTTATTTTTAAATTAATAATAGAACATTTTTGTTCCCAGTTAATAGTTCTAATTACTTAAATATCATCCAAATTTATTTTTGATTGTGAATAAAAGCAAAAAGATGGAGGTTAATGAGATAATAAAACCAAATATTATTAATGGTTTAGATTTGACGTTTTCTTCTTTCTTAAGCTTATTTTTTGAAGAAGGAAAATTTCTATCATTTTTTTTATAAATAAGATCGGAAAAAGGTTTAATCACGATAAATTTTAGATTTAAGCTAATTACCCTAAAGTTTTGAACAAATCTTTATGGTAATCAACAATATTTTGACAACTTATTACAGGTGTAAATTCCATATGTATGCCAAATTTGGCTCTCCATGGAGCAAAATGCTCGAAAATTTGTTTATCACTCTCTGCTTTACATAAACAAACTACCCTCCCCTCCCCTGGAGCATGAACTCTAAATAACATCTCAAATTTATCTGTTTTATCTGATTTTGCAATTTCACCATTTTCCCAAGCTTCTACAAATAATTGATAAGCTTTTACTTGATTCTCAATATCTGGGAATTGGCAGTCTGCAAGAAATAATTGCATTGGAGTATTCTTAATGTTTTACTCATTATCCCTCAAAAAATGATTTATTAATGGGACTGTTTGAATTTGAAGATCAGAAAAAGAATATTTTTCTAAATAAAGTGAGAAGAGAGAGTCTCAAGGAATTTTCCAATATCTTTTTTATATAAACTATCAGTGATTTTTAAAGAGAATAATTCATAATCATTTATATCTTTTTTTTTATCAAAATTAATATTTCCCCTTAATGAAATATTTTTCATGATTCTATTTATCACTATTTAAAATTTAAACAAATATCAGCAAAAGACAAATTTCTTTACATTATGTTTTTTATGAGAGAAATTTCTTAGGCTAAAAGATAATAATTAATTTATTTAAGAGTTAATTAATTTTCCTAGAATATATATAAAAGAATTAGTTAAAGAAAAAATCACAGTTAATAGAGATGCAATAACTGGTAATAAATTGAACCATAATTGCGAAGTTGTCATTTTTGAATCAATAGGCAGAAAATTGGTTCTTTTCTTAATTCTTATTTGTAACCAAAAAATAGATAATGGATAAATAATTCTTGAGAAAGTAATTATCAATGAAGGCAAAAAACCTTGGTTTGAATAAAGTATAAATCCTGAAAAAAAGTATAACGCCCAAATAAGAACCCTTTGAATCAGAATTAAACCCTTACTTTTGCCAGACATTATTAATTAATTAATTTTTATATTTTTAGTCATTTTATATCTTTCAAAAAAAATGTTATTTATAATAACTTTTTCTTTACGTATAATTTCCCATTCATTTTTAAGAAATAATTCATAACTTATTAAGCTCGCTTCAGTATAAAGAGAATCTAAACCTTCGTTCTTTGCTTCCTCTTCTAATTTATTAAGTAACTTAGAGCCGTAGCCTTTTCTTTGGAATTTACCTTTACAGTAAAATAGTGCAATTCTATCGGTGGGATATCTTGTGGCAAAAGCAATAATAATTCCTTGTTTACTTATAAGCCATCCTTTACCTTTAATTATTGACTTATCAAAATTTGGGTTATTCCAAGCTTGGCTTGACCAGGCTCTTTTTTGTTCTTGACTATAAATTTTTTCATCTAAGGATTGAATTGAATCAAAATAAACCTTCTTTAATTCCAGTTGATCTTTAATGGCAATTTGTCTTAAATTCATATACAAATCTTTTATTTAATATGCCTTGTAAAAATATAGTTGCAATTGGGGGAGGAGGGTTTGGACGTTCATTAGGCTCTCTTGAAATTGAAAAATATATAGTTTCTTTAAGTAATAAAAAAAGACCTAAAATTTGCTTTATTCCAACAGCATCTGGTGATAGTAGTTTGTACAAACTAAATTTTTATAGAGCATTTTCTAAACTTGATTGTCTAACAAGCCATATTGATTTCTTCTCTAGAACAGAAAACTTAGAAGAGAAAGTTTTAACTCAAGACATAATATATGTTGGTGGAGGAAATACAAAAAGTATGTTAGCTGTTTGGAAAGAATGGAATTTAAATAAAATTTTGCGAAATGCTTATGAAAAAGGAATTGTAATGAGTGGTGTAAGTGCTGGGGCTATTTGTTGGTTTGATAAAGGTATAACTGATTCTTATGCTAAAGAATTAGCCATAATTGATTGCTTAGGCATTGTTAAAGGTATTGCTTGCCCGCATTTCGATGAAGAGAAAGAGAGGGAACCTTACGTTAATGATATTATTAAGAGAGAAATTATTGATTCTTGTATATGTATTGAGGGCAATTGTGCCTTGCATATTAAAAATGATTTTGACTATTCCTCAATTGATTTTGGTAATGGTAGAAACTGTTTTAGAGTCACCAGGGAAAATAATATTGTAAAGAAAGAAATTCTTTGAAAAAAAAATTTTTTCTTGTATATTTTAGATCTCATCATTCTTCGAGATAGAAGTAAATTCAATCCCTTTGTACTTTACAAATGATGCAGTCCATACTTCTTTTGAAAGATTGCCAAGATATTTTAGAAACTGTTGTGTATCTCCATCTCTTATCCATTCAGATTTAATGAATGGAAGCTCTTTCTGCATTCTTTTAGGATGCATATGAACTAGGAGCAAACCCTTTTCTTCAGAAACCCTTTTTAAAGAACCCTCATCACTTCTTTGAAACACTCTCATTAGAAGATTTAAGATCACCTCTTCTCCAAGTTTCTTGAAATTTTCTGATTCCTCTAAATTATCTTTAATTTCTTTACCTCCAAGAGGCATTGCTCTAACTAAGTTTTGCTCTATTAAAGCTATTGCAATTAGATAATCTTGGCTAGCCATATTCTAAAATAATACTTTTTTGATATTCTAACCTCTCGAGTTCATGAAAATCTTTCATGGATGAAATATTTGCGGTAAGAAGAAAGTAAATAATTTATTAATTATTTTCCAATACAATTGAACTATTGTTTTAATTTTAATTAGTAAAATTAAAAATTTTATTTGTTATGAGGTTTTTTTTATTTTTATTTTCCGGGATTTTTGTAGGTCTATATTTATCATGGCCAGGTTTAGTAATACCAGAAAATTGGAAATGTTTTAATCATATTATTGCAAAATCTGCCGAAGATAAAATTTCTTTAAAAGCTGTATTAGAGATTTCCCCTAGTTATTTTCTAAAGGCTAAGAATAAAAAGACGACTTCCAAAATAAGAATCGTAGCTGATGCGTGTTTTCGTTAATATGTTGTGTGATTAAATATGACTATTAAATAATGAATAATAATATAAGATTTGAATTATCATTTAAAAATATTCCTCAGTTAGATAATAAACTTAATTTCTGCAAATTAAATAATATAAAAAATATCAATATTCCATGCAAAGGACTTCTAAAGAAGGATTTATTTAATTCAACTATTAAATATATATCTAAAAACTATAATGAATTTAATGTGACCTATCACTATAGTCTTTATCATCAATATTCAAAAAATAAAGAAAAATCGTATAAGGATTTTTTAGATTTTCTTAAAAATTCTGCCATTAATAGAAATTATGAAATTCTGCTTGTGTCTGGATCAAAGAAGAAAAAAAACTTTGACTCAGTTGATGTATTAGCTTATTTAAAAAAAGAAAAAAATTTAAAAGTTAAATTAGGTATAGCTTACAATCCATACTTGAAAAAATATTATAATGTTTATTCAGAAAGAGAAAGGTTTGAAAGAAAATTTTCGACTGGATTAATAAATTCAATTTGGTTTCAATATGGTACAGATATTAAAGTTCTTCAGAATGAGGTGAATTATCTCAAGAACATAGCAATAGATGAAAAATTAAATCTATTTGGAAGTTTATTTATTCCTTCTAAACAATTTATAGCGCGGTTTAAATTTCGTCCTTGGAAAGAGGTATACATATCAGAAAAGTGTTTATATTCCTTAGATAATTTTTTTGATTTCACAAGCGATTTAGTTAGTTTTTATAAAATTAATAATATTACTCCTGTAATTGAATCTGATTTTTCAACACCTAAGAAACTTAATTCTGTTTATAGTTTTTTAGAAAATGAATGATAATTTCTGTCAATATTAAACCTATGAAAAGTAATTCTAGATATGACTTATTAATAATAGGTGGAGGTATATCTGCCTGTGTTTTTGCTTCTAAGTATCTGAAAAATAATATTGCAAAAAAAGTTGCATTAATTGAAATTGGTCGTGGACTTGGAGGGAGATCAAGTACAAGAATAAGCAAAAGATTTAAAGGGTGGAAACTAAATCATGGTTCTCCAAATTTTAATATATCTAACAGTAAAAATAATCTTCTATTAAAAAGTTATATTGATGAATTATTGGAAAATAAATATATAAAAATTGACGACTCAGACATATTTTTTCTTAATGAGGATTCTAATTTAAAAACCATAAAAAAATCTGAATTTTCTTGCGGGGTTAATTATCTACCTTTAGATTCTATGAGTGAATTATCGAAAAAGATAATTGAGTCAAATAATTTAACAGGGAAAATTGATTTTTTCTTTGAAACTTTAATAGTTGATTTGAAGTTTGTTGATAAGGAATGGGTACTTACATCAAAAAATGGCGATAAATTCAAATCTAAATATCTTATTTGTTCAACTAATTTGTTGTTACATAAAAGATCATTGAAAATATTAAACTCAAATCAAATTCCATTAAGAAAAGCTATTCCTATAAATTATGATAAGAAAATAGATTTACTATTAAAATTTTTAGAAGAACAAAAATTTATTCCTAGGTTAACTTTTTTAATTTATACAAATCAAAATTATAGTTATAAAGATTTTTATTCTAAAAAACAAAGGTATTTTTATTTAAACAAAAATTTAGAAAAAAAATATAGATTTGAAAGAATTATTTTTCAACTGCAAGATAATAATAAGTTAGGAATTGTAGTACATTCAAAAAATATAGAGTTAATTAATTCTTATCTAAATACAAAAGATGAAGAGGTTTTTAAACAAATAATAATTACAAATTTCAATAAACTGTTTAAAGATAATTCTCTAGTAAATAGATTAACATTTGATGAAAAAATATCTATTATGAAATGGAGAGCTTCACAACCTTCTGGAGTTGCCGTTCCATTATCTTTACAATTTAGTAGAAAATATAGAATTGGATTTTGTGGAGATTGGTTTCAAGGAGAGGGATTTGGCAGGATTGAAGGCTCAATTTTAAGTGCTTTAATATTAGAGAAAAAAATAAATGATTTATTTAAATAATTTTTTCATAATTTTATCTATATCAGTTTTTTTTCTAATAATGAATTTATTTGTATTATTTTTTATGCTGTCAGGTTTTAATTTTGCGTAATAAATTTCCCATGATTTTAAGAAATCATTCTCAGCTTGTTTTTTATCCTTCCCCCTTTCCTTTATATCTCTTTGGACAACTCTTTTCATGCACTCATTTTTTTTAGTTTTTATTTCTAAAAAAATATAATCTTTATTATTTAAAGTGTTTGAGAATTCTTTAGCAAATATACCCTCAACAATTAAAAAACTAATATTATTTGTTTCGTTTAAGATATTTTGAATTGTTTTCTTTTCGAAATTATAATAACGATCAATGATTGAATTTCCATTCTTATAGATAAATTCAAAATCTTTTTTTAATAGTTTGTTATTAAAACTAATACTTCTATCAAAAAAACCTTCCACAAATTTTGATAGTAATTTACTAATCAACCCTGTTTTATAGTAATTGTCGGTACTTAACACAATACCATCTTTATTTTTTTTTATTATTTGATTTGATAAAGTTGTTTTCCCACTTCCAGAAGGTCCACTTATAAAAATAAGCTTCATTTTTATAATCTGTTCTTTAATAAGATTTTAACTTTTCTATTATTAAATACCTTGAATTTTTGAAAGCACATTTTTTCTTTTTATTAGTTTTTAGAATAATTTTGAATACCTTGCAAAAGCTCGTAAGCTTGCATAAATATTAAATGTGTGTATTTATGTAATTGTAAATAAATTATTTCTATTCAATTAGCTATTGTCTTGTTATTAATTCATCTAGAATTTGATAGTATTAAATTGATGAGCTAATTTTATTACTTATATATTGCAATGATTTCTAAATTTCTCAGCAAACTAAAATCAATTTTATTCCAAAGTGCAGTATCTCCTGAAACTCCTTTAAAGAAAGAAAAAAAAGCAGCAAAGCCTGTAAAAACAAAAACAAAAACAAAAACAAAAACCAAAGTAGTTAATTCTAAGAAAAATATTGAAACTTTAACTACACTTCCAGGTGTTGGAGCAAAAAGTGCAAAAGCTTTGTATGAGGCTGGATTTAAAACAACAAAAGCAGTTATTGCTGCTGATGAAAAAGATCTTCTTGCTGTATCAGGAGTTGGAATAAATCTTGTTAAGAAGCTTAAAAAGCTTAAGTAGTTAAATTTTTATTTTTAAACCTTCTAAAAAAATTTATAATATCAGAGATATTCAAAAACTTTATGAGAATTAACAGATTATCTTCTTCTTGCTTTTCTTCTCTGTTGTAACTTTCTTTTATATTTTTCAATAGGTGTTTCGTGATGTCTAAGTCTTTTTAAATCTGCAAAGATTCCCGACTTAGATACTTGTCTCTTAAATCTTCTAAGGGCAGACTCAATTCCCTCGTTCTCTCCAACTGTAACTTGTGTCAAAATTTTCTAAATAAATCCTATTCTAGCATCTCAACAGATTTATTTAAACTTAAAACTTCTACTTGAGGGTTAATGGTTTATTTGGCTAATTTTTTGTCCACTCAATAAATCTTTTTTTATCACTTTTTATATCTTGTAATGATTCAAAATAAAATTTTTCCCAATTATCTTTAGGCAGCCCAAGAAATAACATTAGATTTAATGGGTATTGATCGCTATCAGAACAATTTCTAAAGTCATCCCTGAATAAAAAGATTTCCTTTTTTAGAGCAATTGCGATACCCAATTCAATCATTACACCTTCATCAGGTGGATTTCCATTTACAATCGCAAAAATACAATCACATTCTTTTAAATCATGGAAATTACTTCTTGCAACGTCATATGCCCATTGACTTTCTTGTTTTATTAATGTTTTTGCTCTCTCAAAAGGTTCAAATACTTCTACATCTAAATCATTGAAGATTTTAATAAATTCATGTAAGAGAATTTTAGTTTGTTTTGAAAATCCATATGGATTTGCCAAATATAATTTCTTTCTCAACTTAAACCTCTTTTTTTGAGGTACTCTTCACGGTCCCTTTTTGAATTTAAAGTATTTTCCCAGGGGAAAACTATCCATTGGCTTTTTTTAGATATAAATAATGTATTCCACCATGCAGGTTTTATTTTACTAAATAATACAAAAAACATTGCTCCTTCAATATCCTTGAAGGTCGATAAGGTAAGACCTGTTTCATAAACATCATCTACTATTAGTGAATTTTTTATTGGTTCTGAAATTAATTCGAGTTTTAATTTATGGCTTAGTGCTACAGCAAGACATAATCCACCACGAGGAACCCCATATATTCCAGAAAAATCCCTAAATCTACATTTATTAGCTATTTGTTCTACGCTTTTATCAAATTCGCCCCAAGTAAAATAACTTATCATCTTAATTTTCGCTGTTTTCTTTTGTAATAGCATAATTTGAAGCAATTACACTTAAAAGTGCTACTACTTGCTCATTTGGACAATTAGTATTTTGTTTTAAATTTTCACATTCATTAATTATCTTGGCGTATGTATCCTCGACAATCCCATTCATTTGATCGATATTAAAAGAATAAGGTTTATTCATTTTTTAATTATTAGTTATTTTATTTTTACCCAAGTATCCAACGAAGTAAATATTTTGAGTATTAAAAGATAAAATTATTCCCACATGGGGTCATTTAATTTATCAATTCTAAGTGAACAAGGGACATAAGTATGTAAAGTTTCAATTTTTGTAGCCCATTTTTTAGAGTTACCCTTTAAACTTTCACTTTCAATTAGGTTTCTTAGGGAAATCCTTTTTCTAACTTTAAGAAGACCTAGACAAGCTTCCCAGTCTTCTTGATTTTTATAAATATCTAACCAAAAATCAAAAATATTTTCCAAAATTTCTAAAGGGATATCAAATGAAATACCTATTGAAGGACTTCCTATTAAATAATTTTTGTTTCTTAGTTCATTTAATAAATTATTTACGTTTAAATTAATAGCTAAAAGAATATCTTTTGCTGATTCATTACCTATTAATTCCTTCCTATGGCAATCTAAAAGAATTTCATCCTCAAGGATATTTTCATCGCAATTTTTTATTCCCACAATCCAAAAACCTTCTCCATTATTTACTCCGCTAGCAAGAAATAGATATTGGGGTGAATTCTCCAAGATTTCAAATCATTTTTTCCATTTTTAACATTTTTTAGATGATATGAAAATAATTTTGCAGTTCGTTTAACAATATAACTCCTCGTTAAAAAAAAAATGTTAGTATGTAGTTTTTAGAAAATGTTTGATTTAAAAGAGCTAAAAATTATGTTTTTTGATCCTACGGATTTGATCATTAATAATATAAATAAATACCTTTATAGTAATAAAATTGTTAAATTTATTTTTTCTTAGGAAATAATTTTCCTATTTTCTCTTTTTGCAAGTACTCCTTTTTAGTTCTTATTTTTTTATCTTCTAGAGATTCTTTATTAGTACTTACTGCATAAATAATATAAAAAATCATACCAGTAAATATTAATCCTAAAAAAATAATCAATATTCCTATAGGTTCACTGGGGCTAAAAATTTTGAGATCTAAAGCAGTATTTAGGGAAATTATCATCAATTAAGTAATTCCTTAAAATTTATGGAAATCTAATTGATTTCTTCGTATCCAAAAAATGTAGTATTGCCTGAGTTTTTATACCCATTAGCTGCTTCCTGCGGGTTCTGACTATCAATTTTTCTTGCTTTAGCATGAATCATGTTGAATGGGAAAATTATAGCTCCTACGAAAAAATGGAGGATTAAAAAGTCTGAAGGCAGTCCATTTGTCCAGTCAGGAAAAAATAGTAATGTCATCAATGATTCGTACATATAAGTAGTCAAATAAACACCTGACTATTATTGCTTAACTTATCGCAATACTTCTAATTTTTAATAAATTGAAATTTATTTTGATGTTAATAATTATCAGATAAAATTTAAAAGACAATCAGAAAAAACTAATATATTATTTATAAGGATTGATAAATAGCTATTGTTAAAATTCATTTTTGGTTTTCTTTTATTCATATTTTATTTAGTAAAACCTTCAATAGGTTTAGCTTTTAATACGTCAGACCCTAGTGTTAGTTTGCTACAAAATAGGATCTCTAATAATTTCTCCAGGGAATATTGCAAGGCTATTCAAAATGGTTTTTCTAAAGATGAAGCAATGAAGTCTGCTATTGTAAAAACTGAAAACATTATATCTTTTTCTTATAATCCACAGAAAAAATGGATTGAGAAAAGTGACTTGGCTAATCAAATTTCATTACAATTAGTAAATGATTGTGGAGAGTCAATTGGATTGATTGGAAAGGAGGGAGTTGATTATTTTAAATCATATTTTCTTGAAATTTATGAAAAAACCACTCCTGACAAAAATTTTTCTAGATAAATAAGGTTTATGAACAATATTTCAGACAAATTAGTAATGTCAATCATTTTAATTACTATTCTTTTTGTATTTGGATTGATTTTTTCAGTAAAGTCGCCAGAGAGAAAGGTTTTAGATTCCCCAATAATGTGGAAGGATGACTTTTCTAATATTGCTCTTGAAAAGAGTAATAAAATAAACTTAGAAATAAAAAGAATAATTTAAATAAAAATTAATTATTTTCAAGAATAGGAAGATCTTATTCAACCATATTCAAAAATAGTTTTTTATCACAATCAATTTATTGTTCATTTTAGTTTAGATAGTTCAAAAGCACTGAAGCTAGTTTTAATTCGTCATTAAACCATGCGCGTATCGCCATAGCTCTTCGAGGATCATAAAAACTTTGTTTTCTGTACCAACTAAGAACTTCTGAATCTGATTTCTTTCCATTACATGACAAACAACATGGCACGCAATTACTTGTACTACTAATCCCCCCTTTTGACATTGGGTGAAGGTGGTCAAGCGATTCTGATGGTTTGCCGCAATAAATACATTTATACTTAGTAAGTTTATTAAGTGACTCTCTCCAATTTTTATTACTTATCTTGGGACAAAACTGATCAAGGTAAATTGCATCTTGTTTATGCATAATATTCTTGATAATTTTTTTGATAATAACAGTTTTTATTAAACTATGATTGAAAAAGGATAAAATCAGACCAAAAAGTTATTTGCCTCTTATGAAAATAATTATATTTCCTGATTACTAGCAATTTATAGTCAATGCTTTATCTATTAACAGTATTATTAGGAAGTTTTGATCATTCTTTAGTTAAAAGTATTTATATCTTTTTGATATCCTTTTTTTCTAATACGTTCTCAGCAATTTCTGGAGGAGGAGCAGGATTACTACAATTGCCAGCATTGATTTTATCTGGTGTTCCTTATTATCAGGCTTTGGCTAGCCATAAATTAGCAACAGTAGCACTAGGAATAGGAGGTTCTTTAAGAAATTACAAATCTTTAGGTAATGATATAAGTGTTGCTTGGCAAATTTTAATTTTTGGATTGCCAGGGGTGATTTTAGGGTCTTTTATAGTTGAATTTATATCAGAAGAGTTTCTGTACTTAATTTTAGGAATAATTTCTATATTATTGGCTTTTTACTCATTCCTTAAACCAGATTTGGGTTTATCATCAGGTAATAATAAGCTTAATTTATTTCATAAAATTAGATTTTTAATTTTTATTTTCCTTATAGGGATCTTGAATGGTTCTATTTCTTCAGGAACTGGATTGCTTGTAACAATACTTTTAATAAAAACTTTTGAAATGGATTTTCTTCGAGCTATAAGTATGACATTCTTCACTGTTGGGATTTTTTGGAATTTTGTTGGAGCAGTTTTTTTGGCAAGAATAGGATCGCTTCCTTCAAATATATTGATAGTATTAATAATTGGTTCCTTTACAGGAGGATATTTCGGAGCTCATCTGTCAAAATTAAATGGTAATATTCTAATTAAGAAAACTTTCATAACAGTTTGTGTTTTGGTTGGTATCAGCTTATTATTTAAATCCATAAAAAGTTTTTTATAAATTAGTTGAAAATAGCAGTACCATTTTGTTGAAAAGTCTATAGCAGTTTTATTAGTTAAAAAAGTAAATTAACTATAATTTTTATTTATTATCAAAGCAGTTAATGAATAACTCGTTTTATAAAATAATACTTTTAGATAGATCCTATTTTAAAAACAATAAAAAAGGCCTCACATATGTGGGGCCGGGTGATGGGGAACCTTATTTTTAAACCAATTTCTTAAAAAATGCAACCCCCTATCTGTAGCGCAGACCTGATATTGTTCAAACACTACAGATAGTGCTTTAATTTTTTTCTTAAATGTATATTTAAAAATTCTGAAATAATTTTGTTATTTTAAAGGTTATGAGTAAAAATCTTATTTTATGATTTCAAATGTTTTTGGTAATTTTACTTGTTAAAAAAGTCCTGCACAGTATCATTCGTAAGAACTTTGCTAGTAAAAAGCTTTAATGATTGAATTAACTTTATTAACTCTTTTGAATTATGTTGGGGATAATTTCTGTGAGTATAGAAATCTAGGTCATGATAACTATAAATCTTTACTTCTTTCCTACAGTGATGCAAGTAATAAATTTGGTCCATTAGAGGTTAAAAAGGTTATTGAGAAGTCAGAAAATTTTAAAGTTACTGCTGTTGCCATCGCTGCAATTAAGTGCCCACAGCATATTGTTAAGTAATGAAGTTTGAATTAAAAACTGAAAAAGAAAATTATTCAAAATCATTTTCACAATTTTTCGTTATAGTTTTTTTTCTCACTTTAATAATTATCCTTTGTAATGTTGTCCTCAAATTAGGTATCATTTCTAGAAATTATAAAATTGAATACAACTGTAGGCTTTTGTCTGTTGAAAAATCTAAACTTCATTTTAAGAAATTATCTAGGCTTTCTAATCTGAAAAGTAAACAGCAAATTTGGGAATTTTGCAGAGAGGTTATTAAATAATAGTTAGCTAGATGCTGATGAATAGTATTTTAATGCAAATAACCAGAACTTCCTTGAAGTTATAAGAAATACTGTGGCGACAATAACTTCAAGTAATATTTTCCACATTTGAGAAAGTCCTAGAAAAACTTCAGAAGGAATTGTAGTTATAAAAGCTATAGGAATGAAAACACTAAAAAATATTCTTAAAGAAAATGAAAATGAATTTAGAGGAAATCTTCCAATATATAGGAATGATCTTAATACTTCTATTGCATTCCAAGTTTTAACAAACCAAATAGTAGTAGTAGATATAAAAAACCAAAGGCTATATAAAATACAAATCGAGCAGCTTATCGTAACCAAGGATAAGGTTAGAAAACTTATATTTAAATTTATTTGATTTATTCTTATGCAGAAGAACAACAAGAATAATCCAAGCATTATTTCTAAAAATCCAGATGGATTTATTTTTTTTAATGAAATAAAAAATTGACTATCAATAGGTTTTAAAAGTACGAAGTCTAATGTTCCTTCTCTTATATGTTTAACTATTTCTGTAAGATTTGGATTGAACCATGTATTTGTTATTCCATTCAAAATTGTATAAATACCTTGAATTATTAATGCCTGTTCAAATTTCCACCCTCCAATATATCCATTATTTTGAAAGAAAATAGATAATAAAAAAATACTCCCTATTAAACTTAAAATTGCAGTAATTAAATCAACTAATATATTTGTCTTATACTCCAATTCAGAAGCCAAAGAGGTATGTAAGAATTTATTATAAACTTTGAGATATTTTCTTAAATTCATGATCCCATAGCCGTATATTTTTTTGTTCCTTCAGACCAGATTTTCTTAAATAATGGTAAAAGTAAAAAAATCCATAGAATTTGCATACTTAAGCCTCCACTAATATTTGTTTCATTCCCTGATAGTAGGTTCGCAGGAAAATCAATTAGATATGGAAAAGGTGTTAAATAAATCCAAGATTTAACATATGCGGGAAATGAAACTACTGGGGCTAAAAGACCTGAGAGAAATAAAGTTGGAATAAATAACAATCTTTCTATGGATGATGCTTTCTCTGTCCAGAAACATAGACATGCAATTATTGACTGAATTAAAAATTGAATCAAGAAGGAAAAGAAAGTTGATACTATCGATAAAAGTAAAATACCTAAATTTGGAATCCAAATACTTTCTGGATTAAAAATAAAAAAGAAAAATGCAATTATTAGTGCGAAAGGAAATCTTGTTATTTGTTCAGCAATATGTTGTGCAAAATATCTGAAAAATGGATTTAAAGGTTGGATTAAATACGGAGATACTTTCCCCATAAGAGAATCCTCTTCAAAACTAAATACAACCCAAACTACAGAAAACTGTCTTACAAAAAAAGCACATAAGAAATACCTAGATAGCATAACATCACTTATGTTTATGGATTCATTTAGATTATTATTTGTCCAAATGTTTAACATGAAAAAAGGAATAATCCCTGAAATTGCCCATAATGCAATTTCAACTCTATATTCCAACATGTTTGAATATTGGACTTTTAATAAGGTGATTATTTTACGGTTAATCAAATTAGATATCATAATCTTTTTTGATTAATACCTTCCCAATAATTTCATCTATAGGTGGTTCATTTATAAAGAGGTCTTCAATATCAAAATTATTTAGGATAGTCTTTAGTGAAGAGGTAATAGAATTGTTTTCAATTTTTATAGTGATTTCATTCTTGATTTTATTTTTAACAGTAAAACCGGAACTTTCTAATTTAGTTGCATCTTTTTCTGAACGACAAACTATTAATATTTCTTTCACAGGAGATAGTCTTTTTAATAAAAGGTTAAGTTTTCCATCATATGATATCTCCCCTTCGTGCACACATATAACTCTCTTGCATAGCGATGTAATATCTTTCATGTAATGACTAGTAAGGCATATCGTTGCATTAGTTTCCTTATTATATTTTTGAAGGAATTTTCTTAAATTTCTCTGTGCATTAATATCTAATCCAAGTGTAGGCTCGTCTAAAAATAGAATATTTGGTTGATGTATCAAAGCTGCTAGTAATTCTGACTTCATACGCTGACCTAGTGAAAGTTTTCTAACAGGTATGAACAGCTCTTCATCAATTTCAAGCATTTCCGATAGTTTTTTTATTCTCTTTTTAGCTTCGAACTTATCTATGTCATATATTGATGCATTCAAATAGAATGATTCAATTGGCGGAAGATCCCAAATAAGTTGTTGCTTTTGTCCCATTATTAAGGTGATATTCTTTAAGAAATTTTCTTTTCTCCTGAAAGGTAAATGGCCTGAAACCAAAATCGAACCTTCACTTGGATAAATTAATCCACATAGCATTTTTAAAATTGTTGTTTTCCCAGCTCCATTAGCACCTAGAAACCCTACTATTTCTCCTTCTTTAATTTCAAAACTTATATCTTTTATAACTTTTAAACTTTTTGTTTGTCTTCTAAAAAAATGTTTAAGAGTTCCTTTTACTCCAGGTTCTTTGGTAGAGATGTCGAATGACTTAGATAAATTTTTTACATCGATAATATTTTGTACCATTTCAATTATTAAATTTTTATTTTATTTACTCATAAATCTCCTCTATATTAGAAAATTTTTTAACGAATTAAAAAATATCTTTGAACGACATAATTATCCAGATAAAAAAGTTAATTGGATTAAGTAACTCGCTTACCTTATTTTTATTTTCATAATTTAATCCTCTTAATAAATCTAATATAAAATTACTATTCTCTTTTTTATAATTATTTTTTTTAATCACATTACCATTTTCGTCAAGAAGATCAATTTCATCTTCAAAAAACCATTGCTCTTTTCCATTGGATAATTGCAAAATAACTCCAATACCTTTCCCGTCAGTTATTCTGAAATCACTTATCTTAGCGATCGAAGAAACATTAATAGCATCAATAGTTTCTTTGGTAAGTCTATCCTTAGATAGTTCTAGATTAACTTGAACAGAATTCCCTATCTTAACCTTATCTAAAATTGACATTTTTAGGTTATTATACCTAGTCATGAAAGATTTATGTGATTAATTCAGAATTATTGATTTATTTCAATAATTACGATTTTTTGAAAACAGTTTCAAGGATTCTCTTAATTGAAATTGTTAATACTCTCAAAAATACAAAAAACAGACCTAACCATCCTAATATGACAGCTATTGATAACATGCTTGAACCTAAATCACGCTGTAGCAAATTCTGCATATAAATTTCTAAATTAGATAAATTTTACTCTACTTTATTAAATAACTTATTAAATTTTTAAATATTCAAAATTCAGATTTTTTAAAATTCTTTTTTTTATCGGCGTATTTAATAGATATGATTTGTGAGTTAAAATTTAGTTATAAATTAATTTAATATTTTGGACCTATCATTGAATTCATACATTGGTATACTTTTTATCATTACGGGACTAATAGTTAGAGTTGACTTGAAATTTTCTATTCAAAAAGATCTCAAATAATTTTTAATAAGCTCTTTTTAGTTAGGACTTTATAATCTTTATTTTTATAATTGCTGTAACTGCTGCTAATACTAAAAAAGCAGCTGTGAAGCTGCTTCTAAATGGTGGCGGGGGGGAGATTTGAACTTCCGACCTTCGGGTTATGAGCCCGACGAGCTACCAGACTGCTCTACCCCGCGACATATACATAGCATACATCTGAAAGGGTTATTTTTCCTGTTTTTTAGGATTCTTGGAATTTTACTTTACCTTTAACTTCAAGTCGCACTCCTTCAGGAAAATTAAACACCTTTTCTTGGATGTCTTGAATTCTTAAGTCAGAGATCCATTCTAACTGTTTAAGCAAGTGAAGACTAACAGCATGCTTTGCTCTTTTTGAACCGTCTTCTACTTTTAAAGCTAACCCTATCCCTTCATTTACTTTACATAGACACTGTATTCCCTCTGCTCCACCTTTACCTATAACGTTCCCATGAGAAGCTTTAATTATTTCTGTATCAAATTTATTATTATCACTTATCATTGTTGGATTTATTGTCATGGCTCTACTGATTTGTTCTAATTCAGCATTTTCGGAACTGCTTAGAATTGAATATAACCTCGATATTTCTAATAGTTTTAAATAAAGAGTTGGTGCACCACAATCATCACGTTCTGGGTTTATTTCAGATGAGGGGATTTCGAGTAATTCAGAAACAATTCTGAATATTTCTATTTGAAGAGGATGATCTCCCCTTAAGTAAGTATCTAATGGCCAATTCATTTTTTTGCATGTAGCTAAAAAAGCAGCATGTTTACCGGAACAATTATGTTCTAGTGGACTTGTCTTAGATTTTGGACATTTAAGATTATTAATGTCAATGTCATATTCCCATAAAATTTTGAATGCTTCCCTTGAATGAAGTTTTGATCCACTATGTGAGCCGCATGCTAAAGCAATTGATTTTGATTCATTATTTATTTTTGATGCAGCTCCACTACTAACGAAAGGTATTGCTTGAAAAGGTTTTAGTGCTGACCTTATGAAACTTTTATATTCTGGATTTCCTGCGCACATTAAAACCCTCCCTTTTTTATCAGTAATAACAGCATGAATTTTATGGACCGACTCAATATTTGATCCTCTCATTAAGTATGCTTGTAAGGGAGGATTGTTAGAAGTATAAAGGTTTTTGAAATTAGAACTCATTTAGAAATTGTTATATTGAAAAATCAAAATACCAGATAAAGCTAAGAATGAAATAATAGAAAAAATTTGAATTAAATTTTTTAATATAGGCTTTACCTCAATTAAAGCAATAAGTGATTCTTTCTCTTTCAAAACTAATGGCTTTTCCCATACTTGACCGTCATACCAACCGGATTCTTCGTATTCAACTTTTTCAGATATTAATCTATTAAATATATGTTTCCAACCTAAATATAACCTTATTGAAATTAAAAGAGGTATTGATAAGCTGCTAAAAAAGCTTAATAAAATATATCTTAAAGGGAATGTTTTAAAATATACGCTTCCTGAAGAAATGACAAGAAATAAAACAAAAGCTCCTACCCAGAATTTTATCAAAATAAGAATTAGTGACTTTTTTGTTTTTGGCCAAGAAAAAATTTTAGATTTTGATAATTCTATGAATTCATTTGTGGGTTGTTGCTCTCTAGGGACAGGACACTTAGATTCGTTCATAAAATGTTTTATGGAAATATAAGATTATCTCCATTACTCCAAAACGATTCAAGGTCATAATATTTTCTTATTTCGGGTTGAAAAATATTTACTATCAAATCACCATAATCAAGTAAAGCCCATTTTGCTTCGGTAACCCCTTCTTTTCGTATCGGTTCAATTTTTGCCTTCTCTCTAAGTTCTCCCTCCACAGAGTTAGTTATCGATCTGACCTGTACATCAGATAAACCTTCTGCAATCAAAATCCATTCGCTTATATAAGATACTTTATCAATTTTTATAAGTTTTATGTCTTTTGCCTTTTTTTCATCACACGCTTTAGCTGCCATTAAAATCAAACTTTTATTGTCCATAAACATTTTCGCTTGAAACTGATTTTTCTGAGCCTTCTTGTTGAGATAATTCTGATCTTGCTTTCTCTGCACTTTTTCTTAAGGCATCTAATCTATCTTCAAAAAAACTTCTTTTTTTCTTTTTTCGTGTCTTTTCTATTAACTCCTTTAATGCTCCTCCGAGACTTTTATAAGCATTTGGAATGCTGTATCCAAATCTACAAGCAAGATCTATAGCTCTTTCATCTGCATAAATAGCATCTTGAAGTTTTTTTTCAGAATTATTTTTTAAATATAATCTATAGCCTGCAAAACTTGACAAACCAAGAGCAAGTAATAAAAGTAAACCATCTTGTACCCACAACTCTCCAATAGCACCTCCAAGACCTATTGCGAGAGCAGCCATTTCCCATCCATCTCTGGGAATTGTGTCATTTTGAATTTTCCCAACCTCGTGCCAAAATAATAGATTTCTGTGATCAATAGCAAAGTTATCCCATTCATCTAAATCTATTTGAATTTCTACTTCGTCACGACCGATTTCCTCAAGTGTTATTAAAGGTGGGTCTATAGCGGCAGCAGCTTCAACAAATACCCAACTTTCATTCTCTGGAGGCAACAAATTTTTAAGTCGCTGAAGTTCGCTCATAAATTATTAATTTCTTTCAATACTATAGAAACAAATGTTTCTTTTCAAGTAAGTTGATTAACATCTGAAGATTTATAAGTAGCATAAGATAAATGAAGGGTTTAAATTATGCCTCAAAGAGGTGATCTAAAAAAAATTCTTATTCTAGGTTCGGGACCGATTGTTATAGGACAAGCATGCGAATTTGATTACTCTGGCACTCAAGCTTGCAAAGCTTTAAGAAATTCTGGTTATGAAATCGTCTTAATAAATTCAAATCCAGCATCAATAATGACTGATCCTGAGATCGCAAACAAAACATATATTGAGCCATTGACTCCTGAAATTGTTTCTCAGATCATTTTAAGAGAAAAACCCGATGCGATTCTACCTACTATGGGAGGTCAAACCGCTTTGAATCTTGCGGTTAAATTATCAGAATCAAATTTTTTAAAGCAAAATAATATTGAATTAATTGGTGCTGATTTAAAAGCTATTAATAAAGCTGAAGATAGAAAATTATTTAAAGAATCAATGGAGAAAATAAATGTAAATGTTTGTCCTTCTGGTATCGCATCTAATCTGGAGGAAGCTAAAGAGGTAGCCAAAAAAATTAATTCTTATCCTCTTATTATAAGGCCTGCTTTTACATTAGGTGGAGTAGGTGGTGGAATTGCTTTTAACCTTGAAGAATTTTTTGAGTTGTGTAAATCAGGTTTAGAGGAAAGTCCAAGTAATCAAATATTGATTGAAAAATCACTTATTGGATGGAAAGAATTTGAACTTGAGGTAATGAGAGACACTGCTGACAATGTAGTAATAGTTTGCAGCATTGAAAATTTAGACCCAATGGGTGTTCACACTGGAGATTCGATTACTGTAGCACCTGCACAGACTTTAACAGATAAGGAGTATCAGAGATTAAGGGATTTGTCATTGAAAATCATTAAAGAAGTAGGAGTTGAAACAGGAGGAAGTAATATTCAATTTGCAATAAATCCATCTAATGGAGAAGTAATTGTTATAGAAATGAATCCCCGCGTTAGTAGATCCTCTGCTTTAGCAAGTAAAGCAACTGGATTCCCCATAGCTAAGATTGCAGCTTTATTATCGGTGGGCTTTACACTTGATGAGATTATTAATGACATTACAAAAAAAACACCTGCATGTTTTGAGCCATCAATTGATTATGTAGTTACTAAGATCCCAAGATTTGCCTTTGAAAAGTTTAAAGGCTCTTCAAATACTTTAAGCACTGCCATGAAATCTGTGGGTGAGTCAATGGCAATAGGCCGTTCTTTTGAAGAATCATTTCAGAAAGCATTAAGGTCTTTAGAAGTAGGTGTTTTTGGATGGGAATGTGATTCACAAGATGAATTAAAAAATGAGAGTCAAATTGAAAATATTTTAAGAAACCCTACATCTGAAAGAATTCTCCTAATTAAAAAAGCTATGCAGCTTGGTAAAACTAATACTTATATTCAAGAAGTTACAAATATAGATTTATGGTTTATCGAAAAATTACGTAATATCTTTAATTTTGAAAATGATTTTTTGAAAGATAAGGAACTTTATACTCTTGATAGGGATTTGATGTTACATGCTAAACAATTAGGGTTTTCAGATCAACAGATAGCTAAGTTAACTAACTCTGAGTTTTTTGAAGTAAGAAGATATAGAAAAAAACTTGATATAATTCCAATCTATAAAACTGTTGATACTTGTTCAGCAGAATTCTCATCATCAACTCCCTATCATTATTCAACTTACGAAGAATCTTTCATTAATTTTAATTCTCAAATTTTTGATAACGAGATTTCAGAAAATAGTAAATCAGAAAAAATTATGATTTTAGGAGGAGGTCCTAACAGAATTGGTCAGGGAATAGAATTTGATTATTGTTGTTGTCATGCATCATATCAAGCTTCTACAAATGGTTATAAAACAATAATGGTTAATAGTAACCCTGAAACTGTATCAACAGATTATGATACTAGCGATATTTTATATTTTGAGCCTGTAACTTTGGAGGATGTGCTCAACATAATAGAAGCTGAAAATCCTTATGGTTTGATTGTTCAATTTGGAGGTCAAACTCCACTGAAATTATCATTACCTTTATTTGAATGGCTTAAATCTAAGGATGGGGTCAGAACTGGATCAAAAATTCTTGGTACTTCTCCCATATCTATCGATTTAGCAGAAGATAGAGAGGAATTTACAAAAATTCTTGAAGAATTAAGTATCAGACAACCTTTAAACGGTATTGCACGTAATCAAAATGAAGCAGAAATAGTAGCAAAAAATATAGGATTTCCTTTGGTTGTAAGACCTTCTTATGTTTTAGGTGGAAGGGCAATGGAAATTGTTAATGATCAGAATGAATTATCGAGATATATTTCTGAAGCAGTTAAGGTATCACCTGATCATCCAATCCTTCTTGATCAATATTTGAATAATGCAATTGAGATAGATGTTGATGCTTTATGCGATTCAGAGGGGTCGGTTGTAATTGCTGGCCTAATGGAACATGTGGAACCTGCAGGAATTCATTCAGGAGATTCAGCTTGTTGCTTACCGTCCATTTCTCTCTCATCATCCACAATAGAAAATGTAAGGAACTGGACTAAATTAATTGCACAAAGATTAAATGTTGTTGGTTTAATTAATTTGCAATTTGCAGTAATAAATACAAATAATAAAAAAAATAAACTATTTATTCTTGAAGCAAATCCAAGAGCATCCAGGACAGTTCCATTTGTTTCAAAAGCCATAGGTAAACCAGTTGCAAAATTAGCTACTCAGTTAATGCAAGGCTTTACATTAGAAGATCTTAATTTTACAGAAGAATTTTCCCCAAAATATCAGGCAGTAAAAGAAGCCGTTTTACCTTTTAAAAGATTTCCTGGATCTGATACATTACTTGGTCCTGAAATGAGATCTACTGGAGAAGTAATGGGTTTAGCTAAAGATTTTGGAATTGCTTATGCCAAGTCGGAATTGGCAGCAGGTAATGGTGTTCCTTCAGAAGGAGTAGCTTTTCTATCTACAAATGATTTGGATAAAAAAAATCTTGAGGAAGTTGCTAGAGAACTTTTGATTTTAGGATTTAAATTAATCGCAACAAAAGGTACAGCTGCGTATTTGGTGAATTTAGGAATTCAAGTTGGAGAAGTGCTAAAAGTTCATGAAGGAAGACCTAATATTGAGGACCTAATACGTTCGGGACTTGTTCAATTAATAATTAATACTCCAATTGACTCACAGGCTATTCATGATGATGCTTATTTAAGACGTGCTGCTTTAGAATATAATATTCCAACTTTTACAACTATTCGTGGAGCAAAGGCAGCGATTAAGGCGATCAAAGCTCTGCAATATAAAAAGATTAATACTTACTCTCTACAAGAAATCCATAATTATTAAAATTTTATTCTAAGTTTTTCAGTTGTTCTCTTAATTGATTAACTAAAGTGTTTCGACTAATTGAAAGTAATTTGAGAGTATCTTGATGCATCTTAAGTTGTGTCTCTGCTATTTGTAGTACTTTTATAGATTCTTTTATTTCATTAGAAAGTTCATTTATTAAATATTTTTTGCCTTCAAAGGTTAGAACTGGATTTGCAGAATCATTTGTGTTTTCGCTCATGGATTTACTTTTTTAATAAATAAAATAGAGCTATTATTTTTTAATCAATTGTTTTTCACATAATTCTTTATAAATTCCAGGTTTATTTATTAAATCGATATGTTTCCCAACTTCAATAATTTCACCTTTATCGAAAACTACTATTTTATTGGCCTCTTGAGTAGTGGCTAATCTATGAGCAATTACAATAACTGTTCTATCTTTCATAGCTCTATTAAGTCCTTTTTGTACCTCAGATTCTGATTCTGCATCTAATGCACTTGTGGCCTCATCTAAAAGAAGAATTGAGGGGTTCCCAAGTATTGCTCTAGCAATTGCTATCCTCTGGATCTGACCACCTGAGAAATTTGATCCTCTTTCAGTTATCTCAGTTTCATATTTTTCAGGAAGCTTTTGAATGAATTTGTGAGCGTTTGCTTTTCTTGCTGATTCTATTACTTCTTCTTTGGTGAAATTTCTGCCCATTCTTATTACATCAATAATTGTTCCTGAAAACAAAAAAGGCTGTTGTTGTACTAATGCAATGTTTTTTCTAATATCTTTTGTATTTAATATTTTTAGATTTTTATCATCTATAAAAATGTCTCCATTATTTGGAGTTATAAACTTTAATATCAAAGCCAACATTGTACTTTTACCAGCTCCAGAAGCTCCAACAAATGCTGTGACTTCCCCTCTATTAATTTCTAAATTGATATTTTTAAGTACTTGATTATCTTTTTTGTAAGCGAAATTTACTTTCTTGAAACTTATCTTGCCTTCAAAATTGGATATCCTTCGTAAATTTTCTTTATCATCTTCCAAAGGTTCTTGATTTATGTTTTTCAACCTTTTTATTGAGGCTTCTGTCTGTTTATAGTCATTAAAATTTGTACTTATATGGCTTATTGGATCAATAAGCATTAATATTGCTGCAAAAAAACTACTAAATTCTTCGCTTGTTAGTAGGCCTAGATTGATTCTTGCGGCTCCTAAACCTAATATTGCTAATATTCCAAATGCTTCGACAAATCCTACAACTGGATGTTGAAATGCAAGTAGTTTTAATGTTTTATATTTTGCTTTTTTATTTGTACTTAATCTCTTATGAAATCTTTTCTCAATCCAATTTTCTGCAGCAAAAGATCTTATCGTGGACATTCCATTTATAGATTCACCTATTAAACCTGCTAAATTACTTGTTGATTCTTGACTTTTTTCGGATGCTATTAAAACTCTTCTTCCAAAACTGTTAACTGAAAGAATAATCAATGGTGCTAAAACGAATGTAGATACTGTTAGTGACCAGTCTAAATAAAACATATAGATTATTACCGCTAACAACTGTAAAGTGCATGGAATAGTATCTTGAGCTGTTTTATATATAACTTCGCTTACCCTGTCTGCATCTTCTGTAAGTCTATATGTGATGTCCCCGGCTGAAATATTTTCAACAGAATTCATCTTTATTTTTTGAATTCTGCTAAATAAATTTCCTCTCATCACTTCACTAATTTCTAAAGATGGTTTTGCTATGTATACATCCTGTCCAAATTGAGCAGTTTTCTGAACTAAAAATACTAATAAAGACTTAATTATTATGCTAGAAACTTTTGAGAGATCACCTGATCCAATTGCTGGGATTAAGTTTCCAGCGAAATAAGCTAATAAAGGCCAACAAGCTACGTAAACAAGCATGCATATAAAACCCTTGATAAACCTATTTGAATATGGTCTGACTGGTGGTATTAGTCTCAAGATATTATATATTTAATTGTTTATCCTACTTTATCAATATCTTTGGGTATAAAAAACAATGAAATTGGATCAATTCTTAAAATGGAAAAATTTGGTATCCTCTGGTGGCGAAGCAAAAATTTTTATTAAATCCGGTTCTGTTAAGGTTAATGGTGTAATTGAGACTAGGAGAGGTAGGAAGTTAAACAAGGGAGATAAAGTAATATTTCTAAAAAATGAATTAATTTTTGAATAATTAGCTTATTCAACTCACTTTGTATTAATATATTTTTCTTGGAGATAGTATTTTGAGAAAATCTGTAATTGCTGGTAATTGGAAAATGCACATGACTTGTGCTGAAGCTAAATCCTATTTAGAAGAGTTTATTCCTTTAATAAAAAACATAAAAGATGATCGTAAAGTTGTTATTGCTCCACCTTTTACAGCTATTTCAACCTTTTCTGATCATTCTGATTTTGATTATTTAGATATTTCTAGTCAAAATATTCATTGGGAAGAGCAAGGAGCATTTACTGCAGAAATATCTCCAAAAATGCTTCTTGAACATCGTGTCTCATATGCAATCGTTGGACATAGTGAACCAAGGAAATATTTTAGTGAAAGTGATGAACAAATTAATAAAAGAGCAGTTTTTGCTCAATCTAGCGGACTTACTCCAATAGTTTGTGTTGGAGAAACATTAGAACAAAGAGAGAGAGGAGAAGCTGATAGAGTTATTACTAGACAGGTTGAACAAGGATTAGAAAATACCGATCCATCTAATTTAATTGTTGCCTATGAACCAATATGGGCTATTGGCACTGGGAAAACATGTGAGGCAGAAGACGCTAATAAGATATGTTCTTTGATTCGGAAATTAATAGGTTTTAATGATGTAATTATTCAATATGGAGGATCTGTTAAACCTAATAATATTGACGAAATCATGTCAATGAGCGATATTGATGGGGTGTTAGTTGGAGGGGCTTCATTAGATCCGAATAGTTTTGCGAGAATTGCAAATTATCAATAAGAAAAATCCATGGCCAAAAGGCTGGGGCCAAAAAACTTCAATTATGGGAGTTATTAATTTAACTCCTGATTCATTTAGTGATGGTGGGGAATTAAACTCTTCAAAAAAAGTTTTAGATCAAGTAAATCACTTCTTGAGCAATGGTGTTGATGTTATTGATCTTGGTGCTCAAAGTACGAGACCAGGGGCTGAGGAAGTTGGATCTAATATAGAAATAAAAAGATTGATCCCATATCTAAAATTAATAAAATTTGAATTTCCAGATGTTTTAATTTCTATTGATACTTTTAATTCTGAAGTGGCTTACGAAGCTCTTTTAAATGGTGCTAATTGGATAAATGATATTACGGGAGGAAGAAGAGATATAAAAATTTTGGATGTTGTATCAAAATTCAACTGTCCATTCGTCATAACTCATAGTCGTGGTAATAGTAAAAATATGAATCAACTCTCTAATTACCAGAATGTAGTGGGTGATGTTAAGTGCTCGCTTGATAATTTAATCAAGAATGCTTTAGAAAAAAACATATCTGAAAGAAATATAATAGTGGATCCTGGAATTGGTTTTTCAAAGGATATCATTCATAATTTGGAAATCTTGAGAAACTTAGATGTATTTAAAAAATGGAATTTGCCAATTTTGATAGGTGCATCTAGGAAAAGATTTATAGGAGAAATTTTGAATGAGAAAAATCCAAAAGAAAGGGATGTAGGAACACTTGCAATAAGTTGTCTTTGTTCTCAATTTAATATTGACATTGTGAGAGTTCACAACGTGAGACTAAATTATCAAATCCTGAAAGTAGCTGATAGGATTTACAGAAAATAATAAGTTTATTATTCTTTAACTCCTTCTATTTTATCCTCTACCTCTTGGTATAGTTCTTTCAACTGTTCTATATTCTCATCTGAAGTTTCCCAGTATCCCCTACCATTGACTTCTAGCAATGTACCAACAATTCTTCTGAAACTATTGGGATTAAGATCCATTAATCTTTTCCTCATCTCTTCATCATTTATAAATGTTTCATTAGTTTCTTCATATACAAAATTATCTACTTGACCGCTTGTAGCACTCCAACCAAGAGTGTAATTAAGTCTGTTAGAAAGTTCTCTAACTCCTTCGTAGCCAGATTTGAGCATACCTTCGTACCATTTAGGATTTAAAAGTTTTGTTCTTGAGTCTAATCTGATAGTTTCTCCAAGTGTTCTAACTTGAGCATTAGAAGTGGTTGTATCTGCTATGTAGCTACTTGGTTCTTTTCCGTCATCTCTTAATGTCTTTATCAATTTAGTTGGATCAGAATCAAAATAATGACTTACATCTGTTAATGAAATCTCAGAAGAATCAAGGTTTTGAAATGTAACATCTGCTGTTTTCATTACTGACTCAAATACCTCTCTTTTCTGATTCATCTCACCTGGATTATCGGCATTAAAAGCATATGTTTTGCGTGATAAATACATTTCTTGTAATTCATTTTCTTCCTCCCATGTTGAATTTTCTACGGCTAAATTAACATTTGAGCTGTAACTTCCACTTGCATTAGAGAATACTCTAGCTGAAGCATCTCTGATAGAAGTGCCTTCTTTTTCCGCTTGTTCTAGTGAATGTTTCCTTACAAAATTAGATTCCAATGGTTCATCAGCTTCAGCTGCTAATTTGACTGCCTGATCTATTAATGCCATTTGATTGATAAATAGATCTCTAAATACTCCTGAACAGTTAACTACTACATCTATTCTTGGCCTACCTAATTCTTCTAAAGGGATTAATTCTAGTTTGTTAATTCTTCCAACTGAATCTGGTTTAGGTTTTACCCCAACAAACCATAAGATTTGTGCCAGTGATTCTCCATAAGTTTTGATGTTATCAGTACCCCATAAAACACAAGCTATTGTTTCAGGCCAAGTCCCTTGTTCTTCCTTTTGTCTTTCAATTAATTTGTCAACAACAGACTTCGCTGCAGCTACTGCTGCTGTAGTTGGGATTGATTGAGGATCAAGTGCATGAATATTTTTACCACTGGGCAAAACACCTGGATTTCTTATGGGATCTCCACCTGGTCCAGGTAAAACATAATTTCCATCTAGTGCTTTAATGAGGCTATCCATTTCTTTGTCTGCGCAGACCTGCTCCAGACAGAAAAGTAAGTAATCAAATAATTTATTTAATTCCTTCTGATTAATTTCGTTAAATCCATTTAATCTGGAAACTCTTAACCAAGGGGTAGGTAGATTTAGACCAAAAACTTTAAGTAAATCGAAAAGTTTGGAAAGAAGTGATTTTTCTAAATATACTCTGCCATCAACAATTTTTAAAGAGTTGACCATCGCAAAAATCGACTCTCTTGCTGTCTTAATGATTTTTTCATTTAACTCTACAAATTTAAGTTCACCTTTGTTATTACCATCATAAATTTGTTCAATAGTTAGGCCGATGGATTCTGCGAGTAATCCAGGAAGTGATCTTAATCCTTCTTGTTCTCTCTCTAAAGATGCAATATTTACGAGTGTTGCAACAGCTTCTTCTGCTGTTGGAGCTTCTCCAATAGTATGAAGACCGCAAGGTAACAACCTACTTTCAATTTCCATCAACTGTTTATAGACATTACCTACAAATAAATCTCTTTCATCTATTGAGAGTTCTTCTACATCTGTTGAAGGAAGCTCAACATCTTTGTCAAGGTTACATTGTTTAGAGGTCTCAACTATTGCATTAACAATTTGAATACCCCTGCTATTTTCTCTTAATTGTTGATAAGAACCAACAAGTTCACTTAGTTCTTTAAGTCCTTTATAGAGCCCAGCATTTTCCGCTGGAGGAGTCAGATAACTAATAGTTGAAGCATATCCTCTTCTCTTTGCAATTGTTGCTTCAGATGGATTATTAGCAGCATAGTAATACAAATTGGGCAATGATCCAATTAGAGAATCAGGATAGCAGGTATCACTCATGCCCATCTGCTTACCAGGCATAAATTCAAGTGAGCCATGAGTTCCAAAATGAAGAACAGCATCAGCACCCCAAATTTTTTCTACATAGGTGTAATAAGCAGCAAAACCATGATGAGGACTAGCACTTCTTGAATAGAGCAATCTCATAGGATCACCTTCATAACCGAATGTAGGTTGAACTCCTATAAAAACATTTCCAAAATGTTTTCCATAGATAAGAAGGTTTTGTCCGTCACTATTAAGATTCCCAGGAGGTTTGCCCCAATTCTCTTCAAGTCTTTGTGAATATGGTGTGAACTCTTCGTATTCTTTTACTGACATCTTATGAGCAATATTTAACTCTGGAGAGCCATCCATCGCTTCAGGATTGTTAATTACTTTTTCCATTAATTCTTTAGAATTACTTGGAAGTTCATCTATTTGATATCCTTTCGATTTCATTTCAAGCAGTACTCTATATATTGAACCAAAAACATTTAGGTATGCTGCCGTACCAACATTTCCTTTGTCAGGTGGAAAACTAAATACTGTGATGGCTAATTTTTTATCCTTTCTTTGTTTAACTCTTAAAGTTGACCATTTTATCGCTCTTTCAGCTATTACATCAACTCGATCTTGGAGCGTATGTGCCTTACCTGTAGCATCATCACGACCTGAGAGAATAATAGGTTCAATAGCACCATCAAGTTCTGGAATTGCAATTTGAAGTGCTACCTGAACAGGGTGTAAACCTAGATCACTATCTTCCCATTCTTGTGTGGTTTGGAAGACTAATGGAAGTGCAACCATATAGGGTCTGTTTAACCTTTTTAGGGCTTCAATAGCTTTAGGATGATCTTGTCTTGCTGGCCCACCAACTAGTGCAAATCCTGTTAGAGATACAACTCCATCTACTATAGGTTGATCCTTGTTTATGGAATCATAATAAAATTCATTAACTGGTTTTGAAAAATCTAAACCTCCACAGAAGATAGGTAGTACTCTCGCACCTCTGTATTCCAATTCTTGAATAACAGCAACGTAATGAGCATCATCTCCCGTAACAATATGACTCCTTTGAAGCACTAAGCCTATTGTTGGAGTTTTGTCATCTTTAGGGTTTATATCTTTCCTGTTATTTTCCCAATTTTGATATTCTTTAAGACTTTCAAACATGCAAGGAGCAAGAGGATGCCAAATTCCCAAATCTGGGAATGTTTCAGGGTCTTGAATTTTGAATTCTTCTATTTGATCTTTTATGGTTTCTGAAACAGCATACTTTTCAGAAATCATTAACAAGAAGTTTTTTAAGTTTTCAGTTGTACCACCTAACCAGTACTGAAAACTCAGAATAAATGTTCTAGCATCTTGTGCTTTTTCTACTGGTAGATATTTAAGTATTGAAGGTAGTGTATTTAATAACTTCAACATTGAATCTTGGAAACTTGCTCCATCAGATTCTTTTTTCTTTTTTATTAAATCTCCAATAATACTTTTAGATTGACCAAGTTGGGCCATACTAAATGAACCCAACTTATTTAATCTCATTACCTCTGGCATGGAGGGGAAAACAATTGATGCTTTAAGTTTGTCTTTAAATGGAGATACTGCATCAACCACTTTTTGAGCAAGGTCTTCAATGAAAATTAGAGAAGCAATGAATATATCTGCATTAGCTATATCTTCTTTAAAATCTTCAAAATTACTATCATTCCTAAGCTCTTCGATAAGATAGCCGCTAAGATCTATACCTATTGGTCCATTCATCTTATTTATTGACTTTGCAGCTTCCGTTAAGGAATTTTGGTATTGTGGCTCAAGGACAACATAAACTGCTTTTATTACAACTTTGTGTTTGTTATCCTCAACAGGAGATACTCTGCGGTTTGCTGAGCGGACCTGCGTAAACATTGATTTTCTTTAAGTATTTCTACCAGCCTACGAATGAAAAGACGTTATTGTGTGCAATATAAATAGCGTGTAACAACCTTTAAAAAAAAAATTTTTAAAAAAATGATTGAAAATTCAAAAAAAACCATACCAGTACTAGTTTCCGGAGCTTTAGGCAGAATGGGTAGCGAAGTTGTTAATACTGTATTAAATTCTACAGATTGTGAACTTGTTGCAGCAATCGATATAAACGAAAAGAACAATGGCTCAAATATTTCTGAATTATTGAAGGTGAAAAATTGTGATGTTTATGTTTCAAATGATTTTGAAGGAACTTTATGTTCTGTTAGTCAAAATTATAGAAATGAAAAAATCAAACCTGTGCTGGTTGATTTTACTCATCCTAATTCTGTTTATGAAAATACCAGATCAGCTATTGCATATGGTGTATCCCCAGTAGTAGGAACTACAGGTCTAAGCCCTTCGCAAATACAAGATTTGTCTGTTTTTGCTCAGAAAGCATCTGTTGGTTGTGCAATAATTCCTAATTTTTCAGTAGGTATGGTTCTTCTTCAGCAGGCGGCATCGGTAGCTGCAAGGTTTTATGACAATATTGAATTAATAGAGATGCATCATAATCAAAAAGCTGATTCACCTAGTGGGACGTGTATAAAAACTGCAGAAATGATTGAAGAATATCCAAAGCAATTTAATCAGAATTTAGTAAAAGAGTCAGAATCATTGAAAGGTGTACGAGGCGGGCTCAGAGATTCAGGAATTAATATTCATTCTGTACGATTACCAGGATTACTCGCTCATCAGTTGGTAATTATGGGTTCTCCAGGTGAAACTTACACAATTAAGCATGACACTATCGATAGAAAGGCATACATGCCAGGAGTTTTACAGGCTATTAAAAAAATTGGTAATTATGAAACTTTAGTTTATGGACTTGAAAAATTGATTTTTTAAAATGTTAATTCCAATTAATTCAAGTCAAGTTTCAAAACTTATACCTGCGGTTGGTACAGGAAGTCAATTTAAGTACGCGTTGGGGAATCCGAGAAAAATACTTCAAAGAGTAATAGTTTCTTCAATTGGCGGATTTATCTCATTAATTATTAGTTCGACTGGGGATCAAACTAATAATTTCTGGTTATTCCTATGTGTAGGTTTCTTTTTGTATATCATCTGGGGCCCAATTCTTGAATCAAGTAGAAAAAATTTGCAATTAAGAAAATATAAATTTTTTTCTATATTTGATGGCTACATATCAGATATCTATAAAACAGAAAAGATTGAAAGTTCAAGAGAACAATCTAATAGGCAAGGTCGATTAGAAGTTATTGAAAACAAAAGGACTTGGTTAGTTCTTGAATTAGAAGATGAAGATGGTTATTTGGAAAAATTAAGTTTTCCTATGGAAAATAAGCACAGTCAAATTAGGGTCGGTTCGAGTATTAGATGTTTAGTAACATCTAATAACCGAAATTTTGAAAGAGATTTTTATTTAACCGATGCTTGGCTTCCTGAAATTAACTTATGGGTTGGTGAGTACCCCTATTTATTAAGACCAGCATTTGAAGAAATTTGCTATATTTATCTGAATAGATAGTTGATGATTATAATCTGATGAAAAATAAATTCAATTTTAAAATTGTTGGTTCAGGTCCCACAGGATTATTACTTTCAATTGCACTTTCAAAATTTGATTGCAATATTTTTTTAACTGATTTGTTAACAAAAGATAGATTAATTGATAAAGATAAAACTTATGCAATTACTCACTCAACAAGAAAAATCTTATCTAAATTCAGACTTTGGGAAAAATTAGAACCATTTTTATTTGGCTTTGATACCCTTTCAATTTCAGATAGCGTAACTTCTGCTTTTACCAATTTATCAACTTCTGACTTAGATGATGATATAAGATCTGCTGAAAATATTGGCTGGGTAGTAAAACATTCGGATTTAATGAAAGTATTTTTTCAAGAGATTGATAATTATGAAAATATTTTTTTTATGACACCAAAGAGATTGTTACGTAAAAAAATATTATTTGATTATCAATTCTTTTCAACAGGAGCAAACTCACTTGATAAAAAATTCTTAAATTTTGTTGATATAAAAAAATCTTATAGTCAGTCTTGTTTAACTTTTAAGGTTTCTCTTAGAGGTCATTATGAAAAGCGTGCTTATGAAATTTTTAGAAAAGAAGGCCCACTTGCATTATTACCTTTAGAAAAAAACTTATATCAAGTTATTTGGACTTCCAGTACATTAAAGGCAATTGAAAGGTTAAATTCTGACAAGAATTTTTTAATGGATAATTTATCAACAATCTTGCCAGATGAATTTAAGTTGGACCAAATAATTGGCGAATTCAATATTTTTCCTGTTTCATTATCCTTAAATTTACCAGTGTTAAATTTTAAAAGATTAGTTTTTGTAGGAGATGCATTTCATACATTTCATCCTGTTGGTGGTCAAGGCCTAAATACTTGTTGGAGAGATGTTAATACTATTTATGATCTTTTTAATAAAAATACTGATATTACTAAAATGCAATTGATATTATTTAAATTCAAGTATTTTTCAAGCAGGATTTTAGATATTATCTTCACTTTTTTTATAACTGACTCATTGATATTAATTTTTGCTAATAGAAATCTTTTTTTATTTCCAATAAGGAAGTTTTCATTTTTACTTTTAAATAATTTTCTTTTTATAAGAAAATTAGTCCTCAATCAAATGACTAAATCTCTAATTTACTCAAGTATTAATTAGAACTCATGAATAATTATGTAACTAGAGAAATGATAATTTATTTATTTAATGTAGTAGGTTTAGATGAGTCTTCTATTGAACTTGGTATAAAATTATCTATAAAAAATAAAACTCCATTACCAATATTATTATGGAGTTATGGAATGCTAACTATTGAAGAACTGGATAAGTTATATTCATTTTTATTTCAAAAAATGGATTAATAATTCTGTTATAATTAGTGCATATTCTAATAAAGAACAATTACAGTTTTAACTAGAGGAAATCAAGTATCAAGAAAATCTATAGAGAAGCTTGATTTATTATTATTAATACTAGAAACTATTGACTTGAATGGCATACAGTCCTTTTACGCCTTATCAAATAAACTTAATTTAAATAATGTTCTACCAAATAAAGTTACTATTTGGAAATTAAGAAACAATAATCCATTGAGAAAATCTTATGTTGGCAACAATATTAAACTTAACGAATTTGATGCCTTAATTAAAATTACAGTAGAAATGGCTAAATATTTATATCCTTACATCAGAGAGATATTGAAATCTAAAGAAGATCTTGAAGAGAATTCAATTATTTGGAATGATTTTAATAAGAGATTTATTGAGTTAGTTAAAGAGAGATTTAATATGGATAGTATGAGAGTGAAAAAGCTTTTAAATCAAGCTGAGAATGATGAAATTATAATAAAATCATTGCTTACTTTATCATTTTGCATTTCAAATCAAGGTCATCAAAAGTTGGAGAATTATTTATACGATTTTTAATATTATGCAAAATAAATTGTCATTTCATCAATCTTCAGTAACCCTTGAAATAATCGGATTGCCAGATTATTCCAATAATGAAAATAAAGATCAAATATCTATAATTTCTCAATGGAAATTGATCATAATTAATAAACCACTTATTGAAGGTAAAATTGAGCATTTGGGGCCAATTATGAATGCTTTTTATATTTATTCAAATCTTTTAATAAAAAACGAAATACCATTATTTGAGTCTAAATTAATTAATATCAAAGCTGACAATCTTCACATACATAATATTGTTCTCAAGAGCTCTAAACCAAAAGTAAAGCCTTTAATTTTAAAGATTGGTAATTCATTGCTTGCAGATACCATAAATTGTTTTGATCAGTTAAATGAATCTCCAAAAGTAAGAATAAAAAAACCTGATCTATCTAATAACTTTCCTAAAAAAATAAAATATGGTTTAAATAAAAAAGTTAAATTTGTCAATTTCTTTATTCCACCATTTATTGCAATTTGCTCTTTAATTCTATTCTCTTATTCTTTTATTTATTTTCATAATCCTTTTGAAAATATAGAAAAAAAAGAACAAATAAATCTTGAATAAAGAGCAATTAGCATCTTAAATAAAAGCACGATACTATAGGTTAATTTCTTTTCAGAGTTATTCAAATTTATTCTTTGAGCTTTGATTTATGGCAGATTTAAACATACCCAATTTGAATATTAAATCTGATAAATATATTTTTAAAAAAAAATTAAATTTAAGAAGAAAATCTAAAAGAAAGCTATTTATAGAATCTTTCTTTTTGTTTATTTTGAGTGTTTTATTAGTTTATATAAATTATTTAATTCCTAATAAAAATTTGCTCTTACAAAATTTACCATCTACACTTAATAAATCTTTTTATTTATTAATTGATCTCTTTTCATACCTCTATGAAATATTTTTGTTGATTTTTATTTTTGCCTCTTCTTTTATTGCTCTTATTTTAATGATGGGTTCTTTTTATAGGTTGTTTAAAGTTTCAAAGAGAAAGTCAAAACAAATTATTTATAAATAATTTTAAATAGGCTGCATTAGACCACCGCTTCCTGAATCAGAATCATCATCATCATTTTCTGTTTCTTCTCCAAATAATGCAAATATACCAAGTACAATTGATGAAAGTATGATAGTTAAGGGTAAAATCGGTGTTTGGATTCCGACGTCTATATATTCACCCATAAAATAAATAAATTTTTATAAAGCTAACCGAAATCAAACAAATTCGCGGATTTTAAAGAATTATTTAATAATTTATTCTCTTTTCAAAAGTTCTTTATCGAAATTCTTTATTTCTTTTTCAAAAGACAGGAACCATAACATTAGTTGATCAATTTGATTTTGAATTTCAGTTGCACCTAAACCCCTTATAGTAATGATGGATAATTGTTCGCCTTCATTAAAAATAAATTTATTTTGAACACTACTTGCCAATGAATTTTTAAGAATTTTAAAAGTAGAATTTTTTAATTTTGTCTCTATCACGATGTTTGGCTTTTTTAGCTTTATCTTATTAAAACCACATTTTTTAGCTAGTAATTTTAGTCTCATTATCATAATTAAGGACTCAACAGGTTTGGGCAAATTTCCATATCTATTCACCCAGTCCGTAGCTAATTCAGTTAATTCATCATTATTTGAACATTCAGTAGCAGATTTGTAAGCCTCAAGCTTCTCTTCTCTGTTTAATATCCATGTTGCAGGTATGAATGCATTTATAGGCAGATCAATTTGAGTGTCGTTAACCTCGGGTATTTCTTGCCCACTTATTTCTGAAATAGCCTCATGGAGCATTTCTATATATAAATCATATCCAATAGCATTAACCTTTCCACTTTGTTCTTCTCCTAGTAAGCTGCCAACACCTCTTATTTCCATATCTTTCATTGCAAGTTGGTATCCACTTCCTAGTTCTGAAAAGTCTTTTATCGCTTTCAATCTTTGTTTTGCTGCGTCATTGATTTTATTTATATTTGGATAAAATAGCCAAGCATGTGCTTGTACACCGCTTCTACCAACTCTTCCTCTAAGTTGATAAAGTTGTGAAAGGCCAAATTTGTGAGAATCTTCAATAATGATTGTATTAACTTTAGGGATGTCTAATCCACTTTCAATTATCGTTGTGCATATCATTAAATCTACTTCTCCATTATTAAAAGCAATCATTGCATTCTCAAGATCTGTTTCGTTCATTTGTCCATGTGCAACAATAAATTTTAAGCTGGGAAACATATTTTTTAATTTGTTTACAGCTTGATCAATATCAGAAATTCTTGGAAGAACATAAAAAATTTGACCTCCCCTATCAAGTTCTTGATTAATTGCAGTTCTTATAACATCCATATCTATTTCAGATAAATATGTTTTTATTGATCTTCTTGATGGAGGAGGAGTATTTAGTAAACTCATTTGTCTTAGGCCAGATAAGCTCATATAAAGTGTTCTTGGAATTGGAGTTGCCGAGAGAGTTAAAACGTCTATGTTGGTTTTGATTTTTTTAATTTTCTCCTTTTGCTTTACTCCAAATCTTTGTTCTTCATCAATAACAAGTAATCCTAGGTTTTTGGTTTCTATCTCTTTTCCTAATATTTGGTGTGTTGCTACAACTAAGTCAATTTTATTATTTTTCAAACCTGCATAGATTTCTTTTCTTTCACTAACGGTTTTGAATCTATTGAGTAATGATACTTTTATTGGGTAAGGTGAAAATCTATTGTTTATTGTTCTCCAATGTTGCTGTGCAAGGATCGTTGTGGGTGCTAGTAATATTACCTGTTTGCCTGATGTAATAGCCTTAAAAATAGCCCTAACAGCGACTTCTGTTTTGCCAAATCCTACATCTCCACAAACTAGCCTGTCCATTGGCTTATCGCTTTCCATATCAGATTTTATTTCTTCTACAGCAGTAATCTGATCAGGTGTTGGTTGATAAGGGAATGATTCCTCTAATTCATCTTGCCAAGGACCATCTTCTGGGTAAATGTACCCCTTTAATTTTTCTCTCTTTGCATAAAGTTTTAAAATATCTACAGCAACTTTTTTGATTTGTTTCTTATTTTTATCTTTTATTCTTTCCCATTCTGTCCCTCCTAATTTATTTATTTTTGGCTTTATTTTTCCGCTTGATCTATATCTGTTAACACTACCAAGTTGATCAGCTGAAACACTTATCTTCCCATCCTGATACTGAATGACTAAATAATCTCTTGCATCTCCAGTTATATTTATTTTTTCTATTTTCAAAAATTTTCCTATTCCATGATTTTTATGAACTATAAAATCACCAGGACTAATCTTATTTACATTTATATTTGAATTGACACTTCTTTTTTTTCTTCTTATGAATACATTATTAAAAAGAGATTGTTGTGAAAATAATTCTTTATCTGTTATGAGGACAACTTTCCATATCGGGAGATAAAAACCCTCGATTTCATAATTGTTCTTATTTTTTAAAATCATAGGAGTTGAACTATTAATTGACTTAAATGCTTCATCAATATCATTAGGATTTTTTAAAAAGTTTGTATTACATTCGTGCTCAAAAAGTAAAGTCCTAGTTCTCAATGGCTGTGCTGATAATATCCATACTTTTTCATTATTTTTTATATTTTTATTTATATCATTAGATAATTTTCCTATATTTTTAGAGTATGAATTTAATCTTTTATCGTTTAACAAAAACTTATTATCATTATTGACTTTAGATTCAAATTCATAAAATTTTATTAAATTAAACTTTTCTAGTGAATTTAATATTGCATCAAACTTTAAATGCAAATTAGGTTTAGCCTCTAAATTAATGTCATTATTTTTAAGGTTCTCATTTAATTCATACGCACAACTATCAAAATTACTTTCTGAATCTAGATACCAATTATTTGCAAATTTTTTACAATCTTCTAATTCATCAATTACAAGAATTGTTTCACTATTTATAAAATCTATTATATTTGAGGGTTCTTTTTCAATTATTCCTAAATAACGATCAAGATTATTATTATTATTTATATCTTCTGAATTAAAAATACTGTTCTTAGATAAATTATTTAACTTATCTTTTATTAGCAAATCAAATCCAGCCTGTATTATTTCAATATTATTGATACTTTCTAATGTTTTCTGTGTATGGGGATCATATTCTCTTATTTTCTCAATTACATTATCAAAAAATTCTAATCTTATAGGAAACTCATTATTTACAGGATAAATATCTATTATTTCTCCTCTCCTACTCCAGAAACCTTCTGTTGAAGTTGCATTATCCTTCGTATAACCCAATAAAGTAAGTTTATTTGCTAATTCTTGAATCTCGATTTGAATCCCTTTTTGCAATTCTAACTTGTTTTCAATTAATAAGTTTTTATTAATTAGATGAGGTTGTAGTGATCTCTCTGTTGATATAACAATATTTAGTTCTTTTTTCTCTTCATTTAATAATTTAGATAAAACAGTAAGCTGAGTAAATTCAATCTCTTTGGATTTATTAATTGATGCATATGGTAGATGTTCCGTTGGTGGATAATATAAAACTGCTTTATCATTTATACTTTCAAAATAACCAATCCATTTGTAGGCAATTTCTTCATTAGGACAAATTAATAATATATTTTTTTTCTCTTTTTTTGCGATGCCATCTAAGATTATTGATTTTGCATATCTACTTGAACCAACAATATTTAATTCATTATTTTTTGATATTCTTTTTATTAATTCAGAAGTAATTTGTGAGTTAGAAATATAATCAACTAAGGTATTTAAACTCATTTATAGTTATCAATCTTGATTACAAATATCGGATACATTATATTAGATTTTATAATGATTGTGAATAATATTTGATGGATTCAGTCGCAATAAATTCTTTTATACCCACACTAGATCAAGTAGACAGTTGGTACGAAATCTTTACACTTTTACCAATATTAATTGCTCTAGAATTATTATTATCTGCAGATAATGCTGTCGCACTAGCTTCTCTTACTAAATCCCTCGACAGTTCAGAATTAAGGTCAAGAGCCTTAAATATTGGTATAACAATATCTTTATTATTTAGAATTATTCTCATCATATTATCTAATGTTCTTTTAAAGTTTATTCTTATTAGAGTTTTTGCTGGTTTTTATTTAATATACTTATTTTTCTCTAATGTTTTTTTAAATTCAGATATAGAAAACGATGAAAATGGGACAGATAATAATAGAAATAATTTTAGGTTCTTAAGGGTCGTAGCGCTTCTGTCAATTACTGATTTTGCTTTTTCCATAGACAGTATCACTACTGCAGTAGCTATCAGCGATCAATACATATTAATAATATTTGGAGCAGTGATTGGCGTATTAGCCTTAAGATTTACATCGGGGATTTTTCTAAAACTTCTGGATATATTTTCTAGATTAGAAACAGCCGGTTACGTAGCAATTTTAATTGTTGGGATTAAACTTTTACTAAATACGTTAATTAAAGAATCAATTCTTCCAGACTATTATTTTTATTTTTTGATTCTTTTTGCCTTCACTTGGGGATTCTCTAAAAAAGAATCTAAAAATTAATATTAGAGATATTCACCTACCGATGGCTTTAACTGTTGTATCAATTGCTTTTTGCTAGAAATATTTTTGCCTTCAAGTTTTGCTTCTAACAAAATAATCGGATCAGTTTTAGTTGAAATTATTATTCCTTCATTTTCTATTACAGCAAGAATAATACCTGGTCTTGAACAATTGTTAGTGAAAATGTTTTTATTATTTTTAATTTCATCACTACTCAAAACTTTGATTTTAAGTATTTTTAGGTTCTTACCTCTAAAAGTTGTATTTGCTCGTGGATATAATCCTTTTATTTTTTGAGAAATTTTAATTGCCTCATTACCCCAATCAACTCTAAAGTCTGATTTTTCAATCATTCTTGCATAAGTAATTTCTCTTCCAAGAGTATTTTGTGTTGTTAAATGAGAATTAGTATTTTTATAAATATTATCTTCGAGTAGTGATGTGGCATTTAAAAATAATTTTGCAGATAAAATACTAAGTTTTTCCGATAGTGTATTTAAATTATCGTCATTATCAATTTTAATTTTTTCTTCTAATAATAAGTCGCCAGTATCTAGTCCCTCATTCATTTTCATAATTCCTACACCAGTAAATTCATCGCCTTTTATTAGGGACCATTGGATTGGGGCTGCACCTCGCCATCTTGGAAGTAATGAAGCATGAGCGTTCCAACATCCAAATTTTGGGATTTCCAATATCTCTTTGGGTAATATTTTCCCGTAAGCTATAACAATAAATAAATCACAAGAAAGTGATTTTAGTTCATTTATAAAATGTATATTATCTCTGATTTTTGCTGGAGTATAAATTTTTATAGATTCTTTCTCGGCAAAGCTTTTAACTGGTGAGGATATTAATTTATTTCCCCTAGATCTTTTCTTATCTGGTTGGCTAACTACTCCAATTACTTCGTGCTTAGATTTAATAAAAATATCAAGGCTCGCAATTGAATATTCAGGTGTTCCCCAGAATATAATTCTCACGCGTCACCAGTTATTGATAATTTATCTACCCATATATGTGGAGAAATTCCACTTGTTGTTACTTCTTGGATTGATTCAATATTTACTATATGTTTCAAAAGATATTTGATATCCCCTGCTACAGTTGCAGATTCTATTGAGATTTTTTTACCGTTTTTATAGAGCCATCCATCAAATGGAAGAGAGAATGAACCTTGACTTGCTCTAACACCTGCATGGATTGCATTTAATTCTTCAATATAAACAAATTCTCCTTCATAAGTAGAGTGATCTAATGATGTTTTTAGATCTGAGTTTTCCTCTGATTTCTCAACTACTATCCAATCTGGAGATACTGAGACTTTTGATCCTAGTCCAGCGTGGCCTGTAGGGGTTGTTTTAAATATTCGTGCAGTTGATTCAGAATGTATAAAATTTTCTAGTCTCCCTTTGTTAATTAAACATAGTCTTTTGGTAGGAGTTCCCTCTCCATCAAATGGTGATGAAGAAATATTCTTATCGTGAAGACCATCATCATAAATATTAAGTGCTTCTGTAGATAGTTTCTCTCCAATAGAATTTTTATTAGATAAGCTGACTCCATCTAAAATGCTTCTAGCATTAAACATTGAACTAAAGGCATTAATGATAGTTAAAAAAGATTCTGGGGAAAAACATATTGAATATTTGTCAGTTTTAATAGGTGAATAATTTAGATGAGAAATTGTTTTATTAGAAGCGTCTTTAATACAGGACTCTATATCTATATCTTCGACTCCATATCCAAGTTTTACAGATCCTGAGCTACGAGGTTTTTTATTTTTCTCTTCTGCTCTTGCATATAAATAAAGTGCAGCTTGACTTTTGGTATAACTCCGAAAGGCACCATCACTATTTGCATAAACTCTCTCATAAAAACTCTCTGATAGACCATTATATGGAACAGATTTTATGGATGCATGACTTTTTAATAGTTTTACTTCTGCTTCTCTTAAAAGCGTTAGTAATTTCTTTATTCCAACAGGATTTCTTTTTTTTGAGTCCTTAAATCTAATAGGTTCCTTGGCTAGTGGTGAGAATTCTGTTCTTTCATTCTTGTTGCCAAAATCAGATGCAATATTTGCTTGATTTAGAGCTTTTTTAATACCAGATTCACTAATATCACTAGTTGTTGTAATACCAACTAAATTAGATTCGTTCCAAACTCTTATAGTTAAAATTTGCTTTTGTGATGCCTTAAGTTGTTTAGCCTCTCCTTTATCTACTTGCACAGAATAATCATTAGAAAAGCTTGCACCATAATCCCATTTTTTAAGTTTTAGAGAATCTGCAGCTTCAGAGATTTGAGTTGTTATTTCTTTTGAATTCATATCCTATCTTCCGCCAACAGTGATTGAATCAACCTTAATATGAGGTTGGCCAACAGTTACGTTAACACTCCCACTGATGGATCCACAGAATCCAGGAGCTAATTCGAGGTCATTCCCGCACATTGATATTTTTGGCATAACTTCTTTAGCCTCGCCAATCAAAGTTGCTCCTTTTACTGGATTAGTTAATTTTCCATTTTTAATAAGATATCCTTCTTCTACCGCAAAATTAAATTGTCCAGTAGCACCTACACTGCCACCACCCATTGATTTGCAGTAAAGTCCATCACTAATACTATTGATTAAATCCTCTTTCGAGTGCTCACCTTTAGCTATATATGTATTTCTCATTCGTGAAGCTGCAGCAAAAGAATAATTTTGTCTTCTTCCACTTCCTGTTCTTTTATGGCCAGTTCTTAATTCACCTGCCCTGTCGGATATGAATTTTTTTAAAATTCCATCTTTTATAAGAACTGATTTTTCGGGTTCCATACCTTCATCATCTACTGATAATGAACCAAAGGATCCTTCTGAAATTCCTTCATCTATAGCTGTTACAGATTCATGTGCAATTTTTTCATTCAATTTATTTTCAAATGGTGTTGTTCCTCTCTCTATTTGAGTAGTTTCAAGTAAATGACCGCAGGCTTCGTGGAATATAACGCCACCAAATTTATTAGCTAATACAACAGGCATTTGTCCCGCATCAACATAATCTGCATATAACATCTTCATTGAGCTTTCAAACACCTCATTAGCTGCATTTTCATGATCCCATAATCTGAATTCATTAGGTAATCCTGATGATCCAAATCTTCTACTTCCACTAGATCTATATTGGGCATCACTAGCAATTACGTTGAGTCCAACTGTTTGATGCAACCTAATATCTGAGACATAGGTTCCGTCGCTGGAGGCTATAATTACTTCTTGCAGATTTCTTGAGTAACTACCTTTTCTAGTTATTATTTTATTATTTTTTTTTAGAGACTTTGTGCTGACTAATAGTTTTTCACTTATCTCATGAATCGATGGAACTTCATTTATCCATTTTTTCTTGTTTAAACTATAGTCCCTATGTTTATTTAAACCATTAAATACTTCTTTTTTTTTGTTATCTACTATATCTAACATCTCAATAGCCTGAGTTACCGATCTCATCAAGCCATGCTTTGTTAAATCATTTGTACTTACAAATCCATCCTTTTTTTCTTTGAAGATTCTAATACCAGCACCCTTTCCAAATGAAGGACTTACACTTGTAATAAAATCTTCTTCCGCTAACACACTTGAGTTGTCAGTATTCTCTATAAATATTTCTACAAAATCAGCACCAAGTCCAATGCCGTAGAAAATAATTTCTTCTAATAAATCTTTATTGCAACTACCAAAAACGATTTCATTTGATTTGATTTGTGACGAAAGCATATGAGTCTATAAATCTTCTCTGTATTAAAGATTATCTAATCGAAGGTTGGAAATCTTTACTATCAAGAGGTTTTAATAAGTATAGTCTTAATAACTGGTAACCGTTTGATAAATATTTAGGTAATTTTTTAAAAGTTTTAGATACTTTATTTCCATCACTGTTTGCAATATCGGAAAGAACCTTATTATTCTCTACTATTTTATCTAATCTTCCATAAAAAGATTTATCATAAACGTCCATTACTACAGGGAAAACTCTAGCTGCAGTTTCATTTGTTTTATTAATAACAAACTGGTCGTAATCTCTGGCATCTAAACCTAAAGAACTGTAGAAATCTTTTTTAATTCCCAAATCCCTTGCATACATAGTTGCAAATACAGCTAATAGAAAGAACCTAGACCATAACTTGGATGTTAATGGAAGATTATTCAAAAAATATCTAAACCTATGGAAGTAGTCAAATAATGGGTGTGTAAAAGTAGAGCCGCCAATTGTAATTTTTTGGCTTAAAGATTTAACAGTACGTGGCTGTGCTTTCATTAATGCGTCAAAGAAATCCCCATGTCTATTCTCATCTTGACACCAATTTTCAAAGTAATTAAATAGTGGGAAAATTTTGCTATCAGGGTTCTTTTCGAGATGCCTATAAATTGCTATGTATCTCCAATAACCTATTTTTTCGGATAAATAAGTAGCGTAAAAAATACTTCTTGGAGGGAAATAAGTGTAGTCTTTATTGGCTGTTAAAAAACCTAAGTCTAACTGAAGTCCAAAGTCACTCATTGATTTATTTAAAAAACCTGCATGTCTTGCTTCATCTCTGGCCATATGAGCAAAACATTCAGCAAGTAGAGGGTTTTTGACTTTAATTCTCTTACTAAGTTCCTTATAAAGTAAAAAACCTGAAAATTCTGATGTACAACTTCCCTCGAGAAAATCAACAAAAAGCTCTCTTGTCTCAGGATCTAATTTTTCTGCAGCACCTTCAAATTCACTATTTCTTACAAAATGATGTCTATTGTAATCTTTTCTAAATTCTTCACATATAGCTTCCAATTCCTCCTCGTTTATTGATAAATCCATATTTTCCATAGCCTCAAAATCTGTGGTATAGAATCTTGGGGACAAAATTGTTTCTTTAGCTGGTATCTTTCCATTATTAATATCTTTTTTATTTTTTGATTCAACAGTTGATTGAGCCATTTTTTATTCGGTTTATTAATACTATTATTTACTATTTTTTGTATTTTCGAGGGAAAAGTTAACTTGGTGTTATTGTTTTTCTAATTAACTCCTATTAACTTTTGCCCATTCAATCTTTGAAGTACTCTTGAAATTATTAATTTTAGGGTAATTCTTTTTTCGTCAATCAGAAAGGATTCAATAATACTTGGTTGTTGATTAGGTTTTGATAAAGAAATACTTTTTAATGAACTAATGTCATCCTTCTCAAAGGATAACCAAAAGTTACATGTATCTTTAATTTCACAATTTATTACCCAACATTTATCTCCAGCAATAGGTCTATTTGTATTAGTGAGGTTAATATTGTTTATTTCTAATCCTCTTTGATTAATTTCTTCAGTAAGTGAAGGAATTAAGTGAATGTTAATAAACTCTTGGAAAGGCTTTTTCTCTACTGGGAGTTCTTTTTTTGGTTTTGTTATAGGTTTTTCGGGAGTATTAATTTCATTTTTTATAACAACTTTAGTAGCAGGATCACCATTATTTATATCCATATTGATAACTTTTTCTGATTTAGGTCCTTTAATTTCCTCAGAGTTTGATTTAGTAGTGTTGTCAGATATTTCTTTATTTACTTCATTATTTTTGGCTAAATTTTCTTCCATAAAAAAAACTATTTACTCCATTATAAATTAAAAAAACATTTTTAATTAATTTATTTTTCTACCAATCATTATCAGCATTATCCCAGTCATCTTTAATATCTTGATTTGAATAACTTCGATCTTTATTTAAATTATTATCATCCATATTTTTGACTACTCTATAATTAACAGAAATTGTTGGTTGAGTTTCTCTGATGTCTCTTTGTGGCGGCATATCAACATTTGATTCCATATCTTCCTCATTATTATCAAATACGAAATCATCTTCCACATTTTCGAATGTTTTTTTTCTGAAACTAGTATTATTAATTGTTTTATTCAATAAAGTGCTTACAAATAAACCAGAAAAAAATGAAATACTTATTAACTTACCTATACTCACTTCTTGGAGAGTCCATTTAAAGTATCTAAATGAAGTTTTCTGATTATTATTTGTATATAAAAAAATTTGAAAAATTATTATTAAAAAAAGAGTTAATAATAAATATTTTTTCTTAAACATAATTTTAAAAATATATCTTAAATTTTTTTTGTTAATATTTCCATAATATATTTTGTGAGAATTGATTTATGTTAATTCTAAATCAATTTGATATTTTAGAATATCGACTTTTATGATTTTTACTTCTATTGCATCTCCAACTTTATATGATTTTTTAGATTTTCTTCCAATCAATAGATTTTGCCTTGATCTATATTCATACCAATCATTATTAAGAGTGCTGACGTGTACTAAACCCTCTACATTTAGTTCTGATATCTCAACAAAGAAACCATATGTTTGCACTGATAAAATAAACCCACTATAAATATTACCTAGTAATTTTTCTGCTTTTCTTACTTTTTTTATACTTATCATATTAGATTTATATTGGTTAACTTTGTACTTGAATTCGTTAAGTTTATCTATTACAAACTTATTAAATAATGTTTCTAGATTCTTTGAAATTGATGAATTAAATATTTCCCAATTTACTAAGTCTAATGAATTACTTTCCGATATATTGATTGGATTAATATTATTTTTCTTTGATTTCTTACCATTTACTATCATATTAAAAATACAGTACTGGTTAATAAGATTAGTAATGTCAAATCCAGGAATTGTCCATGGAGAAATAAATAATTTTTCTGATTCATCATTATCAAGATCTTTAGATATCAACCTTATTTCATTGTCCTTGAATTCATTAATTAGAAGTTTATGTAAGATTCTTTTTTTATTATCATCGTCACATAATTTAATTACTTGACTAAATGTCAAATTGCCATCTTCATTAAGCTCTATATCATTATCAATAAATTCTGAATATTTGATTATTTCATTTGCATTAACATAATCTATTGCGTTTGAGAGATGTCCGGCGCTTTTTAAGCTATATTGATTTGAATGTTTGAACCATATTAAATTAGCTTCATATAGTATTGGTGAAAGGTAAGTTTGGCAATCTTCTTTGTTTAATGATTCAAAATATCCTTTTGAATATTCAGCTGGATTGTGAATAAAAAATTCTTCAAGTGACTCAATTTTATTAAGTGGTGCAGGAAATTCAACCTTACCCTCCAAAAGATGTTTTTGTCTGAATGAGCATGAAATTTCAAGAATTTTATCTAAATCGTCGATATATTCCTTTATAGGTTTTAATACACGTGAGGTGATTCTTGATTTACTTTTTCTAGATAGGAGCGCCTCAGTATGATCACTTCCGACGATAAGAGTGCATTTTACTAAAGTAAGATGGAATGACCAATCAATTATTTCATTATCACTATTTAAATGCATGCAGAGGCTTATCGCTTCATTCTTTTCACCAAATTTAAATTCAGAATCATTTCTTATGGTTTCACTAAGGTAGTTTTGCCAATCATTTAATAAGGGTAATGATTCAAAGCCTTTGAATAATATTTCTAGAGATTTTTTACTATTTAGATCTACTCTTTCTGCAAGATTATTTGTATGTATCCATAATTTAGTATTTTTATTTTTTCCCTGCTCTATTTGAATCATTGGGAGCATTGGAGAATTATTAGAATTCCAACTTTTGAATAAATAAGAGTTTTTATCTGTAAGGTCTATCCTCTCCCTTTGTTCAATTTTTTTTGATTCAATATGATTTAAATCGTATGATTTAACGATATTGCTTTTAGATAAAACAAAGTCTGTATCATATTCTTCATTATTGTTTAGTTTTAGTTCTTGTATCACATGACCTAGTCCTTCTTCTTGACCTATGGGGAATCTATCAATCTCTACTTTTACTATATTCTTATTGTCTGGATTGAAAGTGTATTTTTCATTCTCTTTTGGAAGTCTTATTTTAGAAAGGATCCTATCGTCTATTGGGATTGCATATACATCATTGTTTATTATTTCTACTTTAGAAAGAAGGATTTGATTTGATCTTTCAAGAATACAATCAACTATGCCTTCAGGTGATCTTCTTCTATATCCCTCTTTTATTATCCTTACTAAAACTTTATCTCCATTCCATGCATAGTTAAGTAGATTTTCTTTAATATAGATATCTTCTTTATCTTTTCCTCTTACAGCAAAGCAATAGCCTTTGCTACTACATCTTATTTTGGCGACAAGATGAACATCATCTTTTATGCAAGTATATTCATCATTTTCATTTTTATTAATTATTTCAAGTTTTTCTAGAGCTGTTAAAGCAATATCTAATTTATCTTTATCAGATTTCTTTGTTATTTTTAATAATCTGCATAATTTTTTATATTCTAACCCTTCTGACTGATTAAGATTATCAATTATTGAAGATGATGTGAACATGATCTAAATGAAATTATAAATTAATTTAGGGGTATACACTTCATTATTACACCTTATTATCCAAGCTTAAAACTAATTATTTTCTTTCTCTTCTTTTTCTTCTTTTTCGATGGTTAAAGAGTTGATAAAAAGCCTTAGACCAATGATGAAAAATGTAATGGACGCTATTGACTTAAGAACTACTTCGGGTAAAAAACTTGATATGGAACCACCTGTTAAAGCTCCTAGTAAACTTGCAAAAACAAGTGCTGAAGAGGATCCTAGAAAAACTGCTAATGGTTTATTTGAAGTGCCGCTTATAGTTAAAGTAGCTAGTTGAGTTTTGTCACCTAATTCAGCTATGAAAACGGTTAGAAATGTTGATAGTAATAAACTTAAAACCATTTATAAATAATTTCTGAATGTTTCATAAGCCAAAAATATACTTATCAATATCATTAAAGTACCAGTAGATAAAGCAAATTTGCTAGGAGATATTTTTTTTGATACCCACTTACCAATAAGAACTCCTACTATGCTAGAGCTTATTAATGCAAGAGAACTTCCAATAAAAACTACTATTGGCCTGCCCGATTCAGCAGAAAGCATTAATGTGGCTATCTGAGTTTTATCGCCAAGTTCAGCAATAAAAATTGTTGTAAATGTCGTTATAAATATTGAAAAAAAACTTTTTTCTAGATTGTTTTCTTTTTTTTCTAATTTACTATTCATTTTTCTGAAATAGCAATTCTATAAGTTTTCATTTCTTTACTTTTGTATCCATAATTTGATGAAATATGTTGTTTACAGCAATCTATTAAAAATTTATCACCAGATTTCAAATATCCTTTAAATGAAGTTGAAAATTCACTTACCCTGCAAAAATGTGGTCTGGTTTCATAAATTAAGCATTTTTTATTTTCTCTGTCCAAATTTTTACACCAACCGTCTTCAGCCGTCATCGAATTTATCAAAGCTATATCTTCGTTGTTAAGTTTGTTAGCCAAATCGCTTCTTTCATTCAAGTCGAATTTACAACAAGCTCCACAATTTTCTATACATGTCCATGATTTCATAATTTAATTCAATCTTGTAACGTATCAGTACAGTTTCGTCATTTATTTGTAAAAATAGTATCACAAAACATATACATTAATCATGGCAACACTTATTCCTTTGGCTGTAGTTGCGTTAGCAGGACCAGCAATAATTGCTCTAGTATTTTACCGTAAATAAAAGAAATTCTTTTTGGTGACCTATCTTGAGGGTGTTTATTGGGATTTAGATGGTACTATCGCAAATACTGAATTAGAGGCCCATTTACCTGCCTTTAATAATGCTTTTATTGACCTTGGTATTGATTGGAATTGGGATACTAATACATATATAAAACTTCTGAAGATAAATGGAGGCAAAAATAGGATTGCTTATTACGCTAAATCTAATAATGATAATTTTTCAGAAGATTTAATTCTCAAAATTCATGAAACAAAGCAGTTTCATTATTTAGAAATTATAAAAAAAAATAGCGTTAGTTTAAAAACTGGTGTTTTTAGATTAATAAATGAATTACATAGAAAAAAAGTAAGACAATTTATTGTTACTTCAAGTTCAAGAATTCAAGTCAATCTACTTGTTGATTATCTTTTTAATGGCTTCAACCCTTTTGAGTTCATTATTTCAAGCGAAGATGTTGAATTAAAGAAACCAAATCCATTACCATATTTAAAGGCAATCCAATTAAGTGGTATAAACAAAAACAATTCTATTGTTTTTGAAGACTCCAATCCAGGATTGAAATCTTCCTTGGCAGCTAACTTGCCAACAATTTTTGTTCCTTCAAATATCCCAATTGTTCTTGAGGAAAATATTAAATTAGATTGTATTTTAGACAGTCTTGGTGATCAGAATAATGTGGCAAATGTAATTAAAGGCCCTAAACTTAAAAAATCATATGTTGACCATAACTTTCTAAGTGATTTTTTAGTGTCTTTTAGTGATGCAAAAAACTAATTTTTCAAAAATTACCTACCAGTTAAATAATTTATTTTTTGGTTTTCTAAGTGATACTTGGAGAACAAAATCTATTGGTCTGATTTCTGTTTTGACAGGTTATTTTTTGTTCGCAAATTTTATTACAAAATTTATATCTGAAGGTAAAAATGAGTTGATAATGGTGCCAATAATTATTATTTTTATTGAAATCATTATAAGAATTAAACCTGCCGCAAGTTCAAAATTTTATTATCTATGGACCGTAGTTGATAAATTAAGAATTGGTGCAATTTATGCCATTATACTTGAAGCATTTAAATTAGGATCTTAAAAGCTACTCTTCTTCTTCTTCTTCAATAGGATAAACAAATCCTTGAGCTTTCCCAGTTAAAACTGATTTACCTAGAGATATAGCTTTTTGAGCTGCTGTCGCTGCTTTTCCTTTCCAAACAGCGTGCCTTTGGTTCCTTTTGCTCTTTGATTTTTTCTTCTTTGGTACAGCCATTCTGTTTCTTTATTTCCATATAATAATATAACCTTTAACTGGTTATCTCCAAAACTTTTGAGTATATTTTGTTTATATACGTCAATTTTTTAAATAAGCATATATGCTTTATTAATAACTTATAAAGATTAGTGTTTAGATCAAAATTCTCATATTCAGATTCTAAATCAAGTTATTCGGATCTTCTAGAAGATATAGAGACAGGGAAAATAGAATCAATATTTTTCTATCCAAGGCAGAGAGAAATTGATGTTCTGTATAAAAATGGCGATAAATTTAAAATACCTATCCTTTACAACGATCAATTAATCCTTGAAAAGGCAACTGAAAATAAGGTAGATCTAACTATTAACAATAGTAGAAAAGAAGCCTCAGCTGCTAATTCATTTGCTTCAATAAGTCTTTTCCTGATTTTCATATTAGCTATAGTCTTAATCTTGAGGAGTACATCAAAATTGGCTTCAAGAGCTTTTGGTTTTACCAAAAATCAAGCTAAATTTGTAACTATTGATGATGTAGATACCAGATTCGATGATGTAGCTGGCGTCCCTGAAGCCGCTGAGGAATTAAAAGAAGTAATAACATTTTTGAAAGAACCAAAGAAATTTGAAAATCTTGGAGCAAAAGTTCCTAAGGGAGTTCTTCTAATAGGCCCGCCTGGAACAGGTAAAACATTATTAGCTAAAGCAATTGCTGGTGAATCAGGAGTGCCTTTTCTCTCAATATCTGCATCAGAGTTTGTAGAACTTTTTGTTGGTGTTGGAGCAAGCAGAGTTCGTGATCTGTTCTCTAAAGCTAAGGAAAAATCTCCTTGTATAATTTTCATCGATGAAATTGATTCCATTGGTAGGCAAAGAGGGTCTGGGATCGGAGGTGGAAATGATGAAAGAGAACAAACCCTTAATCAGCTTCTAACTGAATTAGATGGCTTTGCTGATAATTCTGGGATTATTGTTTTGGCAGCAACAAATAGACCAGATATCTTGGATGCAGCATTATTAAGACCAGGTAGATTTGATAGGAAAATTGAAGTAATGCTTCCAGATTTAGATGGAAGAAAAAAAATTCTTTCAGTTCACTCACTTTCCAAACCACTTTCAAACGAAGTTGACTTAGGATATTGGGCTTCTAGAACAGTTGGATTTTCGGGAGCAGATCTTGCAAACTTGATGAACGAGAGTGCTATTCACTGTGCAAGAGATGAATCTAAATTAATCAGTGATCTTCATATAGAAAATGCTCTTGATAAAATTACCATTGGCCTGAGAAGCTCATTAATAACTTCTCCTAATATGAAAAAAATTATTGCTTATAACGAAGTAGGTAGAGCAATTGTATCTGCTGTGAGAAATGGAATTGAATCAGTTGAAAAAATTACGATTTTACCTAGATCTGGATCTATAGGAGGATATACAAAAATATGCCCTGACGAAGATGTAATTTCTAGTGGATTGATTTCAAAAAAATTATTATTTTCAAAAATTGAAATTGCTCTAGCTGGAAGAGCAGCAGAAACGATAGTTTTTGGTGAAGGTGAAATTACACAATGTTCGATAAATGATATCGCTTATGCGACAAATATCGTAAGGGAAATGGTTACAAAATATGGATTTTCAATTATTGGTCCAATTTCAATGGATTCTGATAATAATGAAATGTATTTAGGAGATGGATTATTTAGAAGAAAGCCTCTCATAGCAGAAAATACCAGTTCTAAAATAGATAACGAAATCATAAACATTTCTAAAATTTCTTTAAATAATTCAATAAAAATATTGAAAAAAAATAGAGTCTTACTAGATAAACTAGTTGATATACTTTTAAATCAAGAAACTATAGATAAAAAAGTTTTTAAATTAACAACTTCTAAATTGTTGAAAGTTTGATTTAATTGCTTTAAATTAAAAAAAATATTTTCTTGATAATTAAAAACAATACAACTAAGTTATTAGTTACACTTTCATTTCTACTTATTCTTCCATTTGTTCAAAAACAATGGTTAAATTTGTATTCACTCAATATTAATGATATTTCCTTTTATTCAATCCTCTACTATTTAAGCGGTGCAATATGTCCATCTTTGGTCTATATAAATTCTATAAAAAACTATACATATTATAATTTTACTAAGGATAAAATCCATAGTATAAAAATAATTAAAGGAAAAAGATTATTATTCTTAGTAGCAATAAATTTAATATTTCTCTCTTACTTAATAGCTGATTATATATATATAAATTTTGATCTTATATTTAATTTATTTCTTGAAGGAATTAATGTACCAAAACCGGATATTCCACAGTTAAGTTTTTTCATATTTTTAATTTCTATCCTATTAATTTTTAAGAAATCTAGGTTTCTTTTAAAAAAAATAATATTGGTAAATTTTATTTTGAATTCTCTCTATATTTGGCATCTTCAAATTAATAATATTAGTGTAGATGATAAGTTTTATATATATAGATATTTTGGCTTAAATGACTTAAATTTAATTAATCTTTTTATCCTAGTTGCCATAGAATTTTCTTTTTATACCTGGTCCTTCCTATCATATAAAACTAATTTGAGTGATTGGATCGTGCCCAAACCTCAAAAAGGGGATTTTATCCCCTTTTTGAATATATTTATTTTTTATTTTTTTATAATTATTTACTACTCAATACTTACTTAAATGTTCCTAATTCTTCTATAGCGCAGAAAAATATTCCTTACTACCTTTGGGGTCCTCTAACATTGTTTTCTCCCCGGGGGTCCAGTTTGCTGGACATACTTCATCAGGGTTTGCCGCAACGTATTGATAACCTTGAAGAATTCTTAGCGTTTCATCTACATTTCTTCCTACAGGAGCCTTGTTAACAGTCGTATGCATAACTACTCCTTCGGGATTGATAAGAAATAAACCTCTATCAGCCTCCCCATCATCATTTAGAACATTGTACGCCTGGCAAATTTCTCTTTTTAAGTCAGAAACTAAGGGATAGTTAATATCACCTATACCACCTTCGTTTCTTGGGGTTTGTATCCAAGCCAAATGACAGTGTTTGCTATCAACTGATACCCCAAGTATTTCCGTATTAAGTGCTGAGAAATCTTGGTATCTATCACTAAATGCAGTGATTTCAGTTGGACATACAAATGTAAAATCTAGTGGGTAAAAGAATAGAACAACCCATTTACCTCTTAGACCTGAAAGTGTAATCTCCTTAAACTCTTGATCATATACTGCTGTAGCACTAAAGTCTGGTGCTTCTTGGCCAACTCTTAAGCTCATGAAAAAATTTGTCCTTGTTTAAATTATGTATGGTCTGAATGACCGTAATAGGTATTATAATTTTATTAATAATGAATTAGCAAGTTTTTTTTTAATTCAATGAAATGGCACTATTCCTTTACTAGGAAATTTACAATTTTGAATCACAATAAACTTTTAAAAAATCTCAAAAAGGAGTTAATTAAATATCCCATTAACAGGCTTGACAATAAAAATTCGAATTAAAATAAATTTTATTTTATTTAAGATTCCTTTAAATTCAACTCTCTATAATTAAAAATATTCTTTTTAATATTTTTTATTATGGCTAAATATATTGAAAGATTAAAGGAAAAAGTTAAAATAAAAAAATTTGATTCTAATCAGCCAGTTGGGGCTTGGGTTTTCGTTGTAATTTTGAATATAGTTGGATTTGCGGGTTATTTTTACTTAAAGGTAAATCATATTCAACTAGGCAGTTAAAAACTTACCTTATTTCCTTTTTAATTGAGCGACAAAAATTTTTTAATCTTTCATTGCTTGTTAAGTCTGGTAAAGTCCAAATTGATTCTGTCTTTGGTAATGGATCTTTGCTCCATTCTTTGAATTCTTCCATTATCGAAGCATTATTTAGTTTTGATGTATACTTTTTTCGTTTATTTAAATATTTTCTTATTACTGTAAGATTTGCCTCAATATATTCCCTCATAATAAATACTTAGTCTTATATTAATTTATCATCTAGCAAGTTCTACTTTAAAGAAAAGATTAACTAGACATTTTGAACTGCTTGAAAAAGTCCAAACGAATAACCTCCTATTAGGATCCAGCCAAGTACACTTGATATTATTGTAGATCTTCTATTATGTCTCCTTAAAGCGGATTCAATCATTTCATTAACTTCATCTCTATTAAGGTATTCTTTCTTGGAGTTTTTTTGCATTTTTTTTTCTTTTTACAATAAACGAATTTATAAAAAAGTGAGCTAAAGATTTTTACTTATCATTAAAAGTAAAATTTTAAATTATAAGATAAGGTATACGAATTGAAGGATCATCTTTTTCTTATACAAACAATGAATATTAATGATAAATCTGTTTTAGAAATGCTTAATAAACTTATTATTATTAATAGGCTAAATAAAAGTCAAATTCTTCAAATGGTGAATTTAGTTTCAATATCAAATGATATCAATGATTTAAAGGATAACTTGAAATGGGAAAGTTCTAAACCATTTCATCAAAATATTTGAAGTACATAAACTTATTGTTTGATAATTATTAATTCTTGAAATTTACATAAGAGATACTTAATAGTCAATTGAATTAATTAAGAGTTTTATAAATAATTTATATAAGCTATTCAAATGAATTTTTGATAGTAATTTTTATTATAAGAAACTTGCTCTTGATTACTATAATTAAGTGTTGTTTTCTTATCCTTGCTAAATGATTTAATTAATATTGTAGAAGTGATTATTATTATTAGTATTATTAGTAAATCTCCAACAGTAATCCCTCTCTCCTTTAGATTCATGATAAAACATATATTTTGTCTAAATATAGCCTTTATTATTTAATAAACTAATATTTTTTACAAACGTGCTAAAAATACATATGAAGGAAATATAAAAAGAATATAAAAATATTGAGACTATAACCTTTTAAGTCATATAAAAAAAATAGATGAATTCATTATATGGAAGTCCAAAAAAAAATTAGTAGCTCTAACACTCCTTATTTTTTCTCTAAAGAGATGATTATCACAAAAAAATCACTTAACGAAAATCAACTCAAATTTACATATCAAAAACAGTTAATCTCAGATCTAGATGATAAGCATAAGGAATGGTCAAAATCGATAAAAAGTAAATTTTAAAAGCTTTCGTTAATTATATTTAAAAGTTTATTTCTTTTAAGTGTATTTTTTTCTTCCCAATTAAGTGTTACTTCATCATTAATGATAGGTTTTGCTTCATAAGCTAGATACCAAAGAATAAATCCTACAGGAAATAATAAAATATGCATAGCAAAATTAGTTGACTTAAATCAAATATAGTGCAACACTTATAATATGCAAGTGTGACACTAATTTTTTTTTAATTATGCCCTCTCCGAGGAAAAGAATTGGTTTTTTACCAAGTGAAGAAGTGCATAAAATTATTGAAAAATTGTGCAATGATAATGAGTATAGTCAGTCAAAAGTCACAGGTTTATTGGTTGAAGAAGCGTTGAGGTCTCGTGGTGTCTTAAAAGAATCTTATGGTCAAAATCATAATGATAAAAGTGATTTTATAAACTTTTCTTTTGGTCACGAAACATTTTCTGAAAATAATAAATCTCCACTTAATGTGGACGAATATGCAGTTAATAAAAAAGTTTTATCTGATGATATTAAAATGATGCATGAATTTATTGAGTTTAAGTTTTTTAAGAAAGTTATGATGCGAAATAATAACATTATTGAATAAATAGTGTCACACTATTAATGTTTATATGAGAATGCTTTTCAATGGAATTTAGGAATTAAGCAAAGATAAATATTTTTGAATATTTCTAATCAACTTCTTAAAGAGGGATCTAAAATAAATTTAATCTTTAAAAATTCAGCGGACTAAATCCTCGTGGAGATATGAACCTTAGTCCGCTTTAAAAAAATAGCAATAAAAAAATATAAATACAATAAGTTTGTAAATTTACTTTTGATTTAAAATTGGAATATAAAAACTCTAAATATAAATGGCAGTAAGTGAATTAAATGAAGATACCCAGGATCAAATATGTGATCTTCTTGAAAATCTTCAGCAAATAGAGAAACTTAAAAATAAAGATATACGAATTTTGCTTGATAAGATAGTCAGAAAATATGGAGGAAAAGTAGTAAATAAATGAAACGCCTATTAATCTCACTATTAGTTTTGCTTCCTTTACCAAGTGTTTTAAATAGCTCCCACTTAGATAATCAGAGAGAACTTATAGTTACCTCAGAAAGCACTAGGGAATCAATCGAGTTGGCAAAATACCTTAAAGATAATGGTGTAGTTAAATATTCAGCATATTGGTGTCCTAATTGCCTTAATCAAAGTGAATTATTTGGTAAGCAAGCTTATAGAGAACTTAATGTAGTTGAATGTGCAAGAGATGGCATAAACAGTCAAACTCAATTATGCATTGATAAAAAAATTAAAGGGTTTCCCACATGGGAAATAAATGGAAAACTAATTTTAGGTGTACTTTCACTAAAAGAATTATCAAAGTTGACTGGATTTAAGAATTAAGGAAAATGTAAGATGATTAATGGTTAGATATTAAAGGTTATTTATTGTGTACCTTTCATAAATCCTCCAGCTGGATAGTTAATTACTTTTTTTGATATTAATCCAATACTTAATGCAACTATTCCAATACCAAATAAAGCTCTTGATCTTTTGCTTTAGATGAGATACTTATTTGTGTAATTATAAGTACTAAACAGTAGGGATTATTAAATTATAAAGTTGATTTTTTTTTAAAGAATTAACAAGTAATCCTAAATCTATAATTTTTTAAAATAAGTTTTAGATATTAGATATCTTGAAAAATCCTTAATCAATAAATGCATATATAACTTTTTTTTCACTATTTTTAGTTTGTATTTGACAGTCTTTTTATAATTAAAATGAGACTTTTATATTTTTATGAAAAATAAAAATTTTAATGTGACTCAAGGAATGGCTTTGTTACTTTTGAAACCATTAAATTTACCCGCTAACTATGTCCTAAATCTCATAATTTATATAACTAATCCTAGTAACAATATTGGATACTAATAGTCTTCCCAAACTGGTTTGGTTCTCCTCCAACCTTGAGCGATTAACTTTCTCCATTCATCTCTAGCTTTATCAACTTTAAGTTCCTCTCTGGTTGTCATAAGAGGGGGTTCTTTTCCTAAAACACCAAGAATTCTTCCAGAGTCAATAAACATATATTCAAAAAATTTATCTTTATTTTGATTATTCTTTGAAAATCTTTTAACCCTTGAACGATTTGAATTTATAAGCCAAAAAATTTCTGTCAATCTTACTTATTTTATGTTTTCTCAATTGGAGCCATTGTTAATCCTTTGCTTAATAGTTGCTCATGATATAGCTCTGCCTGTTCAAGATCACCTCTCCACACCTCTGCAGATCCTGTCTTGTCAACTTTGATGGTTAGATCCCATGCCCTTTGTTCACTCATGCTTGGGATTATTGTTAGAAGACAATTTGCGACATGCTGAAAAGTATTAAAATTGTCATCAAGAACTATAACTCTTGCTACTGGATATTTTGCTTTAGATTTTTTTGGATCTAAGACTGTGCCGAGTGAATTAAACATTATTGTTTTCAATAGTTAAATTAAAACTTCACCTATGTTCTTCAATTGAAAAGTATTGAAAATGTCTCGAGCGTGACTTGAACACGCGACCTGCGGGCTATGAATCCGCCGCTCTAACCAGCTGAGCTACCGAGACATGGGAATATTGTAAGACATTGGTTGTACTTAATTACCATTTTTAAAATTTATTTGTTTGTGCGCCTCATATATAGCAATTCCGCATGCTACAGAAAGGTTTAGACTTCTAACGCCTTTTTGATCATTGTTACTAGTCTGTATATTCGGCATAAATATTGATATTAAAAAGTCGCTTTTATCAATTATGGAATCGGGTAATCCTGAATCTTCTCTACCAAATAGCAAAATATCATCTTGCTTAAATTTAAAATCCTTCAAATATAATCCATTCTTTTTACTAAAAGAAATTATTCTTTTTGTTGATTTTGACGCTAAAAATTTTTCAAAATTCTCATACTGATTAACAGTAACTAGAGGCCAATAGTCTAATCCTGCTCTTTTTAAATATTTGTCTTCTATTTTAAAACCCAAGGGCTCAATAAGATTTAAAGGTATATTAAATGCAGCACATGATCTGGCTATATTACCAGTATTTTGTGGGATTCTAGGTTCAAAAAGAGCGACTTCCAATTTTAAGTAGGTATTTCAATACTTATTTCATCTATTTTGATTGCTCTGCCGTTTATAGCCAGCCAATTATCTTTTGATATTTTGGTTATTCTCTTTTGAAGTTCGCCAATTCTTTCAATATATGTATTACCAATTTTATATTCAGAGACCAAACTCCAACCTACTTGTTCTCCAACAATAATTGTTATGCTTTTTCTTATAGTTAAGAGACTTATAAGTGAATTCATTTTTGTTGACCATTCATTTTGTTCCTTGCCTATATTTTTCATAACGAATCCGCCAATAGAATCTATTAATAATGGACCTTCTTCTTTCCTTAATGTATTTAATAGATCTGTCGTTTCTATTAATTTCCAATCTTTTGGCCTTCTTTTTCGATGTGAATTAATTTTATATTGCCATTCTTTATCATCCAAATTGTTTTCAGATAAGGCGACATATGATAATTTATTTACATCCTTAGCAAGATGCTCCGCGAATTCACTTTTGCCACTCTTTGTCCCCCCTGTAATAAAAACTATATAAGATGAATATTCACTAATACTTAAATCCTTAGCATTCATAAATTCTCTATTATTTAGAGAAATACCACCATGTTGCTAAAGGAATAATTGTGGCAGCAATTAACAAACCTATAACTATATAAGTAGCAGTCGAACTCTCAGTATCTTTTGATCTCATAGTGTTAAAATTTGGATCCACTACAGGGTTGTCAATAGATGAGGGCTGACTTTTTTCGTAATTTATAACAGTCTTCTGTTGAGTAATACCAAAATATTTATTTAAACTATTAATTTCATTTGCGTAGGTAGCCGAAGGGACAAGAATAAAAATAAAGCCAGTAAAGATAAGAGAAAGTATATATTTATTGATGTTTAGGTTCATTTTGAGAGGTTTTGGTTAATTATATATTAAAAACCATATGTTTGAGTAATTTTAAATGTACTAAACAATATAATATTTGCATAATTTAATTAGAAATAACATATTTAAAATATGGGATTCAATGGGAAATCATTAATATCAGTCGGTGTAATACTTTTTATTTTTCAGATAGCAAATTTCATTTCAATAGAAACAATCACTCCTGAGCTTGAAAGAGCACAAGTGTTAGCTGCAATAGCTTCGTTATTTATTATTTTGATAGGTTTTTTATTTAAACAATTCCAACCCATAGCTGGTGAGAAAGCTGTTTTAAAAGGAGAAAATAAGTTTCTCTTCGATAGAAACATGCCGGATGAAGTTATTGATGAACTTGCATGGGGTTCTGAAGCAATATTAACTTCTACAGCAGCAGCAGCAATATTAATCCACAATGATGGCGTCAATATATTAAGGAGGGGTATCACTTCAAGTAATAATTTTAAACCTGGGGAAACTTGTCTGAGATCTATTAAAGATATGAAATTAATATCATTGGCAAACACTAAATTTTATCCTGGAAGAGATGAATTTTATAATTTTTGTGCTGAAATTCCATCTATTTTAGTTGTACCTATAAATAATAAGGCTTTCATATTGATTGGAGGCTGGAGTGCTAAGTGTTTTACCAAGTCTGATGAAAAATGGATTAATAACTGGTCCAAAAAAATTAATAATATTTTCTCAAAAAATAAAATTTAAAAATATATTATTGATTTAACTCTTTTATCTTTTGCTTTAAAGCTTACTGATTCATTATTTAAATTATAGAAAGCATTTTCTGAGTTTATTTCATATGTATTCTCGTTATTTTCATCTTTAATTATATATTTTACTGGATTGAAAAATTCAATTATGTTATCTGAACCCAATATGGCTTTTCCTGAATTTAAGATGATATTTTGATTTTCAAATCTTATATTACCCTCTAGTAGATAGTTAGTATTTTCTATATTCCAAATAAAATTATCAGCATTTAAAATATCCTCATTCTTTTTTAAAGTTTTTAATTTAACATTCCCTTTCATTTTCAAGAGTTTATTGTTGTCTGATAATGTAGATTCTTCTGAACTAATAATATATTTAGTTTCTTTCCCATTAAGAATGTTAATAATAGGTTTTTTTAATTCGAATTTTAATTCAATATTGTCATAACTTGAATTTGGACTGGTAATAGAATATATTTTATCTCCACTTTTAGAGAAAATAGTCATATCTAAACTGTCTATTTTTTGTATAACTTTATTTTCATCAATTACATTTGGGGTGCAACCAAGCATAAATAATGGAAGGAAAATTATTAATCTATAATTTTTGCTCATACTCAAGTTTATTTATAATTGGATTGGGTTTAGGAAGACTTGAGTTGTTAACTAATAATCCCCAAATTAATTGTTTTTTCCAAGGAGTCTCCTCCGTGTATATAGAACCAAGTTGTTCATTAATTTTTATAGATAAATCGGGCAATAAAGGTAGTAATAATAATCCTATTATTCGTGTACTTTCTAAAACGTTATAAATAATTTCTTTAACTAGAGGTAGATTATCTTTCTCTTTTATTAGCAGCCATGGCTGATTATCATTCAAATACAAATTTGTATTAATTGCTAGGCTAAGTATTTCATTAGCTGCTAAATCTAATTTGTAGTTATCAAAGTTATAAATATAGTTCTCAACTGCAATTTTGGCAAAATTCTCTAATTTATTTTCACTTAAAATTTTTTCATTATTTGGCACTTTATTATCAAACCATTTTCTAGACATAGATGATGTTCTATTTAATAAATTACCAATTGTATTAGCTAAGTCATTATTGATGATGTCAACAAATCTTTTATCTTGAAAATCTCCATCATTTCCTAGTGATATGTCTTTAATGAGGTACCACCTTACAGGATCATTTCCATATTTTGTAAGCAATAAATCAGGGTCGAGTACATTTCCTAAGCTTTTACCCATTTTTTGTCCCTCTCTTGTAAGAAATCCGTGGCCAAAAACTTTTTTTGGAACTTTCATTTTGGCAGAAATGAGCATTGCAGGCCAATATACAGCATGGAATCTCAGAATATCCTTACCAATTAAATGAACATCAGCTGGCCATCCTCTATTAATTGATTTTTCCAATGAATGTTCTGTCTCATCAGAACTAATGGCACTTACATATCCAAGTAAAGCATCAAACCACACATAAAAGGTATGGTTATCGTAACCAGGGACTGGAATTCCCCATGTAACATTTGTTCTTGAAATTGAAAAATCCTTTAAACCTCTAGAAACAAAATTTATAATTTCATTCTTTCTTTCTATTGGCTCTATAAAAGAAGGTTCGTTGATTATTTTCTCGATTTCTTTTTGATATTTTGAAAGCCTAAAAAAGAGATTCTCTTCATTTTTCCATTCTAGATTTTTTTGATGTATTGGACATTTGTATGTTGATGAGTTTTCTGGATTATCTTTAAATTCTTCACAACCGACACAATACCAACCTTTTTGAACTCCCATATAGATATCATCTGATGCTTTTACTCTTTCATAAAATTCATTAACAACAAATTCATGATTTTTTGAGCTTGTTCTTATAAATTTGTCAAACGATATATTCCAATCATTCCAATTATTATTAAAGACTTCTGAGATTTCATCACAATGTGATTTTGGTTCAATTCCCTTTTCAAGAGCTGTTCTTTGTATTTTCAAACCATGTTCATCAACACCCGTGATAAACATAACATCTTCACCTGAAAGCCTTTTATACCTAGCTATTGAGTCACAAATTATTGTTGTATATACACTTCCTAAATGAGGTTTATCATTAACATAGTATAAAGGTGTAGTAATGACAAAAGTCATAAGGTTTTTTTATTTATACTAACAGATATTTTTTAAACTAATAACAACTCATTATGTTTATTATCTTACTAATAAATAAATTCTAAAAGATTATTATCATTTATAATATATTTAACTTTATATATTTTATTACTATATATTTCTATTGATACAAAAAGAGTAATAAGTATTTCTAGTGAATAATCTGGAAAATAAACCAAAGCAATATTTTTTTTATGATTAATCCACTTAACAAATATTATTTTATAAAAAGGTTTTTTTTCATTCTTAAAAAATAATTTTAAATACTTAAATCTATCATTTTTAAATATATTATTATTCTCTAATTGTCTATTTTTTGAATAATCAAGAATTTTAGAGACTGAATCTTTACTTAGAACTTCGTAATTATTAATTTTGTTATAGACTTGCCTTTGTATAATCAAATCAAGATATCTTCTTAATGGTGATGTACATTGTACATACATTTTAAGGCCTAATGATTCATGGATTCCTGGCTTAGTAGTGATGTAACTTCTTCCCATATATTGTTTTAGTATTATATATTTAATATCACTATCATTATATTTATTAAGTATTTCAGATGGATCGCAGTTTATTTTTTGAATCCTAAATGCAGCCGCTAAATCATATTTATCCATAAATAAACTTGTTACATAACCCATTAGTATCATTGATTCTGCAACTATAATCTGCGATATTGTTTTCTCTAATTTAGTTAGTATAATCTTATCCTCATATAATTTAATTTTATTATTAGGACTTTCAAAAATAATTGCTCCTTGTTTCTTTCTATATGTAATACTTTTTTCTAATAATTTTTTAATCTCAATTAATTCTATTTCTTCTTTGGGTTCTATTTCTAATATTTCATTTGCATCTTCATATGTTAATTGATATTTTGGTTTTATTATTGCTTCAGTTATTTCATATTTATTTATTGATCCATCGTCATTGAATTCTATTGCTGCACTAATAGTTTCTGAAACTTTATTTTGAGCTAGATTTGCCTTCTCAAGAATATCTTTAGGAAGCATTGGGACATATTGATCAATTAAATATAAACTGCTATTTCTCTTTCTTGCATTTAAATCAACATTAGAATCATGCAAAAAGAGTTTGCATGGATTACTAATATGTATCCATAAATTTTTTTTATTTCCTTCTTTTATTTCTAATGAAATAGCGTCATCAACCTCATGTGGATCATCAGAGTCAATAATATATGTTTTTAAATTTGTTAAATCTTTCAAATATTTGAAATATTAATTATAGTGCCAACTATATTCAATATGAAATTATCCTTCAGGATTTACGAAGGGTAAAAGAGCTACAATTCTGGCTCTCTTAACAGCTAATGTGAGATCTCTTTGTTGCTTAGAGGTTAAACCTGTCATTCTTCTTGGTAGGATTTTTCCCCTCTCAGTTATGAATTTTTTTAGTAGCTCTACATCCTTATAGTCAATAGGATCCCCTGGTTTGATAGGTGATAATTGTTTTTTAAAAATTGAATTAGGCATGATTTGATTTGATTACTTAATTTCTTTGTGAATTGTCATTCTGTTTAAATGAGGATTAAACTTTTTTAGTTCTAATCTTTCGGTTGTATTTCTACGATTTTTTTCAGTAGTATATCTTGAGACACCATTTGATCTCTTAGGATCTGTGCTTGTTCTAGCTTCAGTACATTCCAGGGTCACTACAACTCTTGTCCCTTTTTTGGCCATTTTAATTAATACTTTATTGTATAATTTTCTATTGTACATCTTCAACAAACTTTTTTGAAGATATACTTATTTCTTTTATCATCATTGATTAAAAAATATATATGAAAGTTTCTCAAAATTGGTTGAAAAATTTAGTAGAAATTACTTCTACTCCTGAAGATCTCTCTGAGAAATTATCTATTGGTGGATTTGAGGTTGAATCATTAGAAGATTGTTCAAAAAATGTAAATGGTGTTGTTTTAGGTAAGGTATTATCTGTTTTAAAACACGAAGGATCTGACAAACTTTCAATTTGCCAAGTCGATATTGGTAATTCAAAGAATTTACAAATTATCTGTGGTGCGCGCAATATTAAACCAAATATTTATGTTTATGTTGCTACTGTTGGCGCGAAATTAAATGCAGTTGATTTAACTATTAAAAGAAGTGAAATTAGAGGTGTAATTAGTGAAGGAATGATATGTTCACTGCAGGAACTGGGTTTAGAAGACTCTAGCGAAGGGATAGAGATAATTGATGATGATTTGGCTCTAAATCATGAATTGGGTACTCCAGCGTCTGACTTGCTTCAATTAAATGATTTTATATATGATTTAGCTATTACAGCTAATAGACCTGATGGAATGTCTGTTATTGGTATAGCCCGTGAAATTTCTGCCCTTTTAGAATCCACCTTAAATTTTCCAGAATTAAACCATAAATACAGCATTGATTTACTTAAGGGAATTAAACTTTGTCCACAGGCTATAGAATCTAATTGCATTTATACAATAAGCTGCATTGATGGAGTAAATGGAGAGAAATTATCGCCAAATTGGCTTAAAGACCGTATAGAAAAATCAGGTATAAAATCTATTAATCTTCTAGTTGATTTGACAAATTATATTCTTTTAGAACAAGGTCAACCTTTGCATGCGTTTGATAAAGATAAACTGTCAAACTTAATTGGTAAGGAAGTTTGTCCAGAAGATTTCTCTGTAAGAAAAGGCAAGAATAATGAAAGCCTTATTTGCTTAGATGGTAAAGAATATGACTTAAATGACCATATCACAGTTATTACTTGTTGCGATAAACCGGTAGCTATTGCAGGGGTTATTGGCGGTTTAGAGACTTCTGTAGGTAATACTACCTCATCTATTTACCTTGAAGGCGCTGTTTTTAATCCAGTTTCTATAAGAAAATCTTCCAAGGCGGTTGGCATAAGAACAGAATCTAGCAGCAGGTATGAAAAAGGGATTTCATCAAAAAATACAATAATTGCAGTAACAAGGGCAATTAATCTTTTAGAAAAATATTTTTCTATTAATTCACCAATCATCAATACTTCAAATTTAATAAGTAATGAGGATATATTTATTAAACTACGGAGAAATCGAATACATAAAATTCTTGGTCCATTAGTAATTAACGATCAATATGAAAAAAGAAATTTATCTGATAATGAAATAGTTGATAAATTAACACTCATAGGTTGTACTTTAAAGAATAAAGAATATGGCTGGGATGTAGCAGTAATTCCTAATAGATCACATGATTTAATAAGAGAAATAGATTTAATTGAAGAAATAGCTAGATTAATAGGGTATGACAGATTCGACTTAAAACTTCCTAATCCAATTAAACCTGGAAAATTGTCATCAGAACAGTTGGCATTGAGAAAAGTAAAAAATGGTTTTATAGAAAATGGTTTTAACGAGGTACTAAGCTACTCTCTTGTTCCTGAAGATGATGAAAAACTTATAAAGATTTCTAATCCTTTGTTATTAGAAACAAGCTGTCTTAGAGATAATATCTGGAAAGAACATTTGGAGATAGTGAACCGTAATATAAAAGCTGGACAATCAAGTTGTTATATATTTGAAATTGGAAATGTTTTTCAAAATAAAACTGAGTTCATTCAAGAAGAAGTTTTGAATGGTGCGATTTATGGAAATAAAAAATTTGGGAAATGGGTAAATTCGGGTAAGGATAACGATCTTAATTATTTCCAGGCCAGAGGAAAGTTAAAAGAGGCTTTATCTTGCTTGAACATAAAGATTGATGATAAACCTACTGATTCAATTGATTTTCTTCATCCAGGAAGAACAGCGAAATTAGTTATTGAAGGGAAAGATGCAGGTTATTTTGGTGAAATACATCCCAAACTAATATTAGAAAAGAAGTCATTAAAAAAAGTTTATTTATTTAATATAAATGTTTCTAACCTCTTAGGAGCTAGTACAAGAAAAAATAAATGGATTCCAATATATAAGCAATACGCAACTGTTCCGAAAATGGAAAGGGATATTAATTTTGTTTTCAGTAAGAAATTTTTAATTAGCGAAATAACATCACAAATAAGAAAAACAGGAAAAAATCTCTTAGAGGATGTAAATTTACTGGATGTTTTTGAAGATTCTAAATTTGGAGATGATCATATAAGTTATACATTTAGATTATCTTATAGAGATAAAGATAAAACATTACTTGATTCAGACATTACATCAATACATTCAAATATCATTTCTAATGTTGAAAAATGCTTTAACACAAAACTGAGAAATTAATCGTATTATTATTCTCATATGAGACCATAAACTAGTCTATATATGATTCTTATATTAGATAGATAATAATCCTATAAAAGTAATTAATGTTGTATGATAAAGTTCATGATTAATCTGATATCTCTACTTCTATCTTCAGTGCTGTGGGTACAGGTCCCTCAGTGGTCAGATGATTGGTCAAAATGTGCTGTTGATATACCAGATGCATCATGTCATTGGTATGTAACTGCACCAGATAATACTTTTGGCGAAGGCTTTGATTGGGCGAGCGCCCCTTGGTTTGATGCTAATGGATTAAGTGATGTACCTAGTATTGATAAACAAACTGCCACTGAAAAGCTTCAATCTAAGTAGTACTGTCTTTAAGGCAGTACGGAGGCTCATAAAAAGCCCTTATAGCAATGCTTTCTAGCCCTTATTAATTTCTTGGACATTTAAAGGACATAATTTATTGATTTATTATTCAATTTTTAATTTTTCCCAGGCATTAAGCAGTTTGGGCATGATTCATTCAAATCGATTAATTTATTTATCTTACTTATCTATTTTGAGACTATACAATAGACTTATAATAAGTCTTATTTAAGAATTGCTATACAAAGAAATTTTTATTTTTTAAAAGCAAATTTTGTCTTGATTTCATTAATACATATTTTTTGCTTACATAAATTTGAATAAAAATAATTGATTAAAATTGGAAATTATTTGCTTCACAGCTATCTTATATGAGACTATTAATTAGACTTGTAATTAGTCTTATATGGGAATTACTATACTAGTCTCTATATAGATTTTTTAGCAATTGATACGCTTCATTTAATTTTCTCATTTGATCTGTTGATCCTCCAGCATCTGGATGTGTCTCTAAGGCTATTGATTTATAGGCCTCCCTAATTTTACGGAATGTATGAGCTGATCCTGCTGATGTTGATAAATTCAATAATTTAAGTGCTCCATGTACTGTCATTGTTGAGTCCAAAGTTTCAAATGAATTTGATCTATTATTTCGCTTAAATCTACTTACAAACCTTCTCATAAGTGTTGGTATTCTATTTATCAGATCTGATGTTGCAAAAGGGTCTTCTAAAACGCCAATCATTAATAAAACAATTTCAAGTGATGGATTTTTCTTTATCCAAAATGGGCATAATTCTGACATTAATTTATTGGCTGCACTCCAAGTAAAGGGTAGATTTTCAGTCCCATCAAGATTTGGCCATATATCCCTTTCAAACCAATCCATTGAAGCTTCTACTACATGGTCATTAGGAACTGATCCATATAGTGTTTTCCAATGACTAATTAACTCAATTCGACATTTTATTAATTCAGTTTCTTTGATTGTATTAATTTGAATATCATTAATATTCTCCTTTAATTTTTCACTATTAATACTTCTTCTTAGATTCTTTACTTTTTTTTCAACGAAATTGGGAAGGCTTATATTTGAGTTGGCTGTTTCTTTATATTGATTGTTATTTGTAGATCTTTTATTTAAAGATATCTCATTAACTTCATTTTTTACGTCTGATTTAATTAATACCAATGCAGTATCTTCATCAATATTTAAATTTTCATTAGTATTCTTATCGTTAAAGTCTATTTCTTGCTGTTGGTTTTTAGGTAGTAAATCATCTTCTTGAAGAAGTTCTTTAAGTATCTTTTCTATTACAGGTCCTCTTGCTCTAAATCCCCACTCTTTTCGTAATTGATCAAACCTGGAAATTAGTTCCTCAGGTAAATCAATTGAAATTCTTTTTGTATTTGAATTTTCAGGACTATTCAATAATATTTTCTTGAAGAGTATGGAATTTATTTAATTTTATTCAAAAAATATTGAAAGTCCATAAGGAATATTGTTTTTAAATTAAAACCAATTTATTTTTTCTGTCACAAGTCAATTAAGTATCTTTTTATAATAAAAATAAAAAATGTTTAATTGTTATTCCAAGTCATCTAAAGAAAAAAAGAGTTTTTATCAACACAAGAAATTAGAAATGCTCAACTATATTAAGGATTCACTTGAACGTAAAATTGCATCAGTAACAGCATCTATAGAAGTTCTAGAAAGCCAAATAAGCAGGGATAAGGAAGTTGAGGTAACTAATTAGTATTCAAACAAAACTTTCTAGAAGTTTTTCAGGGCCAAATTTCTTTAAATAATTAATATTTGAATTTTCAGTTACTAGTAGATATCCTGCAAATCCTAAACCGTTAATACTGAAACCATGAATATGATCATTTTTTCTTTTTATAATAGCGATCCATTTATTAGTTATTAAAATATTGTAGGGACATATCGGTTTCTTATCACTAATAGGATCCCCAAGTCCCAATTTCTTGCATAATTCTAAGTAAAACTCAAAAAGACATGATGGATTTTCTAAAAAATCAAATTTGGATACAATAATATTTTTTTTAAGCTTACTATCTAGATCTTGATATGAGTTCATCTCTAAAAACCACTTTTCTCTAGGGCATGATATCTCACCTTTAGATCTACGCAGAAGTTGAAAATGCCTGTGAGGTTGACTTGCTCCCGCAATTGGAGAACTATTGAAAAACCATAATCCACTAGTATCATTATTAACTTGTTGGATCGCTCTCCAATCTTTAATATCTAACCATCCATTTTGAGGTTTCCATTTATTTGTAATAAGTAAAATATGACCTTTTTGTACAGGGTACTTATTTAATATTAGTTGATGATTATCACCAATTTTATCAATTTCTAGTATCTTTTCCCAAGGACAAAACGGATTTTGCTTAGGACCATAAATTTTTTTTTTAATAAATTTTGAAGTATCGAGTTTCCTAATTATGAAGTCGTCTTTTTCATATAAATCACTAGTAATAATATCAGTTTTGAGAGGACATAATGATTCATCATCAATTGATAATTGAGTTTGTTCTAGTGCTTTTTTCCAATATATTTCTAAACTCATTTAAAAAAATTTATCATTATCATTTTAAAAAAAAATATAAACTTGTAATTACTTTTTATTAAATTGATATTCTTTCAATTTTTCCAGAGGTACTGATTCTAAGACTACAATATTAGTTGATTCTAATATGACTTTTGGTGCAAGACCGTCTAATAATGCTTGCTTCCACCTATCAAGACAAATACACCAATGATCACCATCCTTTAGTCCTGGGAAGGAATAAATAGGCATGGGGGTTATTAAATCATTACCTTGTGATTTACTATATTTCAGGAAATTATCATCCATTACACAACATATGGAATGATTCCCTCCATCATTTTTGTCATAGTTGCAAAATCCATCCCTGAACCACCCTGTCATAGGTTCGCAACTACAAATCTCAATTTCTTCTCCAAGGACATTTAACTGATTTTGATTATTTATGGTCATAGTTTTTTTAATAATAATAAAACACCAACATTTCTTTAAAAAAGGTTGACGAGTATGGGGGGTAAGGAGGTAATAATTCTAATAAGGTTTTTTTCATTATGGATTGGGACTTTACTGAAAACATTGCATTTAAAGCTCTTTATGAAGCTTTTAAAGATAGTGATGAAACTTCCGCATTAGAATTTTTATCTAGTGATGGTGCTTCATATTATCTTGAGTTAACACAGGATGCCGCGGGTGAGGGACTTGATCTGGGTGATAATGAAACGATGGAAGAACTACAGGAAGAAATTATTGAATATTTAGAAAATAACTAAAAATTTAGCTTAAGCGCTGAAATATTTAGCTTTTGAGTGTAGTGAAATGATAGCTGTAGTACTTTGTTCTGGATGAAGTTGTTCAGATTCATCCATAGTCAAGTTTATTCTTTTGGCATCCAACAATGATAATTGTATGTTTGAATCAGATACTTTTGGACATGCAGGATAACCAAAAGAATATCTAGCTCCTCTATATTTTTGAGCTAGTATTTCTCTATTTTTGTCTGGTTCTTCAGACCTAAAACCACATTCAATACGAATTAATGCATGGACATACTCAGCTAGAGCTTCTGCTAATTGCACTGTAAGTCCATGGAATAACAAATAATCGCTATATTTATCTTCTTTAAATAATTTTTGAGAATATTCGCTAGCAATATCGCCCATGGTTACTGCCTGCATAGGAAATATATCTATCGGTTTATCATTTTTCAAATCACAATAAAAATCAGCTATGCATAAATTATTCCCAGATTTTTGTCGTGGAAAATTAAATTGGGAAATTTTATTTAATGATTTCTCATCAAATAAGAAAATACTATTATCTTTTCTACCGCATCTGAAATATCCATAAACTGCTTTGGGTGAAATAAGTTTTTTTTCTACAATTGTCTCTAACCATCTATCTAGCAATGGTTTAGCATATGAATCCAAATAGTTATTGTATTCATCTACGCTTTGGTTTTTTCCTTTTTTTATTTGCCATTGTCCGCTAAATAGAGCTTTTGTATCTAAATAAAAAATTAACTTATTTAAATCTATATCAATCTCGTTCAAGACTTTCGTTCCCAAGAAAGGAGCTTGAATTGGTTCTTCTTCATTTATAAATTTAGATCTTATAAAATTTTCTTTTAAATTTAATTTAGAAGTCTCTATATCTATAGATATTGATTTTTTAACAGCTTGAGAGTTGGACTTTGATGAGGCTAAATTAATATCTATTCCCTCATTGTTGATGAATCCCTCTGTATTTGACCAATTACCCTTTTTTTTATTGTCCATATATTCATTCATGAATTTAAGATCAGTGAACGCATCTTTTCCGTATAAAATTTTCCCTTTATATATTTTGCTGCAGTCCTCATTTACAAATTTTGGGGTTAAGGCTGCACCTCCTAATATTACTGGTACACTAATATCTTCATTGTTAAAAGCTTCTAAATTATCTTTCATAAAAGCAGTTGATTTAACAAGTAATCCGCTCATAGCGATGCAATCTGCATTATGCTTTTTTTGTGCATCTATAATTGCTGAAACATCTTGCTTTATTCCAAGATTTATTACGTCATAACCATTATTTGTAAGTATTATGTCAACCAAATTTTTTCCTATATCATGAACATCGCCTTTGACTGTTGCAATTAAGAGTTTTCCATTTGATATGTTTTCTTCCACAGTTTCCATATGTGGTTCTAAAATTGAAACGGCAAATTTCATTGTTTCGGCGGATTGGAGTACAAATGGCAATTGCATTTGACCTGAGCCAAATAAATCACCTACAACTTTCATCCCATCTAGTAGAAAGGTATTAATTATTTCTAGAGGTTTATATTTTTTTAAAGCTTTATTTAGTTGATCCTCTAAACCTATTTTTTCTCCATCAATAATATGATTTTTTAGGCTTTCTTCCAGAGTTAGGTTTTTATTTTCTGAAGATGCTTTTTTGAAATCTTGAATAGATAAATCTTGAAAAGCTTTTGTTAATTCTACTAATGGATCATAAATACAAATATCATCTTCAAATTTTCTTTTGTCGTATATCAAATCTAAGCAAAGCTTTTTGGTTTCTCCAGAAATTTTTGATAATGGCAAAATTTTATTTGGTGCGATGATAGCAGAATCCAATCCTGCTTTAATGCATTCATCTAAAAATATTGAATTTAGATTAATTCTGGATAATGGTGAAAGACCAAAACTAATGTTTGATATCCCAAGTATGATGTGAGTCTCAGGAAAATTTTCACGAATTTTTGATATAGCAGTAATTGTTTCTTTAGCATTTAATCTATCTTCTTCTATCCCAGTAGATATTGGAAGAGCTAATGGATCAAAAAAGAGCTCATAATCAGACAAACCGCATTCCCTGGTTCTATTAATTGCTCGTTTAGCAATGTCATATTTTTTATCTGCATTCCTTGCCATTCCATCTTCATCAATAGTTCCTACAACAAGACCTGAACCATACCCCAAGGCTAAATTTAGAACTTGATCAAACCTTTCATTACCGTCTTCGTAATTGGTTGAATTTATAATACATTTACCACCAGCTGACTTTAATCCACTTTCCATTTTGTCAGCATCTGTAGAGTCAATCATTAATGGCAAATTTATATTGGTAACAAGTCTTGATGTTATTTCTTTCATATCTTTCACTCCGTCTCTCCCTACATAATCAACATTCACATCAAGAACGTGTGCATTTTCTTTTTGTTGTTGCTTGGCAATTGATACTAGTCCATCCCAATCATCGTTATTTAACAACTCCCTTACCTTTTTAGATCCACTAGCATTTAATCTTTCGCCTACAATCAAAATAGAATTGTCTTGTTTGTAAGGTACAGAATTATATATTGATGATGCAGAAGGAATATAGCCACTTAAATTGTTCTTACCATTTTTATTTGGCATTTCGTTATCAATAATTTCATCGATTATTGAAGAAAGATATTTAATATGTTCGGGTGTTGTCCCACAACATCCACCTATTAATTGAACATTAAAGTCATATATAAAATTCATTAACTGCATCTTTAATTCTATTGGCTTTAATCTGTAGTGAGCAACACCGCCAATATTTTCAGGAAGTCCTGCGTTGGGAATACAGCTTATAGCGAAGGGAGAATTTTCAGACAAATATTTAATATGTTCTTTCATTTGTTCTGGACCAGTAGCACAATTTAGTCCAAGGATATCTATATTAAACGGCTCTAATATTGTTAATGCAGAGGCAATGTCAGATCCAACAAGCATAGTACCTGTTGTTTCCATTGTTATAGATACCATTATAGGTATATCTATATTTTTACTATCAAGTACTTCTTTAGAAGCTAATAAGGCAGATTTTATTTGCAATACATCTTGACAAGTTTCAATTAAAAGTAGATCAACTCCTCCATCCGTAAGACCATATATCTGTTCTTTATATGATTCCTTTAATTCATCAAAATTTATATGTCCTAATGTGGGTAATTTAGTGGTTGGTCCAATTGAACCAGCAACAAACCTTGGCTTATCAACTGATGCATATTTTGTAGCAGCTTTTTTTGCTATTAGAGCAGCATTTTTATTTATCTCATATGCCTTATTCTTAATATCATATTCATCAAGAACTATTGATGAGGCACCAAAAGTATTAGTTTCTATAACATGACAACCTGCTTCTAAGAATGAATTATGGACCTTTTCAACTATCTTTGGTGAGGATAAAACAAGGTTTTCATTACAACCCTCTAATTCTTTTCCTCCAAAGTCGTCTGCTGTAAGATTTAAGTTCTGAAATGATGTTCCAGTACCTCCGTCAAAAATTATTAATGGCTTTTCATCTCTATTTAGAAAGGTTCTGAAAGATTCCATTTTTAGGTGAAAATTATTTTATAGAAATTCTTGTTACCCAATTATCATAATCTTGAGTACGACCTTCTGTTATTTCTATAAGCTTACTTTTTAATTTATTCATTATTGGTCTTTCACCATTTAATTCACTTGATTCAATTTTTTTAACTGGTGTAATTTTTGCTGCTGTACCAGTTAGAAAAACTTCATCTGCTATTAATAATTCTGTTTTATCAACAGGCCTTTCAATTACATTTATTCCAAATGATTTTGCTAATTCAATTACACTAGCTCTAGTAATACCCTCAAGGATATCTTGATCAACACCAGGAGTGATTAAGTCTCCATTCCTTACAATAAATAAATTCATACCACTAGCTTCGCTTACCTTACCACTTGAATTTAATAGCAGGGCTTCATCAAAACCCGATAAACTAGCTTCTGTTTTAGCTAATGAACTAGTAATATAAGCTCCACTTATTTTTCCTCTCAATGGGAGAGATCTATCTTCTTGTCTAGTCCAACTACTCATTCTACATGAAACCCCATCTGGGGATAGATAATCTCCTAGTTCAATACAATACATAAAGAAATCTGTTTCAATATTGTGTAACCTTGGAGCTATACCTAAATCGCTTGTATATACGAATGGTCTAATATAAATAGGTTTTTGTGGCTTATTTCTTTTTATAACTTCCTCTAAGGCTTTAAAAATATATTCTTCAGATATATCAGTTAAGAGTAATTTTGCACTTTGAGATAATCTTTTTATGTGTTTATCAGTTCTAAATAAAAGGAATTCTTCTTTATTTGTAGGGTTAGGTATCGCTCGCATTCCTCCAAATGCAGCAGTACCGTAATGTAGTGCATGAGTAGCTATTGATATTTTTGCTTCTTTAAATGGAATACATTTACCTTCGAACCAGGCGTATGGAAGAAATTCATGCATATTCAATTTATTTAATTAAGGTAAACTTGTTTTATCCTACTTACGTATTCTAAACCTTATTTATATATAAAAATGCACAGGATATTAAATGTAGCAGGAAATGAAAAGAATAATGATGATTTAATTGAGCAACCAGCGGCAGATTTTATTTTTATAACAAGTGTAAAAGCTGATTTAAATCTCATATCAAACTTATTGTTAGAAAAAGAATTTGCTTCATTAAAAAATAATATAAGAGCTTTAGAAATTTCTAATTTAAATTCCTCAGCTCAAATAGATAATTATTTATTAAAAACAATTAATTATGCAAAAGTTGTCATACTACGAATTTTTGGCGATAAAGGTACATGGAACTATGGAATTGAACAACTTTTAAATTGGCAAGCAGTCAATAAAAAAAGGAAGTTATTAATCCTATCAGGTACCGTTGATCAGGAAGTGTCCTTAAGTGAAATAAGTAGTATAGATAAAAATATTGCATTAAATATTTCTAGATTACTAAGATCGGGAGGAATGGAGAATTATAGAAAATTTCTTAATTGTTTAAATTATCTAAAGGTAAATGAAACATTAATTCCTGATGAGTTTTTGAATATTAGTTTTTATCCAGATCCTTATTTATATGATTGGAAAATTGAAAAAGGAGAAAAGATTGGAATAATATCCTATAAATCACTTTTTTTGGCTAATGAAATTGAAGTAAACGAAAAACTTAACTTGCAGTTACGAAGATGCGGACTATCGCCTAAAACGTTATTTATTTCAACACTAAAAGATCATATTATTCAAAAGAAATTAATAGAAATTTTTAAAAAGGAAGATATTAGATTAATAATTACCACAACTTCATTTTCTTCATCTCAAATCAAAAATAACGAATTAATTGAAAATTCTACAAATATTTTTACTTCTCTTAAAATTCCAATTTTACAGCTTCTCTCTTCAAATAGATCAAGAAAAAATTGGTTAAATTCATCCATTGGAATGAATTCATCTGATTTATTGATGCAAATAATTATTCCTGAATTTGATGGAAGGATTACTACCTGTCCTTCAGCATTTAAAGAAATAATTTCTAAAAAAAATACACTCTACAGTGAAATAACCAGTTACAAAGCTGATCAAGTAGGTATTAAATGGATTTCAAAATTCGCAACAAATTATGTGAAACTTCAACAACTTAATAATTTTGAAAAAAAAATTTGTTTAATAATAAGTAATTATCCAGTAAAGAATGGAAGAATCGGTAATGGTGTTGGTCTTAATACACCATCTTCGATAATAAATATTCTTAACTGGTTAAAAGAAGAAGGTTATGATCTTGGATCTTGTAATTATCCTCAAGATTCTTCGGAATTAATGTCAATACTTATAAAAACTAGAACTAATGATATTGAATCTCAAAATAATAAACCATTAGATTACTTACCACTTAGTGAATATTTAAAATATTGGAATTATTTAGAACTTGAACCAAAAAATATTATTGTTAACCGTTGGGGTAAACCATCAGAAGCGATCGATCTTGATAATGAAGGCTTCTCAATAAATGGTATTAGATTTGGAAAAATAACATTATTGATTCAACCTCAACGAGGTTATGACTCTCTCACTGATAGAGATATTCATTCTCCCGATCTTCCACCTCCCCATAGATATTTAGCACAATATTTTTGGATTGAAAAAGTTTTTAACGCAAATGCTATTTGCCATATTGGTAAACATGGGACTGTTGAATGGTTACCTGGCAAATCTATAGGTCTCAGTAATAAATGTTTTCCAAATATTATTTGTCCAGCAATACCAAACATATATCCTTTTATCGTAAATGATCCTGGGGAAGGATCCCAAGCTAAAAGAAGAACTGCTGCAACAATTATTGATCATTTAACCCCTCCTTTGGATAGGTCAGAATTATATGGAAAATATTCAATATTAGAAAATTATTTAGACGAATATTTTGAAGCAAAATTATTAAATTCTAATCGGATTGAAATTATAGAAAAATCCATTTTTGAATTAATTAAAAAAGATTTTAACGAAATCACTTTAAATAATAAAAATAATCAAATTGAAGAGATTGATTCTTTTCTTTGCAAAATTAAAGAATCTCAAATTAGGACAGGTTTGCATATTTTTGGTAATAGGCAGAATGACATTAATGAAATAAATTTATTCTTGTGTGTCGCTAGAGTGCCAAATGCCAATAGAATTGGGATTGTTCAATATATAGCAAAACATTTAAAACTAGATTTGGATCCTTGGACAAATATATATGATCAAAAGTTAAGTGAAAAGGATAAAAAAATATTATTGATTTTTTCCAACAAAAACATTTTAAACTTTAGAATGGCTATTGATTTTTTGGAACAACAAGCAAAGTATTTAATATATTTGTTTTTTTACAAAATGAATACCAATATAAAAAATCTTGAGAAATATAAAAATCAGAAAATAATAGACTATTTCTTTAATGAAAAAAAACATAATAAGTATTTTTTATTATTAAAAAAAGAGATTCTATATCCAATCATTAATTCTTCATATAATGAGAAATTATCATTTATTAATTCGTTAAATGGACAATATGTAAAAAGTGGTCCATCTGGAGCCCCTACGAGAGGTAAAACTGAAGCTTTACCCACTGGTAAAAATTTCTTTTCAGTTGATTCGAGAGGACTGCCAACTGAATCAGCATGGAGTGTTGGTTGTCAATCCGCCTCACAAATACTTGATTTATACAAACAAGATAATGGAGAAGATTTAAAAAATATAGCAATATCTGTATGGGCAACATCCACAATGAGAAATGGTGGTGAAGACATTTGTCAAATACTATATTTATTAGGAGTACAGCCTATTTGGGATGGGCCCTCAAGAAGAGTAGTAGATCTAGAAATCATTCCTTTATCTGTTCTCGAAAGACCAAGGGTTGATGTTACTTTAAGGATTTCAGGAATGTTTAGAGATGCATTTCCACAGTTAGTTAAATTAACTTCTAAAGCAATAAATCTTGTTTCTAATCTTAATGAGGATGATAAATTTAACCCTCTTGCTGGGGCATCAAGGGATGGTGATTCAATTAATCGTATATTTGGTTCAGCCCCAGGTTCATATGGAGCTGGACTACAAGAACTAATTTCTAATTCTAATTGGGAAAATATTGATGATTTTGGAGAATCTTATCTTAATTGGAGTAAGTGGATTTACAGTGATAATCTTGAACCTATAGAGGATAAAAAATCATTAGAAAATGCTCTTAAAAATGTTCAGTTAGTAGTTCATAACCAAGATAATAAGGAACATGATATTTTAGATTCTGATGATTATTATCAGTTTCAGGGTGGCTTATCTTCAGCAGTAAAAAAATTGAGCGGTAAATTTCCTGAAATGTATCATGGTGATTTATCAAAATTTGGATTATCCAAAATTTCAAAATTACAAGATGAAATTAATAAAGTTGTTATATCAAGAATACTTAACCCTAAATGGATAAATGGAATGAAGGATAATGGTTATAAAGGAGCGTTTGAATTTTCAGCTACACTAGATTACTTATATGCTTTTGATGCTTCTACTGAAGTAGTCTCAGATTGGTGTTATGAGGAAGTTTATAAATCATGGTTATGTGATCTGGATCTTAGGAATTTCTTTCTAGAGAACAATCCATGGGCTTTAAGAGATATTGCACAAAGATTTCTTGAAATTGTAAATAGAAAAATGTGGAATAATTGTTCATCAGATGTCATTGAAAATTTAAAGAACATAATTATTAATACTGATTCAATAATTGAAAAAAATGAATTCTAAATTATCTACCTAATAGCGAAAGTCCATGACTATCTGTTCCGCATGTTTTTAGCATTGAATATTTATCTGCTAATTTATCTATCTCTGAACATACAAATAAACTAGGATTCCATTCTTCATTAAGTTCATAATCGTACCAAACCTCTATTCCATCAATACCTTGTATTTTGGCCTCTGGAATTAATTTATAAAAGGGAATCCTATATCTCGCTGGATGTGCAAGAAATGATAAACCACCAGCTAAATTTATTGCTTTTATAACTGATTTAATATTTAAATCATTACCTATTGGAGACTCTCCAAGGATGTAGGGATTTAGGTATTTACTTTTTATATCTATTCCCAATCCAATTACATGTACTAAACATCCTAAAATCAAACAATTAATTTCTATTCCCGAAATTAATGTAAAGGAATCTTTAGGATAATTTTTGAGTATATTATTTTTTTTTATATATTCATGAGCTTTAATTGTATGATGATCGGTTATTGATAAAAATTTCAAGTTATTTTTATAAGCTTGATCTAAAAGTTCATATGGTTCTAAACTTCCATCACTAAATTTTGTATGACAGTGAAAATTAATATTATTAGGACAACTATTTTTATTAATATTGGAAGTTAATTTTACTAAGTCTTCCCTATTCATTACTTAATGAATTCTCATTTTTCTTTCTAATCTTTGCATATAATTGAATAGAAGCCAACATGAAAATAATTAGTCCAACTACGCTCCATGTAGCAATACTAGTTGGAAAATTATTTTTAAAAATAACTAAAAGTACAATTATAAATAATAATAAAGTAGGCAATTCATTTAATAATCTAAGGTTTTTTGCTGAAATGGTTGAAGTACCATTTTGTAATGAATACATTATTTTATAACAATAAGAATGATAAATTACTAATCCCAAAACAAAAGAAATTTTAATTTGCAACCACTTCTCACTTAACCAACTTGGTTGCATAATAACCATGCAAATAGCCATACTTAAAGCTAATATCATCCCGGGTGTTGTGATTATATTCGCCAGCCTTTTTTCCATCAAGGTGTATTGTTTATTAAAGGCAATTTTTAATTCATCATCCATATTTTTAGATTCTTCATGATATATAAAAAGTCTTACTAAATAAAAAAGTCCCGCAAACCAAACGATTACACCAATAATGTGAAGTGATTTAAACCAGAGATATGCTTCAGCTGCCAAATTACTAGATTAATTTAAAAATATATGTTTTTAATATAGTTATATTTAACAATATCAAGAAATCTATTTTTCAAAATTTAATTAATATTTATAACTCGTTAAAATATTCATATATATCATTAACTGAATTTTTTCCAAGTCCTTTAACTTTTGATAAATCCTCCTTACTAGCTATTCTTATCGCGTCTATTGATTTGAAATGCTCCAGCAATTCTCTTATTCTTGATGGTCCTAATCCACTGATTTGGGACAATTGAGATCTATTCATTCTTTTAGATCTTTTATCTCTATGAAAAGATAATGCAAATCTATGTGCTTCATCTCTTACCCTTCTTAATAGAAGAACTCCTTTTTGATTTTCATCAGTATCAAGAGACTTAGTAAATCCTGGAATAAATATTTCTTCATTTTTTTTTGCCAATGAACATATAGTTACTTCTTCCTCAAGATTTAATTCTTTTAATGCTTTAATAGCTGCATTTAACTGTCCTTTTCCTCCATCAATCATTATTAAATCAGGCCAATCTGATAGAAGTTCATTGTCTAATTTACTATTCGTTTTATCATTTAATATTGAAAAATCCCCTCCGCTTTCTTTAAATCTTGACCATTTTTTAAACCTTCTTTGTATTACTTCATATATCGAAGCAAAATCATCACTATGTCCTATAAAAACGTTTGGATCTTTAATTTTATATTTCCTATAATGCTGTTTAGAAGGAACCCCATCAATAAAAACGACTTGTGATGCTACAGGGTCACTACCTTGAATATGACTTATATCATAGCCTTCAATTCTTTTAGGTTGTTCGCTTAATTCAAGTATTTGGGCAAGATCCTCAATTGATGATTCATTATCTTGTATCCCATTTAATATTCTATCTAATTCCAATTTCGCATTTTTTAAAACCATTTCTACAGTTTCATGTTTTTTATTTCTTTTTGGGATTAGGATTTTTACTTTCTTTTTTCTTAGCTCCGTTAACCAATCCTCTATGGTTGCTTGTTTTGGAAGGTTATATTGAATAAGAATTTCTGATGGTATTTCTACAGGTTCAACATTCATATAATGCTCTTCTAATATCTTTTGTAAAATAAGATTTTCATCTTCATTATTTAATTTTTGACTATAGCCAATTCTCCCAATGAGCTTACCTGATCTCATTTGGAAAATTTGTATACTAGCTACATTTTTTTCTGAAACTATTCCAAAGATATCTCTATTAATTGAAGAATCTGGTATTGATATTTTTTGTGATTCAGTTAATAATTTTAAACCTGAAATTTGGTCTCTTATTTTTGCTGCATTCTCATAATCTAAATCATTTGAAAATTGCAGCATTTTTTTTTGTAAAAATATTTCTAAGTCATCATTTCTTCCCTGAAATATCATAGATACTTGTTTCATTATTTTTTTATAATCGTCAGATGATATAACTTCTTGGCAAACACCTGGACATCTTCCTATTGAATAATTCAAACAAGTTCTATCTTTATAGACTGGCCTTGGTCTTTGTCTAAGTGGAAATATTTTTTTTATCGTAAATAATGTTCTCCTTAATAATCCGACATCAACATAAGGTCCATAATATCTATCTAAATTATTTCTATTTCTTCTTCTTCTTGTAATAAATATTCGAGGATATTTTTCACTCCAAGTTATACAAAGATATGGATATTTCTTATCATCCTTTAAAAGAATATTAAAATATGGTTTGTTTGTTTTAATTAAATTTGACTCTAAATTTAATGCTTCATATTCGCTATCTGTCACTATTATTTCTATTTCAGTTATTTGACGAACCATCAAACTTAATCGGGGAGTTAAATCTGAATAATTATTGAAATAACTACTTACTCTACTGCGTAGTTTTTTAGATTTACCGATATAAAGTAAGTTATTATCAATATCTTTAAAAAGATAACAACCAGATGACTTTGGAATTTCGGATAATCTTGATTTTAATAACTCCTTATTATTAATTAATTTATATTCAATTTTAAAATTATATTTGTTATTTATTTTTTCGATAGAGGAATTACTCATTTATAGTAGTTAACCTCCATAATTCCAGCCAGTTGAAGATAAATTTAGTGAGTCAACATCATTATTCAGATAAGCAGATTGCACCTCTCCTACAAAAACGGTATGGTCTCCATGCATAACACTTCCAACAACATTACATTCAACACCACCAACACTATCAACTAAAATAGGCAATCCAAGCTCACCTAAATTAAATTCAACAGATTCAAATCTACCTCCTAATGCTTTTTGAGGTTTAAAGAAGACAGCCGCTAGATCCTTTTGATCACTTTTGAGCACATTTAATGAGAACTTATTGGTTGACTTTATTATTTCATGACTAGAACCCTCTGCTCTAACTGCCATTACAACTAATGGTGGGGTGAAAGAACCTTGAGTCACCCAACTTGCAGTAAATCCATTCACTTCATTTTTATCCTCGTCTCTAACGCCACAAATAAATAATCCGTGAGGTATTTTTCTTAATAAGATTTTTTTTGCTTCTAGATTTAATGTCATAATTGATTTAACTAATAATATTATTTTAACTAAATTTCTTATTCGATCATAATAAATTCATGAAAATTCTTTATCCAGGTACATTTGATCCCTTAACAAATGGGCATCTTGATTTAATAGAAAGGGCTGAAAAAATATTTGGCAATCTAGTAGTTGCTGTTTTAGAAAATACCTCTAAAACACCAACATTTAATCTTGAAAGAAGAATAATACAAATAAAAAATTCTCTTTCTCATTTACCTAATATTGAAGTTATTTCTTATTCTGGTCTAACTGTTGATTGTGCAAATGATCTAAAAGCTAATCTTATTCTTAGAGGCTTAAGAGCAATGAGTGATTTTGAGTATGAACTACAGATTGCTCATACAAATAAATCACTTAATAATGATATTGAAACTATATTTTTATCGACAAATACAAATTATAGTTTTCTTAGTAGTTCTTTAGTAAAAGAAGTTGCAAAATTTGGCGGTGAAATTAATCACATGGTACCCCCCTCTGTTGAGAAGGATTTAATAGATTATTTTAAATAATATTTTTTTAACAGGATTTCAAGTAATAAATATCACGTAATAATTTAAAAGCTTTTTCGTTATCAATTTTATTAGAATTTTGGATAATGCTTATAATTATTGGCTGGTCATTTTTATATAAAAAGCCAGATAATGCAAAGACATTTGAAAGAGTCCCTGTTTTGCCAAAAAACTTTCCAGACAATTCACTATTTACAAATCTTTTAGCTAAAGTTCCTCTCACTCCCGTAATTGAGAGTGTAGATTGATAAGCTTTAAAATCATTAAAATATCTCATTTTATCTAAAAACAATACAACTAACTTTGTTGTAACTTTATTTTTTCTAGACAATCCACTAGCATCTGCAAAGTATGCATTAGTTGATGTGAGACCTTTATTTTCAAGCCATCTTTTCAATTTTATATAGTTATTATCGTTCCATGTATTTGAGGCATTTTTAAAAAGAGATTCAGCCGTAAAATTATGGCTTTCAGAATTTGTTAGAGTTAATAATGAAAGAATTGGAGTTGAATATACTTTATTTATCTCTTTAATATTTTTTAAATAAAAAGTTTTTTCTGAATCAAAAAAATCTATATTTATTTTAGAATTTGGAAATTTGTTTTTTAAATAATTTTTAATAAAATTTTTTAATGCATAAATATCATCATATTTATTGTGATTACTTTCTATTGCAAGAGATGTAATTGGAGATCCATATTCGTAAAGTTTATCAGTATTTGTCCAACCATTAGGCCAATATAATTTTGAATCAATTTCTACAATATTAAAATTAATAATTTTATTTTCTTTAACATTTGAAATTAGTTCGATTATATTTTCATAATTAAGATCTGGATCACCTTGACCGTGTAAATAATAAGTGTTTTTATTTTTAAATAAGGAAGTTTTTAAATTATTATTTAATTTATATTTACTTAAAACATAAGCTGATGAGAATAATTTTTGATTAGATGCCGGCAACCTTGGCACATCCTCATTGTAGGAACTTATCATTTCCCCTTTATTATTAATAATTGATACACTAAAAGAATCATCAAGCGTTTGATTCAATAAAGCATCATAAGTAGGACATATTTTGTTTTTAGTAATTATTCCCGGAAAATTAAAATAAATACTATTTAAAATAGTTATTTTCTGATTTGTTAGTAAATATCTTATTAAGAAAGGAGATGTTACTAATACAAGAACAATTAAGAAAAATGAATAAATTTTTTTTATCACATTCAATCTATAAATTCACAAAAATAGATTCATTGTCGGGTTTAATTTCAAATTCTTTTTTAAAGAAATATTTTTTATTTTCTTCTTTGAAAAGCAACCAGTTATTTGGATAAATATGCATAAGAGCAGCTTTATTTAAAGGCTGCAGAAAATAAATATTTTTCCATGTTTTGACAAAGTTTTTACGTCGCTCTCTAATAACACTTCCTATACCAATATTGGCATCTTCAAATTTTGGATTTAATGAATAATGCATACCTTGATAATTATCAGACATTGGTTCAAATGAATCGAAATCATATGGTTGAGGTAGTATCGAAATCATTGCACTATCAATATTATTTATATTATTTGATTCATTAAACGATTTAAAAGTAAAGATTTTTTCTTTGATATCTGGATAGTCTCTTTGAGCCAAAGCCACAGCACCTTGATCAGCAAATGTTATGAATACATTATTATTTTTAGACAATATCTTGTAGATAGTTATTCCAATTCTGTTAAACTTCAACCCTTCAAAATTAAATTCTATAGTAAATCTTTTATTTGAATCTAATAAACTTGGAATAATTGCATCCTCCATATTCTTAAGAGATTCATTTAAATCTTTAGGTAGTCTGTAATTGGTTTCCATTAAAATTTGTCAATACATATTTGAATAAGTTCTAAAAATTTATCTATTTCTGACTTATTGTTTATTGAACCTAAAGTAACACGAATATTTGAATATAGTTCATCATCTTTTAAACCAATATTTTTAAGTGTAGAACTAGGTTTGCCAGATGAGCTTGAACAAGCACTTCCACTACTTATGGCTATTTTATTTTCTGACATGAAATTAACAATCTTATAAGCCTTTATAGGCTCAAATAGTTTGTTTAATAGTAGAAAGGAAATATGACTGGGAAGTCTTTGGTTAATACTACCCGTAATCTTTATATGATTATTATCTTTAATTTTTTGAAAAAAATAATTTTTTAGTTTATTAATATTATTAGAAGGAAATTCAGTTTTGTAATCATATAATTTTATTTTTCCTTCAATATTCTTTAATGATTCATACATTCCAGCGATTAATGGCAAAGCTTGTGTACCTTGTCTAATTGAAAATTCCTGAGTAAGTGATATGTCATTATTTTTTAAAATTTGTCTAGACTTTTTTTTTGTTAAAAGAATACCTATCCCTTTTGGACCTCCAAATTTATGAGCGGATAAACTTAAAAAATCACATTTAAGATCTTTCCAACTGAATATTCCATTACTTAATATTTGAGTTCCATCTAAATGAAACATTATATTTAATTCTTCACATTTGGAACCAATAAATTGGACAGGTTGTATCGTCCCAATTTCACTTTGTCCCCAAATAATTGATACAAGCTTAGTATCAATGTTTAAAAATTTTTCGATATTAGAAATATTTAAAATTCCATCTTTATTTACCGTCCATTCGTAAATATCCCAATTTTGTTTTCTTAGTTTATTAGCACAAATAGTTGTTGCTTGATGTTCAACATTTGAAATAACAACCCTACCATTTTTAAATTTCTCATAAATATTATTAAATACAATATTTGTCGATTCCGAAGAACCAGATGTAAAAATTATATCCTCTGGATCTGCTTCAAATATATAAGCAATTTTAGATCTAATTTTTTCAAGATATGTAGAGCATTTTATCCCTAGCTCATATGTAGATGAAGGGTTATGCCAATAATTCCTATAAGTTGAATTAATTATATTTAAAACATTCTCAGATAACGGAGTTGTGGATGCATTATCTAAATAAATAAAATTATTTTCCATTAATTTACTAACATTGATCCTGAGAAAACCTTTTTAGCATTACCGGTCATCATTACTTCACAATCGTCTTTTGACCAGTCAATTTTAAGATTACCTCCTGGTAAGGTTACTATGGTTTGTGAATTACAAAGGCCTAATTTATAAGCTGCCACATGGATAGCACAGGCACCTGTTCCACAAGCTAAGGTTGGTCCTGCACCCCTTTCCCATACTTTTACTTTGATATTATCTCTATTTAAAATTTGACAAAAATGCACATTAGTTTTTTCAGGAAATAATTCATTTTTTTCAAATATAGGACCAAGTCTGGAAAGTACAATTGACTCTATGTCTTTTACAAAGAATATTAAATGAGGATTTCCCATTCCTACGGCATAACCCATATTATTAAAATCTTTTTCAATAAATTCGTGTGAAGGAATTGAATTTATTTTTTTTTCAATTGTTGTTGGAATATTTTGACATTCTAAAATTGGAACTCCCATTTTTACTGTAATTTCATCATTTATATATTTTGCAATTTTTAAACCTGCTTTAGTCTCAATTTTATATTCTAAATTTTTATTATTCATTGAATCATTTACGTGGAGATACTCAACTAAACACCTAATTCCGTTTCCACACATTTGTGCTTCAGAACCATCAGAATTAAAAATTATCATTTTTGCATAATTATCATCATTAGGTTCTTCTATAAAAATCACACCATCTGCTCCAACACCAAATTGCCTGTTGCAAATTTTTTTTATATCAAATATTTTATTTGTCTTGTAATTTTTATAGAATTCATTTCCTCTAGAATCTATTATTACGAAATCATTGCCGTTACCTTGATATTTTTCAAAAGTTATATTTTTCATTTGTAATTCATATATCTTAAATTTTAATTATAAATTATTCCTTTTAACAATCTATTTCTATTTTATATAATGGATATTAAAATAATAATTTAACAAATAAAAATTAAGTGATTTCTTCCGATAAACAATATGAGGCTGATACCAATTTATATAATCCATCTGAAATAGAAAAAAAATGGCAGTCAATATGGACAGAAAACAAGTTATACAAAACCGATGAATTAACTGAGAATAGCCATAAATTTTATGCCTTATCAATGTTTCCCTACCCTTCAGGTAATCTTCATATGGGACATGTTAGGAATTATGTTATTACAGACTTAATAGCTCGATTCCAAAGGTTTAAGGGGAAATCTGTCTTACATCCAATGGGTTGGGACGCTTTTGGTTTGCCTGCTGAAAATGCTGCGATTGAAAGAGGAATTAGTCCAAGTGTCTGGACTAAAAAAAATATTTCCCATATGAAGTCACAATTAAAGCTTTTGGGACTATCAGTTGATTGGGATAGGGAATTTGCAACATGTGATGAAAATTATTATATTTGGACTCAATATCTATTTTTAGAGTTATACAAGGCAGGTCTTGTATATCAAAAGGAATCAGAAGTTAATTGGGATCCTATAGATAATACAGTCCTAGCGAATGAACAAGTTGATTCAGAGGGTAAATCTTGGAGATCTGGGGCAGTAGTTGAAAAAAAATTATTAAAGCAATGGTTTTTAAGAATTACTAATTATGCCGATGAGTTATTGCAGGATTTAGAAAAATTAGATAACTGGCCAGAAAGAGTAAAAATAATGCAAGATAATTGGATTGGAAAGTCAATTGGTGCAAATATTAATTTCCATATCAATACCAATCCAGAAAAGAAAATAACTGTATTTACAACAAGGCCAGATACTTTATTTGGAGTTACTTATTTAGCAATTTCTGTCAATCATTCATTAATTAAAAAAATTACTGATCAAGAAACCATACAAGATATAGAAAATCTTAAACAATATTTGAAAAATAATAAAAATAATGAACTTGAAAAAATTGGAATAAAAACCAGCTTAATAGCAATAAATCCAGTTAATTCTGAACCTATACCTATTTGGGTGGCTAGTTATGTTCTTGATGAATACGGTACAGGCGCTGTTATGGGTGTACCTGCTCATGATTTAAGAGATTTTGAGTTTGCTAAGAAAAACAATATAGATATTAAACAGGTAATAGTAAAGGATAAAAGTGAACAAAGTAAGGCGCTTGATAATGCTTATGTAGAAAATGGATATCTAATTAATTCAAATCAATACAATGGTATAGAAAATACTATTGCTAAATTAAAAATTGCAGAGGAGGGAGTAAATAATGGATGGGCCGAAAATAAGATTCAATATCGTTTAAGAGATTGGTTAATATCTAGACAAAGATATTGGGGATGTCCAATTCCCATCGTTAATTGCAAAAAATGTGGGTCTGTTCCTTTACACCAATCGGAATTACCTGTTGCATTACCAAAAGATATAAATATCTCTGCTAACAAGATTAATGCTTTAGGTGATAATAATAATTGGATAAATACAACATGTCCAAAATGTGGAATAGCGGCAAAAAAAGAAACTGACACAATGGACACTTTTATGTGTTCATCATGGTATTTTTTAAGATATCCATCTGCAAAATGTTCAAATAAGCCATTTGAAAAGATTGAAATTAATAAGTGGTTACCTGTAGATCAATATGTTGGAGGAGTAGAGCATGCGATATTGCATTTGTTATATGCAAGATTTTTCACTAAAGCTTTGCGGGATAATGAACTATTTGAAATTGATGAACCATTTAAAAAACTATTAACGCAAGGAATGGTTCAGGCCGCAGCCTATAAAAACAATAAAACGGGTAAATATGTTTCTCCTTCTGATATTACTGACTTATCAAATCCTAAAGATCCAATTGACAATACCAAACTCGAAGTTCTTTTCGAGAAGATGTCAAAGTCAAAATATAATGGAATAGACCCTGAATCAGTAATTAAAAAATATGGAGCAGATACAGCAAGAATGTTTATATTATTTAAAGCACCGCCAGAAAAAGATTTGGAATGGGGAGATACAGATGTTGAAGGACAATTTAGATTTTTAAGTAGGATTTGGAAGCTTTATATAAGTTGTGCAAAAGATATAAATAGTAAATCTAATTCCTATCCAGATAAAGAAAAAAGTTTAATAAAGTCAATGAATATCGCTATAAAAGAAATTTCAAATGACATATTAAATAACCAATTTAATACTGCGATTTCAGAACTAATGAAGTTTTATAATTCATTATCAAATTCCATTAATGACGTAAACAATAATTTAAAAATTGATGCTTTAAAAACGTTTTGTATTTTGTTGGCTCCATTTGCACCTCATATTGCAGAAGAAATATGGCATCTTATAGGATTTAAAAAATCTGTCCATTTAGAACACTGGCCTTCATTTAATGCCGAGGCACTAAAGGAAGACTCATATGAATTAGTAATACAAGTGAATGGAAAAGTTAGAGACAAAGTAAATATTAATAATGATATGAGTGAAGATCAAATTAAAGAATTAACTCTTAAAAGACCTAACATATTAAAATGGACTAAAGATAAGGAAATAAGAAAAATAATTATTGTTAAAGGAAAAATTATGAATATTGTTATTTAAGAATTTATTTTTTGAATAACTAATGAATTTGGATTTGACCAGTCGCCCTTAACTAAATAATTATCATTACCGAAACACATTTCACGGAGTATGAAAAATATAGGTTCACTCACTGAATTATCAAAAAATGATGTTATGTCATTTATAGAATATTCTCCACCTTCATCTAATAAATTACTTACTTTTTGTTGATACTCAATAACATTTGCGGCTGCTTTCTTTCCAGCTTCAACTCCAGGTTGATCATATGCATTTATATTTACCAATTCAGCGTAGAAGGATACAGCCCTCTCAAATAAGGCGATTAAGGAACCTAGTGAAAAACAATTTAACTTTTCTAGCGTAATAGTGATACTTTGTCTGTTTTCACTAGAGAGTGCTGATCTGGTTCCTTGCAAAAAACCAGAAAGATATTCTTTAGGATTCTCTTTTTCATCAAAAATATTAGTAGATGGAGAATCTAATAATTCAATAAAAATACAAAAGAAATTATCAATACCATCTCTCAGTTGCTGAACATAAGCATGTTGATCTGTAGATCCTTTATTACCAAAAACGGAAATACCTTGATTAACTACTTCACCATTCCTATTAAATTTCTTTCCTAATGATTCCATTACTAATTGCTGGAGATATTTACTAAATACCTGTAACCTATCTCTATAAGGTAATACGACCATATCTCTCTTTCCAATACCATCCCCAGTTAAATACCATGCGGATGATAATAGTGCTGCTGGATTATTTTTAAAATTACTTATACGTGTGGCTTCATCCATTAATGATGCACCTCTAATAAATTCAGATATATTTTCATTAATAAGAGCTAATGGAAGTAATCCCACAGAGCTTGTAATACTAGTTCTTCCTCCAACCCAATCTTGCAAATTAAATATTTTTAACCAATTTTCAGAAGTAGCTTTTTTAAATAACTTACTATCTTTCATAGTTATAGCTATAGCATTAGAATTCCATTCAAGAGAATTGTTTTCGCAGTGACTTTTAATAATTTCCATAGCAATTCTAGGTTCAGGCGTACCACCTGATTTGCTTACTACTACAAATAATGTTGTTGGTAATTTTTCAGATAACTCTTCTAACTTTTCTCTAATTAAAAAAGGATCAACATTATCTATATAAGAAAAATTTAAACCTCTAGAACACTTCTGCAGTGACTCTGTAATAAGTAATGGTCCTAATCCACTTCCACCTATTCCTATCCAAAGAACATCAGTATACTTCTGATTATTCTTATTCTTAATATCTCCATTTAATATATGTTTTCCAAATTCAGAGATTTCATTAATATCTGCTCTAATTTCCTCTCCTATTTTTGAAGAGGGTGAAATTGATGGATTTCTAAGCCAATAATGTCCAACTTGTCTATTTTCATCAATATTTGAGATTGCACCATTTTCTAATTCTTTTATTGCTGAAAAAACATCTATAAATTTATCTTCTAAATTTTTTATCTCTTTACTAGTGAAATTAATTTTACTTATGTCTAACCAAATATTTAATTTTTTATCAAACCAAAGATAATTACAAAATTTATCCCAAGAGTTTAAATCTCCATTCATTTTATATATTTGTTTCTTTTATAATTCAATTATATCTATACGAATAGTACATAGATTTGAATCATTTAAATTTGTTTAAATTATTATCTTCAAATAAATATGTTTTTGAATATAAACAATTAAAGTTGAGGGTTTTTTTTATTTCATATGAAATTATCATTGGATAAAATAAAAAACTTTGGATAGATCCTTTAATTACATAATTTCGCCAGAGATATCTGAATTTAGAAGATTTTCCCCAAAATTAAAAATAGGTGTACTTGCTTCTGGTAAAGGAACAAACTTTCAGGAATTAATTAATCTCTCAGAAAAAGGAGAATTAGATATAGATATAAAAGTTCTAATAACTAATAAAGATGATGCAGGTTGTATAAAGAGAGCTGAAAGTAAAAAAATACCTTACAAAATTATAAGAGGCAAAGACTTTCTGCAAAAAGAAGCTTTTGAATTAGAAATTGTAAATACTTTAATTAATTACGATGTTGAACTTGTGGTTATGGCAGGCTGGATGAAAATTGTTACTCCATTTTTTATTAATAAATTTAAGAATAAGATAATAAATATTCACCCTTCATTACTTCCAGCATACAAAGGTGGTTCTGCGATAAAGGACTCAATATTAAATGGTTCAAAAATAACTGGTTGTTCAGTACATTTTGTAGAAGAGGAGGTAGATAGTGGATCATTGATAATGCAAGCTGCATTGTCAATTAGAGATGATGATAATATTGAATCACTTTCCAAAAGGATACAAATGCTTGAGCATAAAATTTTACCTCACTCAATCTCTCAAGCTGGGTTTTTGATAAGAAGTAATTTTATGGAAAATTATTAGTTAAATCAAGACCTTCATCCATTGAAAATCCACTCATAATATTTAAATTTTGAATTGCTTGCCCAGTCTGACCTTTTAACAAATTATCAATTGCAGATAAAATAATAATCCTCCCATTTCGAATATCAACTTTAACCGAAAGGAAAATTTGGTTTGTATTTTTAACCCATTTTGTTGATGGGTATGTATCTACAGGTAACACTTTAATATTTTTGAAATTTCTGTAAAAATTATCCAAAAGAATTCTGCAATCATCGGAAGTTAATCCTGGATCTCTTAATCTCCCATATATAGTCGAATGCATACCTCTAGAAATTGGAACCAAATGAGGTGTAAAAAGAAGTTCAATTTTATTTCCAGAAATTATAGATGCTACTTGCTCGATCTCTGAGGTATGTCTATGGTTTATCAATCCATATGCTGATAAGCCTTCACCACATTCTGATAAGAGTAGCTTTTGGTTTGGTTCTCGACCTCCTCCAGAGGTTCCGCTTTTAGAATCAATCACTATTCCTTCATTTTCAATAATTCCTTGCGATAGATAAGGAACTAATGGAATAAGAGCAGATGTGGGATAGCATCCAGGACAGGCAATTAATCTTCCTTTTGAAATAGCTTCCTTATTTATTTCAGGAAGACCGTAAACTGCCTCTTTACATAAATCATCATCATTCCTTTTATAAATAGCAGATTCTTTGGAATAAACATTTTTCCATTCATCTAAAGACTTATATCTGTAATCAGCAGATAAATCAATAACTTTAAGTCCTCGATCTAATAATTTCCTTGTCAATGTTGAGGATAAGCCATTTGGTAAGCAAAGCAAAGCAACGTCTGCATTTTTTGAAATATTATCTACGGAAATTTCTTCTATGTAAGGATCATTATCTAGATAAATAAAAGGAAAATTATCATTCCACTTAGATCCAGATGTTTTATTACCTCCTAAAAATGAAATTTTGTATTTTTTAATTTTCTTTAAGAGATTTACCGCTTGAATACCGCCGTAACCAGTAGCACCTACTATTGCAACATTCATTTCTTTGAATTGGCAGACTTTGAGATAGGATTATAAAGTGTTGAATTTAAGGTAACTAAAACACTATTTTTCTATATTGATAGGAATAATGAAAGAAACAAGTCCCAAATCAAATAATGGAACAATTTTGGATATAAATGAATCTTTTAAAATTGAATTTGATCCTATCAGCGATGCGTTGGCAGCTATAAGAAATGGTGAATGCATAATTGTTGTAGATGATGAAAGAAGAGAAAATGAAGGAGATTTAATATGTGCGGCTCAGTTTGCAACTCCACAGCAAATTAATTTTATGGCTACTGAGGGACGTGGTCTTATATGCCTAGCAATGCAAGGTGAAAAACTTGATTCATTAGATTTACCATTAATGGTAGATAGAAATACAGATGAAAATCAAACAGCTTTTACAGTATCAATTGATGCTGGACCTGAACATAATGTTACTACAGGAATTTCCGCTGAAGACAGGGCAAAGACAATACAAGTTGCTATAAACCCAAATACAAAACCTGATGATTTAAGGAGGCCAGGACATATTTTTCCATTAAGAGCAAAAAAAGGTGGAGTATTAAAAAGAGCAGGTCATACCGAAGCGGCAGTAGATATTGCAGCAATGTCAGGTCTTTATCCCGCTGGAGTGATTTGTGAAATACAAAATCCTGACGGTTCTATGTCAAGACTCCCTCAACTAAAAGAGTATGCAAAACAATGGGGAATGAAATTAATATCCATAGCTGATCTAATAAGTTATCGGTTTCAAACTGAGAGATTTGTATTTAGAAAATCTGATGCTGTTCTTCCAAGTATTTTTGGTAATTTCAAAGCTTATGGATATGTTAATGATCTAGATGGTTCAGAGCACGTTGCATTAGTTAAACAAAAATCATCGAAATTAAGTGAACCTGTACTAGTAAGAATGCATTCAGAGTGCTTAACTGGTGACGCTTTTGGATCATTACGTTGTGATTGTAGACCCCAGTTAGAGGCTGCTTTATCAAGAATAGAAAAGGAGGAAGAAGGAGTTGTTGTTTACTTGAGACAAGAAGGCAGAGGTATTGGTCTAATAAATAAATTAAAAGCTTACAGTTTACAAGATGGTGGATTAGACACTGTAGAAGCTAATGAAAAATTAGGTTTTCCAGCTGATCTCAGAAATTATGGAGTTGGAGCACAAATTTTAACTGATTTAGGTATAAAAAAATTAAAATTACTAACCAACAATCCCAGAAAGATTGCTGGATTAGGTGGTTATGGAATAGAAGTTATTGAGAGAGTTCCTTTAGTTATTTGTCCAAACGATAATAATGCAGAATATTTGAGTGTTAAAAAAACAAAGTTAGGCCACATGATTGATGATGATAATTCTAATTCCAGTAATATTGATCCATTTATATCAATTTTTCTTGACGGAAAATATAAATCTATTGATTTAGTTCCAATAAAAAATAAAGTTATTAAATTCTGCAGTGAACAAAACATAAATATTAAACTTGAAAGTAGTCCAAGATTATTGGCGTTTTGGAACCGACCCAAATTAGTATGGAGAATTTTACATGATCAGAATAGAACAAATTCCAACATTAATGATGAGGAAATAAAGAATATAGAATTATTTATTCAGTTTTTATCCAAATATGAAAATAGTACAAAGATTGGAATTATTGTATCTAGAAATATTGAACAAGCATTACATCCAAAAAGTAGCATCAAACTAATCAATACTAAATTTACTATTAATAACGAAATCTTATATTCATCTACCAGAAAATTTAATCTAGATAAAGAGACATTCAGTATTGTTTTTGAAGGCTAAATTACTATTTTAAAGTTGCTTTTAGAATTTTTGAACCATTAGTAAGCTTTAGAACTACATCCATATCGTCAGTCTTACCGAATACAGTATGAACTCCATCGAGATGAGGCTGTGGTTCATAAACTATAAAAAACTGACTACCACCTGTATCCTTTCCTGCATGAGCCATAGAAAGTGAGCCTTTTAGATGTTTATTGGAATTAATTTCACATTTAATATTATATCCAGGACCTCCAGTTCCAGGCATACCAGATGCTCCGTCACGAGTATTAGGACATCCACCCTGAGCCATAAATCCAGGGATAACTCTGTGAAATGCTAGACCATCATAAAAACCATCACTTATTAAACTGGTGAAGTTTTTAACTGTATTAGGCGCGTCGTCAGAGAAAAATTCAATATTAATGTTTCCAACTTCTGTCTCAAATAATGCAGTTGTCATTTTTTATTTTGTTTAATATTTATTCTGATATTTTAATAGCTAAAGCAACTTTTCAAGGTTTTCCTTAATGGTATTTATATCAATGTTATCTTTATTACTTTTTTTTTCTTCCGCCCAATTTTCAACTTCTAGGTTTTTCTGGGGTGGTGAAATTAATAACCTATCTTCTGCAGTTTTAGGTACGAAATTTTTTTCTACTAATTTGCATTCATAATCTAATTTATTGCAGAAATCTTTTATTTCCTCTATGTTGATCATTTCAACTGTTGGCAAAGGAAAATCTTGAGCTTCTAGTAGACCACAATATCTTGTTGCATCATCCTTATCTTCAAACATAAGAACAATTGTCCTTCCCTTAAGTTCGATCGAATGAATTCCTTCCTTATCTGTTCCCGAATTATATAAAAGAACGAATATGTTCATAAGCATTGATTTCCTGCTTATATAATATTTGATTAAGAATCAGAAAGTGATAATTCTTGTAATCTTGTATATAAAGCAATTTCTTCATCATTAATATCAGCAGGTATGACTACCAAAATTTCAACATATTGATCACCTACATTATCTTCGAAAGTTAAACCCCTTCCTTTCAAACGTAACATTCTACCAGTAGACGATTTTGGTGGCACTTGAAGTGTGACATTTCCATCAAGAGTAGGAACCTCTACTGCACAACCAAGAAGAGCATCATGAGGAAATAATTCCAATTTATAAAGAACTCTTAAACCATCAATTCTTAGGCCACTTTCGGTTTGAACTTTTAACTGTAGATAATGATCTTTTCCTCCTCTTGCAATATTTTCAAGTCTTAATCGCCATCCATCCCCAGCGAAAGGAGGTGTATCAACTTCTACTACGGTTTCATCTTCAAGCTCGATTAAAATTGAAGATCCATTTAAGGCCTCATCGGGAGTTAATTCAATAACTGTTTCAATATCTTGATGGAGTTTAACTGGAGGCGGCTCTTCTGGAGAGGTTGTAGGATATTTATAATGATTAAATTCATCAATATTTTTATTTGTCGATTCATCCTCAAATGGTTCATTATCATATTCCTCGTAATTCTTTGGTGAGTATTCGTATCCAAATAATGAATCAAGATAATCTTGAAAATCAGGAAAACCTGTCTTGAAATTATTATTTTCGTAATCATCCTGGAAATTTTCATCTGAACTATTTTTTCTTATATTAGGATCACGTAAATATTCGTATGCTTCGTTAATTAATTTAAATCTTTCTTCTGCATTAAGATCATTTTTATTTAAATCTGGATGCCATTTCCTTGCCTCTCTTCGAAAGGCCTTTTTAAGTTCTTTATCATCAAAATCAGGGGATAAACCCAAAATCGACAAATAGTCTTTTTTAGAGGAAGTAGTCATTGTCCCATGGATCATCGTCCCTAGAATTACCATACCTCGAATTTCTATAATTTCTATTCATTTGATTATCCCAAGGATCATCATCCCAATAATCATCAGAAAAGAGTTCATCTTTTAAAGATCCAAATGTATTTTTAATGCCCTGTAAGGGATTATTATCAGTTTTCTTTTCTGCCGCAAATTTTCTGTTTAAGCCGAATAATGCTTCTTGTAGAGCACTTACTGAAATTTCTAATTCTTGAGGATCATCGTCATCTATATACTCTTCAACATCTTGAATGGCTAATTCAACAGCTCGTTGTTGCCTTTCGGCCCCATAGGGACCAAATTCTAATGAGGCATCCCTAAGTCTTCTCTCAGCTTGTGCAATAAGAGTTAAAGCACTATTTTTTCTGTCAATTACAGATCTTGTCTTCCTATCTTCATTAGCTTTTGCTTTGGCTTCTTCAATTATCGAATTTATTTCTTGTTCATTTAAATTAGAACCTCCAGAGATTGTAACTGTTTGCTTTCTTCCAGTTGTTCTATCAGTTGCACTTACTTCTAAAAGACCATTAGCATCAATATCAAATGCTACTTGAACTTGAGGTATTCCTCTTGGAGCTGGAGGTATTCCGGATAGTCTGAATTTACCAAGTGATTTATTTTCAGAGGCTAAAGGCCTTTCTCCCTGCCGTACTTGAACAACAACAGATGATTGATTAGCTTCGGACGTACTAAAAACATCAGATTGTCTAACTGGTATTGGAGTATTACGAGGAATAAGTACCTTCATAAGACCACCAATAGTTTCTAAACCTAAAGATAAGGGAGTAACGTCATTTAGGAGTAAATCTTGTAAATCTCCACTAATAATTCCAGATTGTATTGCAGCTCCAACTGCTACGACTTCATCAGGATTAACAGATTGACAAGGATCATTTGGAACAAGAGTCTTTACTAATTGTTGAACCATTGGAATTCTCGTGCTGCCACCTACAAGAACTACCTCATCAATATCATCTGCGTTCCATCCAGAATCATCTAAGGCTATTTGCACAGGTTCTAATAATCTATCAAGTAAATCCTCTGATAATGATTCAAATATTTTTCTATCTAAGGTTTCTTCAATATGTAAGGGTCCATCCTTACTTGTTGTGATAAATGGTAAAGATATTTTTGTTTTTTGTAATCCTGACAATTCACATTTAGCTTTTTCAGCAGCCTCAGTTAATCTCTGTAAAGCCTGTCTATCCCTTCTTAGATCAATATCATGTTTAGCTAGAAATTTTTCTGCAAGCCAATCCACTATTTTTGAATCAAAATTGTTCCCTCCTAGCTGTGTATCTCCACAAGTGGCTTTAACATCAAATACACCATTAGAAATTTTCAATAATGAAACATCAAATGTTCCTCCTCCTAAATCAAAAACCAAAACATTATTAGAAGAACTTTTTTCAAAACCATAAGCTAGAGCAGCAGCAGTTGGTTCATTTAGAATTCTATCTACTTTTATACCCGCTAATATTGCAGAATCCTTTGTAGCTTGCCTTTGAGATTCATTAAAGTAAGCAGGGACAGTAATAACTGCAGAATCAACAGTATCTCCAAGATATGTTTCAGCATCATTAATTAATTTTCTAATCAAGGAGCTCACTAATTCTTCTGGTGCATACTCTCTTTCTGTATTTGGACTAAGAACCCTAACGCTTCCATTGGTGTTAGCCTTTACGTTATAAGGGACAGAAATACTATTCTCATCTAATTCATCCCAGTCACTACCAATAAATCTTTTTAGGTTATAAAAGGTATTTTTAGGATTTAGAACAAGTTGCCTTCTCGCTTGGTCTCCTATTACTATTTCCTTGTCTTTAGTAAATCCAATTATTGAAGGTGTAGTTCTAGATCCCTCAGAATTTGCTATAACAATTGGACGACCAGCTTCTATAACTCCGACAACAGAGTTAGTAGTACCTAAATCAATTCCAACTATTTGCCCCATGATTTTAGATCGCTAAATTAAAGCAAAATTTACTAATAATTTAATTAATTTTTATCTTAGATATTTACATATAATAGTAAAAATCAAATATTTTCAACTTTATTTAAATAAATAAGATTATTTCCAAATTCTTAAAAAGATAACTATCTATTTTAAAAGATATTTTAATGACAAAGGTGTTGATGTAGTTAACCAAAATAAACTATTATAAAACGGAGAGAGAGGGATTCGAACCCTCGATAAAGTTGCCTCTATACAGCATTTCCAGTGCTGCGCCTTCAACCACTCGGCCACCTCTCCCAAGATAACCATTTTAACCCTTGATCATCCCATTTTTGAGGAAAGTTATTTGAATAAGACTTTCACAGTCACGATTAAAAATAAGGAAACCGGAAAGGTCTACCAAGAGCAGGTTAGTAGTCATGAGTATATACTTAAGGAATTTGAAAAGAAAGGTTTCAAACTTGCTTTTTCATGTAGAAATGGTTGCTGTACAAGTTGTGCAGTTAAAATATTATCTGGTAGTTTGAAACAACCTGAAGCCATGGGTGTATCTCAAGCCTTAAAAGATAAAGGTTATGCACTGCTTTGTGTTGCCAAAGCAACTTCAGATCTTGAGGTAGAGACTACATATGAAGATGAAGTTTACGATTTACAATTTGGACAATATTTTGGGAGGGGAAATACAAGAGTTGCACCACCCTGGGAATTTGAGGAAGATTAATTATAATGTTTGAATTACGTGAAATAGAGGAAATTGCAAATCAAGTAAACTTATCCAGTTTGTATGAAATAGCGAAGAAATCCGCTCTAATTGGTAACGAAATTTTAAAAATTAATTACAATAAAATTCAGAAAATATCATCAAAAGGTAGGAAAGGTGATCTAGTAACCAATGTAGATTTGGAAGTTGAAAATAAAATAAAAGAATATTTATTAGAAGAGACCCCAAATATATCTATAAATGCAGAGGAATCGGGTAAATTAAATAAATCCTCGGATTTAACCTGGTGTATAGACCCATTAGACGGTACAACAAATTATTCTCATGGATACCCTTTTTTTGGAACTTCTATTGGTCTTGTATATAAAAACAAGCCGATTATAGGAGCTATATCAGTACCTTATTTAAATGAACTATATTCAGCTTGTATAGGTTTAGGATCATTTTGCAATGATTGTGAAATTAAAGTATCGAGTCCTTTAAATCTCTCTGATAGTCTACTTGTAACTGGTTTCTCTTATGACAGATTTGAGACAGAGGATAATAATTATGCTGAATTTTGTTATTTAACTCATAAAACTAGAGGTGTCAGAAGAGGCGGAGCAGCAGCAGTTGACCTAGCATTTGTTGCTTCAGGTAAGGTCGATGGATATTGGGAAAGAGGATTGGAGGTATGGGACCTAGCGGCCGGTGCTATTATTGTAAAAGAGGCTGGTGGAATTATTTCAGATTATCCATCAGGCAAATTTAATTTAAGTTCCGGTAGAATTTTAGCTTGTTCTCCTAGCCTTGAAAATGAATTAAAAAATATACTAGATAAAGTTGCTCCATTTAAAAAAAATCTCTATACCTAAAATTCGTTAAATATTCAAATGACAGAAATAAAGGAAATTAAATTAGTCGATGTTAAAAATAATTCTAATATCATCAATAATTTAAATAGTATATATAAACTATGGGGATATGAAGAGGTTTCACCATCATTTATAAATACTTTAGAGACGATAAAAGGGCGTGGAATTATTGAGGAAAATCAGCTTGTTGGAATAGTAAGTAATAATTCATTATGTCTTAGGCCAGAAATGACAACATCTATTGTTAAATTGTCATCTACCAGATTAATAAATAAAAAAAGACCTATAAGATTATTCACAAATGGAATGGTCTTTGATAAAAAACAAAATAATAAAAATTCTTTTAACTTACAAGAAAAACTACAGAGTGGAATTGAATTAATTGGTTATGATACAAAATACCCAGAAATTGAAGTTATTAATATTTTGTTTGATGCAATTGATAATATTAATTTGAAGGATGGTTGTAATTTATTTCTTCTAGTAAGCACCACAAAAATAATGGATTTAATTTTAAATAAATATAGGAATAATAATTTTGAAGAAATTAAGAAAAGTCTCGTTAATTTTGATCAAGATAATTTATCTAAATTAGGAATTGATGAAGATGATAAAAATATTCTTAAAGATCTCTTATTTACAAGAGGAGAACCAATTGCAATATTAAAAAAATTAAAAAATACATATGGTACTAGTAAAACGTTAAATGACTTAAATTTTTTATTTGAAACATTATCAAAAATTTCAAGTAAATATGGCATTAAGTTACAACTTGATCCCACATTTCAACCGCACCTGAATTTATATGAAGGAATAGTTTTTCAACTTATAGGAGATGATGGAAATAATAAAAGCGTTATTGCAAAAGGTGGAAGATATGATGAATTAGTAAGATTCTTTAGTCCTAATGAGAAAATCTTAAATGGGATTGGATTTACAATTTCAATAGACATTTTAAGAAATTTACTTAGGGAAGAAAAGACATTTAAGAAAAAGATTTTATTAATGTTTAAAGATTCCTATTTGTTAGAAAAAAGTATGAATAAACAAAAAGAACTTCAGAAAAGAGGAATTATTACCGTATTACATTTGAATCCATGTAATGACTTAGCTAAAGCTAATCAAATAATGAAGGAAAACAATTGTAGTGAGATTTTGTGGGTTAAATAAAACCTTTTAGAATTATATTTAGATTTTTAAATTCATATATTGTTCGGTCAATACTCCTAATTAAACTTGATTAACTAGTTTTTAGGAAATAGGATTTAATATGTTTGATTTTTTTTTAAATGGAAAAAGGCGAAATTCGTATTAATACCGAAAATATTTTCCCAATAATAAAGAAGGCTGTTTATTCTGACCATGAAATCTTTCTAAGAGAACTTGTCAGTAATGGTGTTGACGCAATAAGTAAACGAAGAATGGCATCTATGGCAGGCGACTGCGAAAATACTGAAGAAGCTCAAGTAAATATATCTATTGATCGTGAAAAAAATACTCTAACGATTTCAGATAATGGAATTGGAATGAACGATGAAGAAATTAAGAAGTATATAAACCAAGTAGCATTCTCTAGCGCAGAAGAATTTCTCACAAAATACAAAAAAGATAATGATGAATTCATAGGCCATTTTGGACTTGGTTTTTATTCAAGTTTCATGGTGGCAGATAGAGTTGATATATTAACCAAATCAGCAATTGGAGAATCAAAAGCTTTCAAATGGTCATGTGATGGATCGCCAAATTTCACATTAGAAGAATCAGAAAGAGAGACTATTGGTACAGATGTAATACTTCACCTACTTGAAGAAGAAAAAGAGTTTATCGAGCCTGAAAGGATTAAATCACTAATAAAAAAATATTGTGACTTTATGCCAATAGATGTGTTACTCGAAGGTGAGACAATTAATAAGAAAAATCCTCCTTGGAGAAAACAACCTAGTGAATTAAAAGATGAAGACTATATTGATTTATATAAATACCTTTATCCTTTCCAGGGAGATCCACTTTTATGGATTCATCTAAATACAGATTATCCGTATGACATACAAGGGATCTTGTATTTTCCAAAGTTATCAGGTAGAGCTGATTGGGAAAAGGGAGAAATAAAACTATTTTGCAATCAAGTTTTCGTAAGCGATTCAATCAAAGAGATAGTACCAAAATATCTTTTACCTCTAAGAGGAGTTATTGATTCAACAGATATACCTTTGAATGTTAGTAGAAGTGCATTACAAACAGATAGAAAAGTAAGGTCTATATCATCATTTATCTCAAAAAAAATCGCTAATAAACTAAAGGATTTGATAAAAAATACTCCAGAATTTTATGCAGAAATTTGGGATTCCATATCTGCTTTTATTAAAATTGGTGCTATTGAAGATGAAAAATTTGCTGATTTAGTCGATAACAGTATAATTTTCGAAACAATTATAAATTCAGAGAAAGACGTAACTAAAGATATTGAAAATAAAACCCTTATCAAGTCTAATGATAAGTATTTCACAACTCTGGCAAATTACAAAGAACGAAATAACATAATTGATTCTAAAAAAATAATTTACTGTTCAGATTTGATTGCTCAGTCAAGCGCATTAAATATCTGCTTATCTGACAACAAAGAAGTTATTAAATCAGATCCCTTAATTGATGCACAATTTCTTCCTTGGATAGAAAGTAAAAACGAAGATTATCAGTTTCAAAGAGTTGATTCAGAAATAAATGAACTTGATGATAAAGAATCTAAAGAAATTGTAGATAAGGATGGCAAATCAAATACAGAAAATCTTAGAGATACTATTGTTAAAGCACTTAACAACGAAAAAGTAACAGTTAAAGTTCAGTCACTTTCAAGTAAAGGTGCACCACCAGCGATGATCTTGCTTCCAGAGCAAATGAGAAGAATTAATGATATGGGTGCTTACATGGAGCAAAAGATGCCTGGCTTACCTGAATATCATGTGCTTTTAATTAACAAGGAACATCCTCTTATTGTTGGTCTTAATAAAATTACAGGCAATAATATAATTATTGATAAAAAAGACCCCATAGAAAATCCATTGGTATCTAAAATTGCAAATCATGTTTACGATATGGCTAAACTATCAGTTGGAGGATTAGATCAAGAACAGATTAATAATTTACAAAATAACAACGCCGATTTAATTTCAGAATTGCTTAATTCAACAAATTGAGTCGTGTGTTAAAATTTTTACAGATATAATTCAAAAAAATATGTCAAGAGTTTGCGAACTGACTGGAGCCAAAGCTAATAATGGGATGGCTGTAAGTCACTCACATATTCGTACAAAAAAATTGCAACAAGTTAATCTCCAAAAAAGGAGACTTTGGTGGGAAGAAGGAAAAAAATGGGTAAATATAAAAATTAGTACCAAAGCACTAAAATCTATACAAAAAGTGGGATTAGATAAATTTGCTAAATCAAATGGAGTTGATTTAAAAAAATTCTAAATTTGATGAGAAATTTAGTAGTAAGTATATTAATATCATTTACTATCTTAATTAATTGTAATTCAACAATAGCTTTCGATTTTGCTCCAGAAGTAGGAGATATTGCTCCAAACTTTCAATTAGAAGGTTTTAATAAAAACATAAAATCAAAAAAAATATGGGAATTAAATGATTTTCAAGGTAAGTGGCTTGTTATGTATTTTTATCCAAAGGACTTTACAGCAGGTTGCACTCTTGAAGCTAAAGGTTTTTCTGAATTAAAAAAGGATTTTTCAAAATATAATGCCGAAATTGTTGGGATTAGTGCTGATAATCAAGATTCTCATGAAAGTTTCTGCGGCGAAAAATCCATAAACTACACTTTATTATCTGATCCTGAAGGAATTATTAGCGATAAATATGGTTCCTGGATTCCTCCATTTTCAGATAGAAATACTTTTTTGATTTCTCCAGAAGGGGAAATTTCTTATAGATGGATAAGTGTTTTACCTATAAATCATGCCAAGGAAGTACTTAATGTACTAAAGAAAAAAATATAAATTTTGCACGAACTTTCATTTGGAACTTGGTTAATTCATATCTCTTCAGTAATTGAATGGATATTTACCATCTTTGTCATATACAAAATTTCCACATATAAAAAATATAATTTATTTTTTTGGTTAAGCTTAGCTATGGTCCCAAACTTAATAGGAGCTATGTGTGCGATTACCTGGCATATCTATGATAATCAAGATGCATTGTATGGATTAGTAACTCTTCAAGGGATATTTACATTTATAGGAAATTCAACATTAGCTCTAGCATCATTCACTATTTTTAAAAAGAAAGAGACTTATGAATGATTTATTTATAAAATCTATAGAAAAATTAGCTTCAATTGATAACACATTATTGTTCGCAGTATCAATAATTCCATATGCAATATTTTTGTTTTACTTATATAAAATCAAATCTGTTAATATTTTTGTAAAAACAGGCTTTTCCTTAACTGTTTTATTCGTATTCATAACTATATTGGTATCTATCTTCACACTAAATTACTATGATACAAGCCTTGTTGAGGTTGACTTCCTGCATGGCTTTGCAGAATCATTCCTAACTCTAAGTGATTTTGTTATTTTGCTTGGATTTATAAAGTTGTTAAATAGCTTAGAAGTAAACAACTCTTAAGACCTTTTACAATTTTGTGTTTTTTAGGTAAAAGTATTAGAGAATATATGAAAATAACGATTTTTTATGATTACTACATTATTTGCAGCTGCAGATCCAGCAACTTTTTCTTGGTCTCCAAAGTGTGCCGTCGTAATGATTGCATGTAATGTTTTTGCTTATGCAATTGCTAGAGCAACAATAAGAAAACCTAATGAAGGTTTTGAAATACCTAATTCAAAATTCTATGGAGGTTTAAGTCACGCATCAGTTGTAGGTGCTAATTGCCTAGGTCATATTTTCGGAATTGGAGCAATCTTAGGATTAGCCTCACGTGGTGTTTTATAAATATTTATTTATTTAATTTTTAATTAACTAACTTAAATTTCTTAACAATTTTATCTGCCATCTGATCAGGCATAAGACCTAGTTTTTCTTTACTCTGATCAGGTGAAGCATGATCAACTAAAACATCAGGTATACCTATTCTATATACAGGGATGTTTATTTCATTATCGTTAAATAATTCAACTATTGCGGAACCAAATCCACCTATTAAGGTTCCTTCTTCCATGGTTACAACTTTTTGAATCCTACTTGCTAAAGGCATAATTAGATTTTTATCGAGAGGTTTAACAAATCTTGCATTAACAATGCATGCATTAATGTTGATATTTTTTAAGATCTTTGCTGTTTCAATTGCTGAGGCTACCATTGAGCCATAAGCAATAATTAAAATATCTTCTCCCTCTTCAAGTATTTCAGCTTCGCCTATATTCAAAGGTTCCCAACCCTCATCCATTACAGCCACTCCTAATCCAGATCCTCTGGGTATTCTTAGAGCTGTAGGACCATTATGGTTTATTGAAGTTATTAACATTCTCTGTAATTCAGACTCATCCTTTGGAGCCATTAAGACAAAATTAGGTATAGATCTCATATAACTGATATCGTACTGACCTTGGTGAGTAGGACCGTCAGCTCCAACTATCCCAGCTCTATCAAGTACGAATGATACAGGTAGATTTTGTATCCCGACATCATGAATTAATTGATCAAATGCACGTTGAAGAAAAGTACTATAAATAGCTACAACAGGTTTAAGACCATCACAAGACATTCCTGCCGCAAGAGTAACTGCATGTTGTTCTGCTATTCCTACATCGATATATTGATCAGGGATATTTTTTTGCAATAAATCTAAACCAGTACCTGTAGCCATTGCAGCCGTAATACCAACGACTTTGCTATCTTGCTCACATATTTTTAATAAGGTTTGACCAAATATTTTACTATAACTAATAGGTTTAGGTTTCTTTGATGGAATTGATTTCCCAGTTGTAAGATCAAATGCAGACTGTGCATGATATCCAACCTGATCGGCTTCTGCATATGGGTAACCCTTCCCTTTTGTTGTGACAACATGAACAATTACAGGTCTTTTAAGTTTATGGGCAGCGTTAAAGGTTTTAACTAAGTTACTAATATCATGACCATCAATTGGACCCATATATGTAAATCCAAGTTCTTCAAAAACAGCTCCAACCTTAGGCACAGATAGTCGTCTAACGCTTCCTTTAATATTTTTGAGTTCTTCTGGGATATCCTTACCAATTAAGGGAATATTTTTTACACTTTCCTGAACACTATCGGACAAAAATTGCAGTGGTGGACTTACTCTTACCTTATTTAAGTAAGATGAAAGGGCTCCAACCGGAGGTGAAATAGACATGTCATTATCGTTCAATACTACAACTAAAGGGGTATTTGGTAAGTGACCTGCATGATTTATAGCTTCTAATGCCATTCCCCCAGTTAGGGCTCCATCTCCAATAACAGCGACACATTTATAATTTTCACCTTTTCTATCTCTTGCTATTGCCATTCCTAAAGCAGCAGAAATAGAAGTACTTGCATGTCCAGCTCCAAAATGATCAAATTTACTTTCACTCCTTTTTAGATATCCAGCGACACCATTTTGTTGCCTTAGAGAATCAAATTGACTGAAACGTCCTGTAATTAATTTATGAGGGTAACCTTGATGTCCTACATCCCAAACAACTTTGTCAAAATCAAGATCAAGAGTTTGATATAAAGCCAATGTCAACTCAACTACACCTAATCCAGGACCAAGATGTCCTCCACTAGTAGATACTACTTGAAGATGTCTTTCTCTAATTTGACAAGCAATTTCCTCTAATTGTGAAACTGTTAAGCCATGAAGTTGATTTGGATGACTTAACTCACTTAAAAGCATTTAACAAAAATTGGTATCTATATAATCTAAAACGCCGAGGTGCAAAATGAGTATTTTTTTTGAAATAGATCATGTAATGTTTTATTAGATTAATAATTAATGCTAAAAATATATATATGAATGATTATTTTGAAAAAATACTTCAAGCTGAAGTCTATGAAGTTGCAAAAAAAACACCACTAGAGAAAGCTCATAATTTAAGTAATAAACTTAATAATGAAGTTTTTCTAAAAAGAGAAGATCTTCAGGATGTATTTTCATTCAAAATAAGAGGTGCATATAACAAAATGAGTAAGCTCACTAATTCACAGCTTGCTCAGGGAGTAATTACCTCTAGTGCTGGTAATCATGCTCAAGGGGTTGCACTTAGTGCCCTTAAGTTAAATTGCCAAGCAACGATATTAATGCCCATTACAACACCTCTAGTAAAAGTTAATGCAGTAAAAAATTTAAAAGCAAAAGTTATATTATATGGCGATAACTATGATGAAGCTTACAAAGAGGCAATAAGGATTAGCCAAGAAAGAAATTTATGCTTTATTCATCCCTTTGATGATCCAGAAGTAATAGCAGGACAAGGAACTATAGCTATAGAACTTGAACAGCAGCTTAAGGAAAAACCTTATGCAATTTATATTGCTGTAGGTGGTGGGGGGTTGATATCAGGTATATCCTTATACGTTAAAAAAGTATGGCCTGAAGTAAAAATAATTGGTGTAGAACCAGAAGATGCTGACGCTATGACGAAATCTTTGGAAGAAGAAAAAATTGTGGAACTATCTTCTGTAGGTCAATTTGCAGATGGAGTGGCGGTTAAAAAAATTGGTAAAAATACTTTTGATATTGGTAGAAAATATATAGATAAGATGATTAAGGTTAATACTGATGAAATCTGTGCTGCTATAAAAGATGTTTTTGAGGATACTAGATCAATACTAGAGCCCGCAGGTGCCTTATCAATAGCGGGAATGAAAAAAGATATTTTAAATTCGAATCATTCAAATAGAAAAATGGTTGCGATTGCATGTGGTGCAAATATGAATTTCGAGAGGCTTAGATTTGTAGCAGAAAGAGCAGAACTTGGAGAGTGTAAAGAAGTAATGATGGCTGTTGAAATTCCTGAACGTGCTGGTAGTCTAATTGATTTTTGTAAGTTACTTGATAATAGAAATTTAACTGAATTTAGCTATAGGATGTCAAATTCTAAGAATGCACAGATCTTTGTAGGGGTTCAAGTCTATGGTTTAAATGATAAAAAAAATCTATTAAATATATTTAAAAATTCTGAGTACTCATTTATTGACATAAGTGATGATGAATTATCTAAAAATCATCTCAGACATATGGTAGGTGGAAGATTACCAAGGGATTTTAAAGAGATGGAATATAAAAACTTTATTGAACTTTTATACAGATTTGAGTTTCCTGAAAGGCCAGGCGCATTAATAAACTTCTTAAATAATATGAAATCTAATTGGTCTATAAGCGTATTTCACTACAGGAATTATGGTGCTGATGTAGGAAAAATTGTTATTGGAGTTTTAATCCATAAAAATGAGATTTTAGAGTGGAATAAATTTGTTAGAATTTTAGGCTATAAATTCTGGGATGAAACTCAAAACGATACATATAGATTATTCCTTGGTGCATCAGATTAAATTTAAGGTATCTTAGGAAAGATTTCGGTAATTAAAATCAATCAATCTGATCTAAATACCACGCCAATATCTGATATAGATTTAGTTACTAAAGTTGAAGCTGTCTTATATTTGAAAGGCAGACCAATAACAAAAAAGGATCTTTCAGAAATTACTAATTCTGATATAAACTCAATAAATAATGCAATTAAAGATCTAAAAAATAAATACTCTAATCCCAACTCAGCTATTGAATTAAATACAGTTAATAACAGTTTTTCTCTCGAACTAAAATCTAGTCTTAATGAATTCGTTGATGATTTACTTCCTTCTGATTTGAAAACATCGGAATTAAGGACATTGGCAACCATTGCGATCAAAAAAAAGATCCTGCAATCGGATCTTATACTTCTTCGAGGTTCAGGAGCTTATGATCATATTAAAGAATTATTAGAAAAGAAATTTATCGTCAAACGGAAGCAAAAAGATGGTAGATCATATTGGTTATCATTATCAGAAAAGTTTTTTCAAACTTTTGCTGTAAGTAATGAATATCTTTCAAATATAGGAAGCAGTAATAATAAGCAGCAATAAAAAGTAAATGTTAGGATATATTAAATTACGAAAAGATAATGTTATCTGAGATTTTTGCGGTTCTGGGGCAAACTTTATCAATTTATTCTTTCATATTGATAATAAGAATTTTACTCACATGGTTTCCAGGTATTGATTGGAGTAATGGTGTTTTATCTGCATTAACTTCTATCACAGATCCTTATTTAAACATTTTTAGAGGTATTATCCCCCCAATAGGTGGATTTGATATTTCTTCTTTATTAGCTTTTTTACTTTTAAATGTTATACAAAATTTAATTACAAATCTCCAGTACGCCAGCTTAGGTTATAGCTGAATTTATCTATCATCCCCAGAACCTTTTATCTTCCCTTTAGCAGCTCTTAATTTTAATTTTTCAAGGTTTTGTATTGCAACATCCTCTAAGTTGAAATTCAATTCTGTACAAAGATTTGAAACATACCACAAAACATCTCCTAACTCTTTTTTAATACCTAATTTTGATTCGTTATCAAATATTCCATTTTTATCTCTTATAACCTTTTTCACTTTTTCTGCCACCTCTCCAGCCTCTCCAACTAAACCAAGAGTTGGATAAATATTATTTGAGCCTAAATCTGGATATTGTGCTGTTTCTCTAGCTTTTTTCTGATAAGTTTTAAAATCCATGACTTAAATAACTAACTTTGGGTATGGTAAATTTATTTATATCTAGCAATATTATCTATATATGTCGAATATTGATTTAAAAAGAAGAACAAAAATAGTAGCAACTATTGGCCCTGCGACTCAATCTGAAGAGATAATTACAAATTTAATTAAAGCTGGAGTAACAACATTCAGATTAAATTTCTCACATGGAGATCATAAGGATCATGCTGAGAGAATAAAAACCATAAGGGAAGTATCAAAAAAGTTAGATATAGATATTGGAATATTACAAGATCTTCAAGGACCTAAAATACGATTAGGGCGTTTTAAAGATGGGCCAGTGAAAGTTAAAAAAGGCGATAAATTTACACTGACATCAAATGAAGTCGAATGTACAAATACTATTGCAAATGTAACCTACGACAAACTTTCTCAAGAAGTTAGCAAGGGGAAAAGAATTCTTTTAGATGATGGAAAAATAGAAATGATTGTAGATAAAGTTGATATAAAAGCTAATAATTTGGAGTGCATGGTAACTGTAGGAGGGGTTCTTTCAAACAATAAAGGTGTTAATTTTCCAGATGTTCAATTATCAGTAAAAGCATTAACAGAAAAAGATAAAGAGGATTTAAAATTCGGTCTATCTGAAGGGGTTGATTGGATTGCCCTAAGTTTCGTAAGAAATCCATCCGATATAAACGAGATAAAGGATTTAATAAATAAAAATGGGCATTCAACTCCCGTGGTCGCAAAAATAGAAAAATTTGAAGCGATTGATCAAATTGATACAGTATTACCTTTATGTGATGGGGTTATGGTTGCGAGGGGTGATTTAGGAGTAGAAATGCCTGCTGAAGAAGTTCCTCTTTTACAAAAGGAATTAATAAGAAAAGCTAATACTTTAGGTATTCCAATAATTACAGCGACTCAAATGCTTGACTCTATGGCTTCGAATCCAAGACCAACAAGGGCCGAAGTTAGTGATGTTGCAAATGCAATTCTGGATGGGACAGATGCTGTAATGCTTTCAAATGAAACTGCAGTTGGCGATTATCCTGTAGAGGCAGTAGAAACGATGGCGACTATAGCAAGAAGAATTGAAAGGGATTATCCACTCAAAGCTATTGAGAGCCACTTACCTAGTACCATCCCAAATGCTATTAGTGCAGCAGTAAGTAATATAGCTAGACAACTTGATGCAGGAGCTATAATCCCTTTAACAAAATCAGGCTCTACCGCTAGAAATGTAAGTAAATTCAGACCTCCAACACCTATCTTGGCAACTACTACAGAGAGGAGCGTAGCGAGAAGATTACAACTTGTTTGGGGAGTTACTCCCATAGTAGTTAAAAATGATGAAAGAACTGCAAAAACTTTTAGTTTGGCTATGCAAATTGCTCAGGAAATGGGGATACTAAATCAAGGAGATTTAGTAGTTCAAACTGCAGGCACATTAACTGGAATAAGTGGTTCTACAGATTTAATAAAAGTCGGTTTAGTAAGAAAAATTGTATCAAGGGGAATTTCAATAGGGGAAATCGGTGTTACCGGTAAAGCAAGAATAATAAAAAATAATCTAGACATGTCATTAATTTGTCCAGGAGAAATATTATTTGTTCCGGAAGAATTAATGAAAAATATTCCACTTAGTAAAAATATTGCGGGGATTGTTACGAACCAAAATGTAAATGATGTTTATGCTTTGTTTAACAAAAATAATAAAAAGATTTCTACAATTTGTAATTTAGAAAATATGGATGATCATCAAATTAGCAATGGCGACCTTATTACACTGCAGCTAAATGAAGGTGTTATATACATGGGTCAAATTGAAGATGATGATGCATTAGATAAATATAAATATGTCTAGGAATATCTCAATAAAAGAAGCCTTAGGCATGGCCACAAAAACCTTAGTTTCGAACAAATTGAGAAGTTCGTTAACAATGCTTGGGATTATTATAGGAAATGCATCAGTTATTACTCTCGTTGGACTTGGAAGAGGTGCTCAAACATTAGCAAAAAACCAATTAAGTAATTTAGGTGCAAATGTTTTATTCATTGTTCCTGGAAATAATGACACAAGAAGAAGAGGTATTTCATTTCCTAAAAACCTAGTTTTAGAAGATGCAATAGCAATAAGCAATCAAGTCCCCACAGTTAAAAAAGTTGCTCCTCAAATCTCTGCTAACGAGATAGTACAATCAAATTCTAAAAGCCTTAATATATCTATTGCTGGTGTTACTCCTGAATTTCTTGAAGTAAGAAGCTTTGAAGTAGATAAGGGAAGATTTTTATCTAAAAGTGATGTTAATAGTGCAAGAAGTTATGTTGTAATAGGTCCTGATCTTAAAGACGAATTTTTCAAAGATAAAAATTCTTCACTTGGAGAAAAAATCAGAATTAAAGATCATACTTATGAAATTATCGGAATATTAAAACCAAAAGGTGCTGTATTTGGAAGTAATCAAGACAAAAATGCTTATATACCATTAACCACTATGGTAAATAGAATTACTGGGAAGGACCCTACTTATGGTGTAAGTTTAAGCTTTATTAGTGTGGAAGCGATAAATAAAAATACAACTAGTGCCGCAAAATTCCAAATTACAAACTTATTAAGGCAAAGACATAAAATAATAAGAGATGATGACTTTGCAGTTAGATCGCAAGAAGATGCATTGAATATAGTTACCAACATAACAAGTGGGTTAACTTTTTTATTGGCGGGTATTGGGGCAGTATCTTTAGTTGTTGGAGGAATAGGAATCATGAATATTATGCTAGTTTCCGTTAGTGAAAGGACTGAAGAGATTGGTCTTAGAAAAGCAATAGGAGCTAAACAGTCAGATATATTAATTCAATTTTTAATTGAGGCATTGATTTTATCTACAATTGGAGGATTAATAGGAACAACAACAGGATTATCAGGTGTTTTTATTTTGTCTTTGATAACTCCCCTTCCTGCATCTGTAGGATTATCAACAACTTTATCCACCATGATCATTTCAGGATCAATTGGTTTAATCTTTGGAGTTTTACCTGCAAAAAGAGCTTCTAAACTAGATCCCATTGTTGCCTTGAGAAGTTTATAAATAAAATTTATAATAATGCTCAATTTTTATAAATTAATTGAGATACTGGTGAGTCTTCAATCACTAGTAATATCATCAATGCTACCTGTTTATATTCCACTACCATTTGTCGATGAATCTAATAATAGTTTTGAGATGCCTATCACATGGCAAATTCCAACTACAATTTTACTAACACTTATATTTCATAAAAAAGTAGTTTTCAGGGCATTTTCTATATATATAATTTTAGGGTTATTTATAGCCCCAGTCTTTCATCAAGGAGGCTCAATAGGATATTTACTCACTCCAAATTTTGGTTATTTATTAGGTTTATATCCATTAATCAAAATAATTGATAATTTAAATACAACAAATAAAATAAATGTTGGTAACTTTTTAAAAAAGGGATTTATAGCAATATGTGCTATGCATATGACTGGAATATTTTACCATCTTTTACAAGTTATATTTTACAGTCAATTTAATATATTTTTATATAATTTAGGGAAATACTCTGTAGGTAAAATTGGATATCATTTTTTAACGCTTATTCCATTATTACTACTTATTAAACCTATCAAAAGTTTAAAACATAGCAAATAATGATTACTAAGATACAAACAAAGTTATATTATTTATCCTTAAGTATTTTTATTATTTTAATAGATCAATATACAAAATATTTAATTTTTTATAATTATAAAAAATTTTTAAATAAAGATTTTCTTTTATTTAGATTAGACTTTGTTAAAAATTACGGAGCAGCATTTAACATATTTAGTGGTAATAGAATATTTTTATCTTTAATAAGTATTATTTTTTCAATATTACTTATTTATTTAATATTAAGGAAAAATACTTTAAACAAAATTGACATTACCTCTTATAGCTTTATTCTAGGAGGAACTATTGGTAATGGAATAGATAGAATTTTAAAAGGTTTTGTAATTGATTTTATAAATTTAAATTTTATAAATTTTCCGGTATTTAATATTGCTGATATATCTATTAATCTTGGGTTTATATTTTTACTGTATAGAATTTTTAAAAACAAACAATAATATGAATTACTTGAAATTGAAATATATAAAATATATTATTTTTATTTTATTTCTATATATTTTATTTTCGATATTAATACGAACAGTAAATATTTATACAATTTTATTTTTAATAATAATTATGTATATCTTTTACAACATTGATAAAAAACTTTTTAAAAAAATAGTTTATAAAGTTATTTACAAAAATAAAAAAAATACACTTACATTCAAAAATACATATGGTGCTGCCAAGATAAGTTTGGAAGGGGTCGAGAAAATTAATAAAAAAATTAATGATAAAGTAAAAGTTGAATTGTTAAATTACCAAAAAAATAAACTAGAGGCCCAATTAAAAACAGGAGATTATAACGTTACTCTTTTTGGAGCAGGTTCCTCAGGAAAAACATCTATAGCAAGATCTTTATTGAAAAATATTGTAGGACAAACTTCAGCAAAAATAGGTACAACAAAGCAAATTAATAGCTATAAAATTCGCATCCCAATCTTAAAAAGAAACATTAATATTGTGGATACTCCTGGTTTATTCGAACCATCTAAATTAGGAGAACAAAGAGAAAAAGAAACAATCATACAAGCATCAAATTCTGATTTAGTTCTTTTTGTCTTGGATCAAGACATAAATAAATACGAAAACTATTTAATTAAAGAATTATTGAAAATAGGAAAAAAAATAATAGTAGTTCTAAATAAATGTGATTTGAGGTCTAGAGATGAAAATAACCTCATCAAAGAAAATATAATTTCTATAACTTCCGCTAGAAAAAATAGAATTTCAGTTGTGCAAACAATTGCAGTACCTCAACAATCTACCTATACAAAATCAGATACTTTAAATTTAGTCCCAGAGGTAGGAAGTTTATTTAGAGAAATAATTGCAACGCTCGATAATAATGGTGAAGAATTATTGGCGGATAATATTCTTTTTCGCTCAAATAAGTTAGGTATTAAAAGTAAAAATTTCGTTCAAGAACAAAGATATTTAATGTCAAATAAAGTGATTAATAAATATATGTGGATAACAGGAGGAGTAATACTAGTTAATCCACTACCAGCCGTTGATTTCCTAACTACTACCTCCGTAAACCTACAAATGATAATGGAATTATCAAAAATATATGAAATAAAGCTTACAAAAAAAGATGCAAAAGATTTGGCTACATCTCTGCTAAGCGCATTGGCCAAACAAGGAATATTAAAAGGGGGTCTCGCCATTATTTCTCCTGCTTTAGCTACAAGCTTGACTAAAATAATATTATCTAAATCTATACAATCAGTTACCGCAGGCTGGTTAATAAGAATAGTAGGACTGAGTTTGATTGAATATTTTAAAAATGGCCAAGATTGGGGGGATGGAGGAATTCAAGAAGTAGTAGATAAGATTTATAGAATAAGTAAGAGAGAGGATATTTTAAACAACTTCTTAAAAGAAGCTATTTCAAAAATTGAAATGAAAAAGTATTTTCAATCAAATAAAAGTTTGCCTCCATTTACTATGTAAAATTGGATAATTGATCATTTAGATAAGTCCTGAAATCAAAGATAGTTATTAATAGTAAGTAAGCAATACAAATAGCTATAGATATAACCCCTGTTACTATTGCAATAATTTTTTGTCTACCCATATTCATTAGTTAAGCATCTAAAAGTCTCAAAAGTTCTACAATATGAGATTCTTTTGTATTGTAATTTCCCATGACAACCCTTAAAAAATATTTACCTTTAAATTTTGGTCTAGAAAGCATAAAATTATTGTTAATTAGTTCATTAACTTTAGTTTGAGTCCATTCATCAGAGTCTTTTGGCTCAAGTTTATTTGGTAAGAATGATACAATATGCAGAGGACCTGAATATATATCAAATTTATTTTTACTAATATTTTTTATAAAAAAATCTTTTCTTTTAATTGATGATTTTAATATATTTTCTATTCCATTCAGACCTAAAAAACGTAACCCAAGCCACAGTTTGATAACCTCTGCAGGTCTAGAACCTTGTATGCCAATTTCTCCTCTATTTATGATGTCTTCTTTAGATGATAGGTAAGGAAGTCCAGTAGAAAATGTATTTTCTAAAGTACTCATTTCTGAAACCAATAACAAAGATGATGTCTTAGTAATACCAATTATTTTTTGAGGATTTATTGTTATGGAATTAGCCTTATTAATATTATTTAAACCTTCTATTGGAATAGAAGTTATGGCAAAAATGCCTCCAATGGAGCCATCGATATGAAGCCATATATTTCTTTCTTTGCATATTTCACTTATATCTTTAATAGGATCAATTGCTCCTCTTACTGTTGTCCCTAAAGTGGCAACAATAGCGAATATTTTTTTATTATCAATAAAACATTTATCTATAGTTTTTCTAAGATTTTGTATATCAATACTCCCATTATTATCAGTTTTAATCCTAATAAGATTTGCTTCATCAAGACCCATTATTCTTATACATTTAATGAAAGAGGAATGAGCATCTTCACTAACAAGTAATACAGAATTGGGATCTGAACCTAATCCAGAATTATGTCTAGCTGCTATAAGTGCATTCAAATTACTTAAAGTACCTCCGCTAGCTGCTATGCCTCCTGAAGAATCATTAAACCCTATTTTCCTTGCAAACCATTTGCATAATGATTCCTCAAGCAAAGTAATACTTGGAGACAACTCGTAAGCAAGAAGATTATTATTTAAACCAGCAGCAATTAAATCGCCTAAAATAGAAAAAATCAAAGGTGGGGGATCCAGATGAGCTAAAGAGCCTGGATGAACTGGATTAAAAGAATTATTTAGAAGGGATTGAATATCAGAAAACAAATCTTCTGTAGAATTACCATCCTCATCAGGCATTAAGCACTTGAAATTCTCATCAAATGGTAATGGACCATATTTATCGGCTTTAGAGAACCAGTCACAAAGAATTTGAGTTGTTTTATTTAGGAGAGTAATTAAGTTATCGTTAGTCCCTAAATACGAAGGGAAGTATATATCTTTTTTATTAATTAAATCTTCAGTCATCAGATAAGATATCTATTAATAAGTTTATTCTTAATATTGGTAAATGAGGTATATTTTTGAAAATGTAAATAGTAATTATGATGAAAATAAAGGAATAAATATTTTAAAATACTCAAGATGGATGAACTCTATTTTAAGAAGATCAGAAGAAATTGGAAAAGTTGAGTTACCAATCTGTTCAATAATTTTAGATGAGAGAGGAAGATGTATTGGAAGAGGTGTTAACAGGAGAAATATAAATAATGATCCATTAGGTCATGCTGAAATTATGGCACTAAGGCAGGCATCTCTAATAAAAAATGACTGGAGATTTAATGAATGTATTATCTTAACAAATTTAGAACCATGTACTATGTGTGCATCAGCACTTATTCAAGCAAGGATGGGTAAAGTTATTTTTGGTGCCTACGATAAGAAAAGAGGTGGATTGGGCGGCTCAATTGACTTGTCAAAGCATAAAAGCTCTCATCATAAAATGGAAATCGTCGGAGGTATTTTAGAAGACGAATGCAGTAAAATTTTACAATTATGGTTTAAAAAGTTGAGGACTCAAAAATAGCATATTTTTTTAACTCAGTATCAAATAAGTTTAATAATCTGTCTACATTCTCCTCACTTGAGTTAAAGCCCATTAATCCTATGCGCCATACCTTACCAGACAATTCTCCAAGTCCATTTCCTATTTCTATTCCAAAGTTTCTTAAAAGATGATTTCTAAAACCATCTCCATCAACTGCAGGTGGAATCTTAACTGTTGTAAGAGTTGGCAATCGATAATCCTCTGATACATGTAATTCCATTCCTAGACTTTCTAAACCTTTCCAAAGTTTCTTTGCATTAGTATTATGCCTATTCCAAGCATTCTCTAAACCTTCATTTGCAATTAATCTTAAACCTTCTCGAATAGCAAAATTCATATTTACAGGTGCAGTATGATGGTATACGCGATCAGAACCCCAATATTTATTTAAAAGAGATAAATCTAAATACCAGTTAGGAACTTTTGTTTTTCTTGAACTTAGTTTATCTTCAGCTCTCTTATTCATTGTAAAAGGACTTAGTCCAGGCG